>JAHCBA010000003.1 GCA_019634625.1 Verrucomicrobiia bacterium
ATCATTTGCGCAGGTGAGCATGGGCATTGAGGGCGTCATGTAAATAAAAAATGGCAGGGTTATTTTTTGGAACGGATAAAGTTTAAAATGTCAGGCGTATAATTCATGATCGGTCAAGGGATACGACGAGGGGACGACGAGGGGGCCGCCGGGGTTGGGGTTGCTATGGGAATCGAATCGGTACGAAAACCGTGGACGCGCGGAACTTTATTGCACCCGTCGATACCGATTCCGATAGCGAGACCCACCCCGATTCCGTTGCACCTTCCGACAACTCGCAGATGCGCCCCCCCCCAAGCGCGAGCGTTCAGCGGATTTCGAATGTCGCGCTGCCGGAGATGAGTTCATCGAGAACCCAACGGTCCCCGGCGAGGCGGGCGAAGACGGGGCGGGGGCGGTCGGCGTCGAGGAGGACGACTTGGGTGGCGCCTTCCGTGGCGGGAAGTTCGACCCGGGCGGCGATGGTTTGGGGGAGCGTGAGGGTCAGGCGGAAGTTGGGTTGGCGTTCCCAGGCGACCTCGATTGGACCACGCGGGGTGGGGACCTTGCCGGCGGCGTACCGCAGATGGGCGGGATGGGGTCGGATGCGGGCGAGGGTCCATCCGGGCTGCAGGGGTTCGACTCCCAGGACGAAGCGGGGGAGGAGGTTGGCCGGCGCGGCACCCCAGGGATGATTCCAGTCCTGGTTGGGTTTGTATACCTGGTCCCAGGCTTCCCAGGTGATGGTGGTGCCGCTGTCAACCATGTGTTTCCAGCTGCGGTCGCCATCGGCGGTCATGAGAGCCAGGGCATGGTGGGCGGCTCCTTGTTGGAAAAGGCCTTCGAGCAGGTACTGGGCAGCAAAGACCGAACAGGCCACGCCGCGTCGTGCCAGCCAGGCGGTGACCGCGGGGCGGGCCGGTTTGGGGACAAGGTCGAAGGCGAGGGGAAAGAGGTTTGCGTGGAGAGAGGTGTGATCGGTATCCAGGCCGTCCCGGAAGAGCGCGCGATCGGGATCCCAGAGTTGGTTGAGGAAGGCTGCGCGGGCGGATTGTTCGCGGGCGGCGTAGTCGGCGGCTTCGCCGGGCTTTTCGAGGGCGGCGGCGAGATCAGACATCCGGGCCAAGGCGCGCAGGTGAGTGGCGTTGACGACGGTGTTGAGGGCGGTGAAGACGTAGCCGTCGCGTTCGCCGGGGGGCCAGTCCACAAGGTCGAGACGCCGGAGGGCGTTGGGGCCGCTGTCGATCAGGCCATCGGGTCGGGTACGGAAGGCGAGGAGGCGGTCCTTGAGGTTCTCGTACCGGGCGGCGAGCCAGGTGCGATCGCCGGTGTGCATCCAGTCGGCATGGGCGATGAAGATCATGTAGGAGGCCCATTCGGTGGGCCAGGTGGGGTGCTTCATCAGCCAGTCGAAGGTGTCGCGGGCCATCTGGAAATCGGGATCGGTGGCGTAATGACTTAGCTGGTTCACATGGGCATCGGCCTCGTAGGCGATGCGTTCCCGGTCGCCGTCAACGTAGATGCCGGCGAAGGTGGTGGCTTTGATCGAGTACCGGCAGAGGTCCCAGATCCGATTGAGAAGGTCGTCGGAACAGTGGAAGGCGGCGGCCGAGTCGTCCCAGGTGCGGCTGAAGGCGGCTCGCCGGATCACTGCGGTCGGTTGGAGGTCGCCGGGCCAGCCTTCGACTTCGACCCAGCGGAAGGGGAGCACGACGCCCCAGTCGGATGGGGTGAGGACGGCCGGAGGATGACGGGGGCTGTCCACTTCGGTGTTGCGGCGATCGGGCGGCGGGGCGGCGATCCGAGGGCGGCCGGCTTCGAGGGTGACGGCCATGCGGGCGTAACGGACGCTGCCGGGTGGGGTGCGGAGCACGCGGCCATCGGCGAGGGCTTCGCCGAAGTGAAGGGTGACGGCATGGGTCCGGGTGTCGGACGGCGTCAGGAGCAGGTTGCCGTAGGCGACGCGTTCGAAATCGACGAGGTGAAGGTTGGTCGTGAGGCGCGTGATGCGGGCGGGCTCCTGGGGAACCAGGTGAACGCGGGGCTGGGGATCGGGCTGCTGGGCGGCTTCGCCCTGAAGGCGGACGGCGTGACGCGGGGGATCGATCGCCAGATCGGGTAACGGGGAGGTTGGGAACAGGGCAGCATCCTCCTGGGTGTTGGGGGGTTGCTGCGCCGGGAGGGTTCCAGAGGCGAAGGTTCCGGCGAGAAGGCCGATGGCGAGCCAACGCTGGAGTCGGCGGCGGTGGCCGTGGCGGTGGGTTGGAGGCTTCAAGGATGGAAGGGGCGGGTTCCAGGAGCCTGTCCGGCGGGTGAAGTCCCGGACAGGGGTTGGGTTCCTCCCGGGTCAGGCACAGCGTTCCTGGATGGACTGGACGATGCTGGCGATGGCTTCGTCCTTTGGGCGGGCGCCGATGGAACCCTTGCCGTGAAGGCGGACGCTTACCTGGCCGGCGTCGCGGTCGCGTCCGCCGATGACCAGCATGGTATGGACCTTGGCACGTTCGGCGTCCTGGATCTTGCCGTTGATCTTGTTGGTCGATGCGTCGAGTTCGACACGAACGTACCGGGCGCGCAGGGCATCGACCACACTGCGGGCGTAGTCCACAAGGGGTTCATCGTCGCCGATGGTCAGGACGCGGACCTGCTCGGGCGCGAGCCAGAGGGGGAAGTTGCCGGCGTAGTGTTCGATGAGGAACCCGATGAAACGCTCGTGGGTGCCGAGCGGGGCGCGGTGGATGCAGAGCGGGGTTTTGTCGGTGTTGTCGCGGTCGCGGTAGGTGAGACCGAACTGGGCGGGCACGGCGAAATCGACCTGGTTGGTGGCGATGGTGAACTCGCGTCCGATGGCGCTCCAGACCTGGACATCGATCTTGGGTCCGTAGAAGGCGGCTTCGTTGGGGACTTCGACAAACTCGATTCCGGACTCGGTCAGGACCTGGCGGACCATGTCTTCGGTCTGGCGCCAGAGTTCGGGTTGATTGACGAACTTTTGTCCCAGCCTGGCCGGATCGTGGGTCGAGTAACGCATCCGGTACCGGTCGAATCCGAAGATCTTGAAGTACTTGAGGTACATCTCGTTCACGGCTCGGAACTCGTCGGCGAACTGTTCCGGGGTGCAGTAGATATGGGCGTCGTTCATGTTCATGGAACGGACGCGCATGAGTCCGAAGAGTTCGCCGGACTGTTCGTAGCGGTAACAGGTGCCGTACTCGGCGAGGCGGAGCGGGAGATCGCGGTAACTGCGCGGTTCCGCCGCAAAAATGCGGTGGTGATGCGGGCAGTTCATGGCCTTGAGGTAGTAGCGGTCCTTCGGACTTTCGGCGGCGGGTCCAGCGGAGTCCGGTGCGGACGAGGCTGGGTGGTCCCGGGTTTCGGAGAGTTCCATCGGCGGGAACATGGACTCCGCGTAGTAGGGAAGGTGACCCGAGGTGAGATACATTTTCTCGCGGGCGAGATGGGGGGTTTTGACCCGGACGTAGCCGGCCTGGAACTCGGTTTCCTTGGCGAGCTTTTCGAGTTCCTCGACGAGGACAGTGCCCTTGGGGAGCCAGAGGGGGAGGCCGGGTCCGACGAAGTCGGGGTCCATGGCGAAGAGGCCCATCTCCTGACCGAGCTTGCGGTGGTCACGGCGTTTGGCCTCTTCGAGCATGGCGAAGTGGGCCTCCAACTCGGTCTTGTTCTTGAAGGCGGTGCCGTAGATGCGCTGGAGCTGGGGATTGCGTTCGTCGCCCTTGTAGTAGGCGCTGGCGACGTGGGTGAGGCGGAACGCGCCGATGTTGCCGGTGCGCATGACGTGGGGACCGGCGCAGAGGTCGATGAAGTCGCCGTTGCGATAGTAGGAGATGGGTTCGCCGTCGGGGATGCCCTGGACGATGTCGAGTTTGAACCTGCTGGGGGTGGGGCGTGGGGAGAGGGCGGCGAGGCGGCCCTGGCGGGCGTCGTCGAGGGCCTGATCACGGGAGACGACGACCTTCTCGAAGACGTGGTTGGCCTTGATCTCGCGCTTCATTTCCTCCTCGAGGCGGGGGAAGTCCTCGGGGGAGATGCGGTGATCGAGTTCGACATCGTAGTAGAAGCCGTTCTCGACGGGGGGACCGGCGGCGAACTGGGCATCGGGCCAGAGGCGGAGAATGGCGGTGGCGAGGACGTGGGCACAGGAATGGCGGATCCGTTCGAGGTCGGTCATCCGCTGGCGCTCGTCGAGGGATTTGCGGGCGGGGCCGTCGGGGGCGGGGTTGTTGGGATGGGAGTTGGGGGCGTTCATGGATGGCGCTGTAAAAATGCAAACGCCCCGGACTGAGATCAGTGCGAGGCGTGTCGGCGTCCTTCCCGGATAAGCGGGAGGGACGCTAGGAGGTCGTGCCAAGGGCAGCGGGCCGCCGATTCATTGGGTCGATTGAAGCCGGAAACGGGGCGGGGGCGCAACGGGATTTACGGCAACACGGGATTTGCGGCGACCGGCGGACAGCGGTGCATCCCGGAGTTGCGGGTGAGGAGGGAGCCAACCGGAGGGACGAGCTCCGCGAGTCCACAACCCGGCGCTCCACACCCTTGGGGCCTCGTGGAACTCGGCCCTCCGGGGCGACGCTTGGCGGAGTTCGCACTCTCCCCACAGATTCTCCCCGCAGATCCGGGATGCACGGGGCGGACAGGGGGGCAGGCGGAGGTTGGGGGTGCCTCCGCGAGTTGTTGAAGGGGGTGTGAGCTGCGCGAAGCCTGCCGTGGGAGGGTGAGCAACCTTGGGAACGGGTGTGAACAACCGTTGCTTTCAGAGGCGAGGGGCGGGGCGTTCTACTGGCATGGATGTCGAGCGAGCCGCATCCGAACCCCGGGGGACCGAATGTGGGGAGGCCCCTGCCCCCGGCGGTCCTGGCCGCCGAGGCAAGGACTTTGGAGTACCTGAATCGCGGGGAGTGGCGAAAGGCGCGGGACGAGATCAAGCCGTTGGTGCGGCTGGCGCCGGAGAGGTTCCTGCCCTTGCTGGTGCGGACCAACGAGGCGTTGGCGCAGGAGTTCATCGAGGCCGGGCAGCCCGGGGCGGCGCGGCAGGTGCTGGACTACCTGCGTCGGGTGGCGCCGGAGGCGGAGGGAGTGATTCGCGGGCTGGAGTTTGAGTTGAGCTGTCCGGAGGGGACGGGCCCTGAACGAGTGGCCTGGCTGGAGCGGGCACTGGGGGACTCGACCGGAGCGGTGCCGGAGGCGGTGCGGGTGCGGTATGCGGACCGGTTGGTGATGGAACGGCTGGGAGGCACCGGCGAGGGAACGGACGGAACGGAGCTCCCCGGGGAAGGACCGGCGGCGCACGGGATGGCGATTCGACGGGCGTTGCAGGCGCTTGGGGAAGGGGACATGGACGGCGCGCGGGAGTGGGCCCGGCGGGTGCCGCATCGTTCGGCCCTGCGGCACTGGGCGTTGTTTGTGCGGGGGGTGGCGGCGTTCCACGAGGGGGACCGCGGGATGGTGGAACGGTGTCTGCGGGGCCTGCCGGAGGGGAGCGTGCCGGCGCGGGCATCGGAGGCGTACCTTGTCCTGGCGCCGGATGCGGTGGCGCCAGTGAATGTCGGGCAACCGGTTCCGGACCGCCTTGTGGAGGGTTGGAAGCGGATGCTTGGAAAGGACGGCGAGATCGAGACGGTGGTCCGGGCGGATCGGTTGTGGCGGCGGGGGGCGCATGCGGAGTCGTACCGGGCGGTTCGCGACGGGATCGGGTCCTTTCCCACGGTGGCGGACGACTGGGTGGGGGCGTTGAGCCAGTTCTATTTCCACGCCACTCCCAGTCTTGCGGAGGAGGCCGGGGAGAAGTACGTGGCAAGCTTCGAGGAACGCCGGAGGAACGGCGCGAAGAACGATGTCGAGGCGATGCTGATGGTCCGCCTTACGGGGCTGGCAGGCAGCGTCGGCCCGGGATCGAAGACGGCGGATCAGACCATGGATGAGTTCCTGGAATGGCGCCGGAAGGTCCGGGGAGAGAACCGGCACCTGGAATCGCTCGCCTTCTCCACCCTGGGGGCGTCTGCCGCGCAGATGGCGCCACCGGATCCATTCGGGTGGCAGCCGCCGCGTCCCCTCGATGCGCGGCGCGCGGTGGCGCACTTCGAGCGGGCGATCCAACTGGATCCGGCCAACCTTTTGGCGCATCTCCGATTGCAGGAGATGTACCGGCACTTGCGGGAAACCTCGTTGCGGAACCGTCTGCTGGACGCGATGGCCGAGCGCTTTCCGGACTCGAAGCCGGTGTTGGTGCTGGCGGGCGGGAGTTGCCTGGATCGGAAGGTGTATCGGAAGGGGTTGACGTACCTGCTTCGGGCGCGGGATCTGGATCCGCTCGATCCGGAGATGCCGGCGTTGATCCTCGCGGGGTGGGTGGGGTTGGCCCGTCAGCACTTCGAGCGTGGCGAAGCGGACCGGGCGCGGGAGGCGTTGAAGGAGTCGGAGACCTGGGTGGTGGAGGACGCGAGGGATTACCGTCGGGGACGCTGGGCGGTGATGGCGCACTGGGGGGTGATCGAGCGCATGTTCGGGGACGCCGGGACGGGGCAGCAGCGGATTGAGCAGGCCCGGGAACTGGCACCGTTCCGGACTGCGGTGGAACTGTACTGCCACCACGTGCAGATGGAGTGCGCGACGAAGAAGCTGACGTCCACGCCCCATCTCGATGCGTTGCGGGGCGTGCGGGCGGGCTCCGTGTCGATTCAGGAGGTCTGTGAATTGATTCGCATCGCCTTCCACTGGGTTCCCGAGCCGGGACCACTGCGGAAGCATCCCGAGTTGCGGGTCGTGTGCGATTTTGTCAGGCGGATCGCGAATACCAGATTCCATCCGGAGGACGCACGGGAACTGGTGCAACTGTGCCGCCGCGATCCGTTTCGGAATGAGCGGGACCGGTTGCTGGACGTCTGCCTCCGGCTCGACCCGGAGCATCCCTACTTCCGACTGACGCGTCTCGTCGAGGACCGGGCGTTGATGGATTTCGACCCCGACGGCTTCATGAACGACCTGGAGGAGATTCGGGAAGAGGCGGAGCGGCGGGGCGACAAGGAATGCCTGTCGGAGGTGCAGCAAATCATCGGGCGCCTGTCCCGACGCGACGAGGGCGATGGACTGCCCGGCCCGAACCTGGTTGAAAACGAGGACGAGGACGAGAACTCGTGGGACGATTTGCCGGCGGACGTCATGCCTGCGATCGAAGCCATGCCGGAATTCAAATCCATGGTTGCAGGGTTGCTCCTTATGCCGGAACCGGAGTTCAAGCAGATGACGGGACAGTGTCCACCGGGTGTCCCGAGGGACCTCTATGACGCGCTCATGGGAGAGGTGCGTCGGCGGCGGGAGCAGGCGCGCGGGGGTTCAGGCGGAAAACCGCGGCGGGTGCCGAAGATCGACTCATCCCAACCGGAACTTTTCTGAGATGAATCCTTACATGCTGTTGAGGGTGGCTCGCGACGCCGGCGATGCCGACATCCGGCGCGCCTATCTGGGAGCGATCCGGGAGGCCACGCCGGAGACTCACCCGGTCCTGTTCAATGCGTTGCGTGAAGCGTACGAGCGGATCCGGGACGAATCGAGCCGGTGTCGGGATGAGTTGTTCGGCCAGGATCGGCATGGTGACTCGCCGGTCGAGGTGGCCGTCCGGCACTGGCGGCTTGGGCCGCGGCCGGGTCCCATGACATTCGAGTCGATGAAGGAATACCTGACCCTATGTGCGAAGAAGTGAACCGAACGGGCGCCCATCGGGAAGGAGCGGGTGACGAGGCATGGCAGGCGGATGCGGAGGGGGCGGACCGCGATGCGGGTGCGGAGGCAGGGTCGGGAGAGGCGGACGCCATGCCCGCGTGGAAGGAGGCTTTGCGCCGGGATTTCGAAGTCTGGCTGGCCTCGGTCGGGGAGGACTTTGACAGCCCGGAGGAAGACGTTGTGGAAGGCGGGACGGAGGAGGAACCGGACCTGTATTCGTTTTTCGAGCAGTTGGCGGCCCTGAACAACGAAGTGCGCAAGGCGAACCGGCGCTCGGCGGAAGCGGTGAGCCAGTGGGCGGACACGCTTGGGCGATTTGAACAGAGCCTTGGCCCTCTGCGGGAGAGCGTCGCGGACCTGGCGGCGGCCCGGCCGGCGGAGGAGGGGATGCCGGCGGAGCGATGCCTGGCGCTGGTGGAACTGCTCGACCGGATGCGTCGGTTGGAGGCGGCGGCATCCGTGGAGACGCCCCGGTCTTCGTGGTGGCGTTCGCAGGATGCCGCATGGCGCAGGCTGTGGGAGGGGCAGCGGGACGGCCTGTCGATCGTGGTTGGACATCTCGAAACCCTGCTTCAGCGGGATGGTGTCGTTCGGTTTGCCACGGTCGGGGAGGCGTTCGATCCGACCACGATGGTGGCGGTGGCGGTGGAGAGGACGTCGGGACGACCGCCTCGGACAGTGGTTGCAGAATTGGCGTCCGGGTATCGACGACATGGCAGGCTGCTGCGGGCGGCGCAGGTGACGGTGAGCGGAAACGAGTGACGGTTATGAGCGCGGTTATGAGCGAACTGATTGTTGGAATCGATCTGGGGACCACGAACTCCGAGCTGGCGGTGTTGCGCGACGACGGGGTGGAGGTGCTGCCCATCCACGGGAGCCCGATCATGCCGTCGTGTGTCGGACTCGACGCGGAAGACCGGCTGATCGTGGGGCAGGCGGCCCGGAATCAGCTCATCGCGGCGCCCGACCGGACGATTGTGTCGATCAAGCGGCGGATGGGCGAGGATACGAAGGTGCTTCTCGGAACGCGCGAGCACACCCCGGAGGAAATCTCGTCCTTTATCCTGCGTGAACTGAAGCGGGAGGGGGAACGGCAGCTGGGCCAGCCGATCCGCAAGGCGGTCATCACTGTTCCGGCGTTCTTCAACGAGCGACAGCGGAGGGCGACGCAGGTGGCGGGGGATCTGGCGGGCTTGGAGGTGTTGCGGATCGTGCATGAGCCGACGGCGGCGGCACTGGCCTACGGGGCGGGGGTCACGGACGGCGAACGGCTGCTGGTCTATGACCTCGGGGGCGGGACCTTTGATGTCTCGGTGGTGGTGGCGGAGGCCGGCGTGGTCGAGGTGAAGTCGAGCCACGGCGACACGCGGCTGGGCGGGGATGATTTCGATCAGATACTGGTGGATTACGCGACGGGACGCTTCGAGGAGCGGCATGGGGTGGACCTGCGGCAGAACCCTTCGGCGCAGCGCCGCCTGCGCGTCGTGATGGAACGGGCCAAGCGGGTGTTGTCGGACGAGCCGTTCGTCATGATCCGCGAGGAGTACCTCGACGGGACACATCACCTCGAGATGGAGCTGTTGCGAAACGAGTATGAGCGGCTGATCGAGCCGCTGTTGGAGAAGACGCTTGCCTGTCTGCACCGTGCGCTCAACGACGCGAAACTGGGGCCGAAGGACATTCAGAAGGTGATGATGGTGGGGGGCGCCACGCGGACGCCGCTGATCCGGAGACTGCTGGAAAGCCGGTTCGGGCTGGATCCGCGGGTCGAGATCAATCCGGACCTCATTGTGGCGATGGGCGCCGCCATCCAGGCCGGGGTGATTGCGGGGCACCGGCGCCACAGCATTCTCGTGGACATCACGCCGCACACCTACAGCACGGCGGCCCTGTCGGACCGTGGCATTCGGGAGGAGCGCATTTGTGTTCCCATCATTCCCCGGAACACCCCCCTGCCCGCGAGCAAGTCCGAGTTGATGTACACCGTGATGGACGATCAGCCGTCCGTGAATGTCGAAGCCTACCAGGGGGAGGGCGAGTATCCAGGGGACAACACGCTCGTGGGTGAGTTCCGGATCGAGGGCCTGAGCGCGGTGCCGGCCGGCAACCCCATCCTGGTGCACTTCGATCTCGACCTGAACGGGATCCTGAAGGTCACGGCGACGGAGAAGGACACCGGCCTGGCGAGGAGCGTTGCGCTGGACACCCGGGGACAGCACCACGTGGATGTCGAGGAGGCGCGCCGCAACATCGCGGCCCTGGTGGGGACGACGGCCGAATCCGGTGGGGGGATGGACATCCCCGCGGGCGGTCAGAATTCCCAGGGTGCCGCCAGTCGTGAGTTGCTGGCCACGGCCAAGGACTTGCGGAAGCGGAGCGAAGCCTTGTTGGAGAAGGGTGTCGCCGCCGAGGATGCCACGGAGATCCGTGAACTTGTGCATCAGAGCGCCCATGCGATCACGGAGGGGAATTGGGAGGCGCTGCGGACGCACAACGATGCGCTCTCCGATGTGTTGTTCTACCTCGAGGACTAGCTTTCGCATCCATGGTCATCCGGTGTCCGGCATGCAACAAGACGGGCCAGGCGGAGGCGCGGTGCGCCCGCTGCGGCTGTGAGTTGACCGAACTGCGGCGGATTGCGGTGGCGGCTCGCGTGCACTGGCGGATGGGGATGGAAGCCCTTCGCCAGGGAGTGTGGACGGAGGCGTTGGACCGGGCGGGGCGTTCCTGGGCCATGCGACATTCGGCAGACGCGGCACGGTTGGGGTTTCTGGCGGCCGGCGCCGCCGGTGATAGCGTGGCCGCCTGCCAGTGGCATGCGCGTGCAGAGGCGGGGGCGGAGGGCAGCCGGACCGG
Source organism: Verrucomicrobiia bacterium (assembly GCA_019634625.1). Classification (NCBI taxonomy): domain Bacteria; kingdom Pseudomonadati; phylum Verrucomicrobiota; class Verrucomicrobiia; species Verrucomicrobiia bacterium. Next base: position 10,573 of record JAHCBA010000003.1, read on the forward strand.
GGGATGACGGGGAGCGGAGAGGGGGCGTCGAGGCTGGCTGTTCAGCGTTTCTGGATCCGGTGCATCCCGGAGTTGTGGGTGAGGAGGCAGCCGATCGGAGGGACGAGCTCTGCGAGTCCTGGAACCAACGCTCCACACCGTTGCGGCATTGTGGAACCCGGCCCTCCGAGGCGACGCTTCACGAAGTTCGCACCTCACCCCGCAAATCCGGGATGCACGGTTCTGGATCGGCGGCGCGGATTGTCTCTGGCACGGGTCGGGTCAGCGTGACCATACAGACATCTCCAACGAAGCGGAGGCCGGTGTTGGGATTCGTGTCTTTGGAATCGGGCTGTTGACGAAGGTGAAGGCGTTGATGAAGGGAGACGTGGAGCGTCGCACCACGGTACGGCAACGGCTTCGCAACAGCGGCAACGAACTGGTCGATCAGGTCAACCTGCTCGTCGATCATGCGACCGCGAAGCTGAAGGAGAAGGGCAGGCCTCACGAACTCCTCATTGTCCAGGACGACCTCGATCGACTCCCCAGTGAGGTTGCCCGACGGCTCTATTTCGATCACGGAGACATGCTGAAGCAACTGCGTGCCCACCTGATCTTCACCGTGCCAATCGCGATGGTGCTGGCGCCATGGCCTATCGGCACCGTGTTTGAGTGAGCGTGGCCACCTTCGATTTCCCGACGGCACCGGTGGCGTCATCGGTCGAGCTTGTTCCGATGGAGGAGGCGGATTTCGAGGTGTGGCAAGGCCGTTCCCTCGTCCGTCAGCGCGAAGGGGTCGAGATCCTCCGAGAGCAATTGAGGCAACTGGAGCATTCGGTGGGCGACCGGCCTCCCGTTCCGCGGGAACGGGTGCAGAGGGCCTCTTTGCTTGGAGAGTTGGGAAAGGCCCATGCAGCAGTGCTTTGGCGAACGGCCCGACTCTTGCGCGGCCGAGGTGGCCCGGAGTTTGGGGCTGCTTGGGTATTGCCTGGCTGCGTTGGGCCGCACCTCGGAGGCGGTCGCCGCCGTCGAGGAGGCGTTGCGGCTGGTCCTCCCGCACGTTGAACGGGACCCTGAAGCCCATGGCGACCTGGTCGAGGTGCTCACCCGCCACTACATGAAGTGGGCGGCCAGCATCGGGCACGCGGGGGATCAATCCTTGCTTGGCCGGGGAGGCGGGTAGCTCAGGCGAGGCCGCAGGCCTGGCGGGCGCGGTGGAGGACGGGAGCGGCGATGTGGCGGGCGCGTTCGGCGCCTTTGCGAAGAACCTGGTGGACGTGATCGAGATTGGCCTCGAGTTCGCGCCGGCGCTCGCGGGCGATGGCGAAGTGGTTCCAGTAATGTTCGAAGAGGGCCTTCTTGAGGTCGCCGTAGCCGAAGCCACCGGCCCGGAGACGTTCTTCGACGGACTGGGCGACGTCGGGCGGAGCCACGAGTTTGAGGAGCTGGACGGCGTGGTTGCGGTCGGCGTCGGGCTTGGGTTCCTGAGGAGTGCGGCTGTCCATGACGATGGACATCACTTTTTTCCGCAGTGCCTTCTCGTCGCCGAAGATCTCGATGGTGTTGCCGTAGCTCTTGCTCATTTTCTGGCCGTCGGTGCCGGGGACGACGGCGACCTCGGAGCGGATCTCGGGTTCGGGGAGGAGGAAGGTGGCGCCATAGGTCTCGTTGAACTTGATGGCGATGTCGCGGGTGACCTCGACGTGCTGCTTCTGGTCGCGGCCGACGGGCACGATGTTCGAGTCGTAGATGAGGATGTCGGCGGCCATGAGGACGGGGTAGGCGAACAGGCCGTGATTCACCGGAATCCCGCGGGCGGCCTTGTCCTTGTAGCTGTGACAGCGTTCGAGGAGGCCCATGGGGGTGACGGTGCTGAGGAGCCAGGTGAGCTCGCAGTGTTCCGGGACGTCGGATTGGCGGAAGAAGACGGCGCGGTCGGGATCGAGTCCGCAGGCGAGGAAGTCGAGGGCAACGTCGAGGACGTTGCGGCGGCGCTGGGTGGCATCGAAGAGCGAGGTCATCGAGTGGTAATCGGCGATGAAGTAGAACGCCTCGCCCCGGTTCTGGAGTTCGATGGCCGGCCGCATCATTCCGAAGTAATTGCCCACGTGGAGCGCCCCGGACGGCTGGATCCCCGACAGAATTCGCATGGGCGAAGGCTAGCGGGGAGGTGCGTTGAGGGACAACGACGCAGGCACCGCACGGCATGGAACTGTCGCGCCGAGCAGGCAACAAAAAGATGTCTGACTAATATCAGGGCACCGGACGGAAGCGATTCACGGGGTATCGGGCGGGAGCGTGGCGTCAACAATAGCGAGCCTGACCTACTATAATTCCGGGCGCATGCCGTCAACAATGGCTAGCCTGACCTATTATAAATTACTGCTGCTCTGCTGCTTCCAATTCCTTGGCAGGCTCTTACGGTTCGGGGATGCGATGGAACGGTGGTGGAATCCTGGGGTGGATTGTTGCGGGTCTATTGGGCACGGCAGGCATGGCGGGTGCGGCGGACGGGGCGGTGCGGCCGAATGTGATTCTGATCATGGCGGACGATCAGGGGTCGGTGGACCTGGGGTGCTACGGTGCGGTTGATCTGCACACGCCACATCTCGATGCGCTGGCGGCGAGGGGGGTGCGGTTCACGCAGTTCTACTCGGCCGCGCCGGTGTGTTCGCCGTCGCGGGCCGGGACGCTGACCGGGCGGTGGCCGGTGCGGGCGGGGGTGCCGAACAATGCGCCATCACAGAGGGGCGGGGCGGGCGGACTGCCGCCGGAGGAGGTGACGATCGCGGAAATGTTCCGGGCGGCGGGTTACGCGACGGCACACGTGGGCAAGTGGCACCTTGGGTACACGCCCGGGCGGTTGCCGCGGGCGCAGGGGTTCGACCACAGCTTCGGGCACATGGGGGGGTGCATCGACAATTATTCCCACTTCTTCTACTGGAGCGGCCCGAACGTCCATGACCTGTGGCGCAACGAAGAGGAGGTGTTTCATGACGGCGAGTATTTCCCGGACCTGATGGTGCGCGAGGCCGTGGCGTTCATGGAGCGGGAGCGGGAACGTCCGTTCTTCCTCTATTACGCGTTGAACACGCCGCACTATCCGTATCAGGGGGATGCCAGGTGGCTGGAGCGGTTTCGGGATCTGCCTTATCCGCGAAACCTGTACGCGGCGTTCGTCGCCGCGCAGGATGAACGGCTTGGAGCGTTGTTTGCATCCGTGGATGAACTTGGCCTGCGGGAGCGAACGATCGTGGTGTTCCAAAGCGACAACGGATATTCGACCGAGGAACGCGCCCATTTCGGCGGGGGACGGTCGGGTCCGTACCGTGGCGCGAAGTTCAGCCTGTTCGAGGGTGGCATCCGGCTTCCGGCGATCGTGTCGTGGCCGGGTCGATTGCCGGCCGGGGCGGGGCGGGACCAGGTGGCCCATGCCTGCGATCTGCTGCCGACCCTGGCCGAGTTGTGCGGGATCCCGACGCCAGCGGTCCACCTGGACGGGCGCAGCCTGGCCGGCGTCCTGCGGGACGGCGCGGCGCCGAGCCCGCATGCGACGCGGTCCCTGCACTGGCAGGTGGGGATTGGGCCGAATGCGGACTGGGCGGTGCGGGAGGGGGACTGGAAGCTGATCGGAAACGCCCGGGACACGGGTGAAGGGGCGGACGTGCGGGAGCGAATTCCGCTGTTTCTCGTGAACCTGGCGGAGGATCCGGGCGAGACGACCAACCTGGCCGAGCGCCATCCGGAACATGTGGCACGCCTGCACGAGCGGCACGAGCGGCATTTGGAGTGAGACCTGAGACCTGAAGCCTGAAGCCTGAAGCCTGAAGCCTGAAGCCTGAAGCCTGAAGCCTGAAGGGTGAGGGCTGGGGCGGGGCTTGGGGGAGCGTCGGGTTGGGGTGGGAGGCATGGGTTTTCGGTGCGGGGTTGGCGGGATGGGTCCATGCTTGCCGACGACGGTCGGGCACAAGCGGCTTGTTCGGGGGCGCCGGGTGGGATGGAATCGAAGTCAAACGGCGTTGCCAACGTCGGACGCGACCGTGAATTGTCATCTGAAACACACGAACATGAACCGAGACCTTGTCATTTCTCTGCGACGTCGCCTGGGCGGCGGCCTGCTGGCGGCGTGCGTCGCCCTGGGGGCCCTGGCTTTGCCGGCGGCGGGCGAAACCGGATTGGAGCCGCTGCCGCTGCAATTTCCCGAGCCGACCCTGCGCGGCACCCCGGAGGATCTTCCCTCGGGACCGACGATTGAACCGCCTCCGAAGGAAGCGCCGGCGCCGTTCCTGGCGCCCGCGGGGGTGAAGAATGTGGCGTTGGGGAAGCCGGTGACCAGCAGTGTGCGGCCGTTTACGGGGGAATTGTCGCAGTTGGTGGACGGCAAGAAGGAGGCGTTCGATTCGGACGCCATCGAGATGCGGAGCCGGACGCAATGGGTGCAGGTGGATCTCGGGGCGCCGCACAAGTTGTACGCGATCGTGATGTGGCATGATCACCGGTACATCCAGATCACGCGGGACGTGATCCTTCAGGTGGCGGATGACGCCGAGTTCACGGAGAACGTGCGGACGCTGTTCAACAACGACATGGACGATTCCTCTGGGCTGGGGGTGGGAACGGACAAGGAGTACTTCGAGACGCACTACGGCAAGGTGGTGGACGCCAAGGGCGAGGTGGCGCGGTACGTGCGGGGCTATTCGCGGGGCACGAGTCTTACGGCGCTGAACTGCTGGCAGGAGCTGGAGGTGTACGGCATTCCCGTCCCATGAAGGGCTGGGCCAGGCTCTGGCCGATTCTGTTGATCGCCGTCGCGGGAGGAATCTTCCGCGGCGGCGATCTGGCTGTCCGGCCGCTGCACAATGACGAGGCGATCAACGCCTTCAAGCTGGCCGAACTTCATGACCATGGCCGGTACCGATATGACCCGCATGAGTATCATGGTCCGGTCCTGTACTACGCTTCGCTGCCCGTCTTGAAGGGGGTTTCGTGGGTGCGGCCCGGACAACCGGACGAGGTGGGGATGCGGTGGGTGACGGTGCTGTTCGGGGTGGGGTTGATCCTGTTGCTGCCGCTGGTGCGTGACGGCATGGGGACGGGCCCGATGGTGGTGGCGGGGGTGCTGACGGCGGTGTCGCCGGCGATGGTGTATTACAGCCGTTACTACATCCACGAGGTGCCGCTGGTGTTTTTCACGTTTCTGACGCTGGCGGCGGGGTGGCGGTATGTGCGGCGTCCCGGGTGGGGTTGGGCGGCGATGGCGGGGGTGGGGGTGGGGTTGATGTATGCCACCAAGGAGACTTTCGTGTTTGCGGTGGCTGCCGCGGCGGCCGGGGTGTTGGTGATGGCGGCGGCGGGCCGCGGAGCGGCCGGTGCTGGCGAGGCGGAGGGGGATGCGGCGGGAACGCGGGGGTGGGTGGGACGGATCGGACTCCGGTGGCGTCGGGTCATGGGACAGGTCCAACCGCGGCATTGGGGCATGGCGGGCGGTCTCGCGATCGGGGTGGCGGTGGTGTTATTCTCATCGTTTCTGGCGAATCCCGGTGGTCCGTGGGATGCGGTGCGGACCTATTTCATCTGGCTGGAACGGGCGGGCGGGGCGTCGCCGCACATCCATCCGTGGCACTTCTACTGGGAACGGCTGGCCTGGTACCGATGGCCGGGGGAACGGGTGTGGACGGAAGGGGCGATCCTGCTGCTGGCAGGGGTGGGCGTGGTGGGCGTCTGGTGGCGGCGGCCGGGGGGGGGTGGCGGGGTGGACTGGCGGTGGGGACGATTTCTATCGGTGTACACGCTGCTGCTGGCGGGGATGTACAGCGCGATTCCGTACAAGACGCCGTGGTGTTTTCTGGGGTTCCTGCACGGGCTGATCCTGTTGGCGGGCGTGGGAGGTTGGGTGTTGGTGACTGTGGTGCGGCCCGTCTGGTTGCGGGTCCTGCCCGGGCTGGCGTTGGCGGCGGCGGCGGGGCAGTTGGGCTGGCAGGCGTGGCGGGCGAGCTACTGGATGCCGGCGGATTTCCGGAATCCGTATGTGTACGCGCACACGGCCGGGGATGTGGAGAATCTGCTGGAGCGGGTGGCGGAACTGGTGGCGGTGCATCCGGAGGGGGAACGGATGCCGATGCAGGTGATGGCGCCACGGAGCGAGTATTGGCCGCTGCCGTGGTACTGGCGTCGGATGGAGCGGGTGGGGTGGTGGGATGCGGTGCCGGAGAATCCTTATGCGGCGGTGGTGGTGGCGGCGACGGGATTGAATGCGAATCTGGAGGAACGTTCGGAGGGGGCGATGCGGATGGTGGGGATGTTCGAGTTGCGACCGAGGTTCTTCGTCGAGGTGTATGTCGAGCGGGAGCTGTGGGCGCGGTTCCTGGAGGCGCGGGCGGCAGCGAGGCGAAGATAGGGCGGGTCAGGCGGCCGTCAGAGTGTGCGAGCCCGGGCACGCTGACGCGTGGACACCGGGCGGCAGTGCGGAATTGGGCTGTTGGGTACGGCGGCTTCCGCCGGTTGGGGGATCAGGCGCGGAGGCGGAGGAGGAGGTCCTTGCTTTCGACGGTGTCACCGAGTTGGACGTGGAGGGCCTCGACGACGCCATCGCAGGGGGCGGTGATGGTGGTCTGCATTTTCATGGCCTCCATCATGAGGAGTTTGTCGCCCTTGTGGACCTTGTTGCCGACGCTGACGGAAAGGGCGGCGACGAGGCCTGGGATGGGAGCGGCGATCTGGAGGGGATCAGCGAGGTCGGCTTTGGGCCGGGCTTTGGCGCGGGGGGCGACGTTGGCATCGGGGATGAACGCCTCGCGGGTCATGCCGTTGAGTTCGTAGGTGACGGTGCGGCGGCCGTCCTTGTCGGGTTCGCCGACGTTGACGAGGCGGATGATGAGGGTCTTGCCGGCTTCGATATGGACGCTGATTTCCTCGCCGCGGCGGAGGCCATAGAAGAAGGCCGGGGTGGGGAGGACGCTGACATCGCCGAATTCGCGCTGGTGTCTGGCGAAATCGAGGAAGACCTGGGGATACATCAGGTGGCTGTAGGCATCGCTTTCGGAGGCTTCGCGGCGGAGGCGTTCGGAGAGGTCGGCGCGGACCGTGTTGAGATCGATCGGGGCGGCATCGGAGGCGGGATGGGCGCGGGAAGTGTCGCGTTTCCAGCGGGCGCGGGCTTCGGCGTGGCGGGTGTCGCCGAGGATGACGCGCCAGACGGGTTCGGGCCAGCCGCCCTCGGGCCAGCCCAGGCCGCCGGAGAACATGTCGATGACGCTTTCCGGGAAGGGGGTGGCGCCGGGTTCGAGGTTGACGACGTCGGCGGGTTTGATGCCGCGGCTGAAGAGGAAGAGGGCCATGTCACCGACGACCTTGCTGGAGGGGGTGACCTTGACGATATCGCCGAAGAGTTGATTGACCTCGGCGTAGGCGCGGGCGATTTCGGGCCAGCGATGGGAGACGCCCATGCTGGCGGCCTGTTCCTTGAGGTTGGTGTACTGGCCGCCGGGCATTTCGTGGAGATAGACCTCGGCGGAGCCGGTCCTGGGGGCGGTATCGAAGGGGGCGTAGAATTCGCGGACGCGTTCCCAGTAATCGGAGAAGCTGTTGAGGGTATCCAGGGGGAGGCGGGTGTCGCGGGGGGTGTTTTGGAGGGCGGAGACGGTGGAATTGAGGTTGGGCTGGCTGGTCGAACCGCTCATGGAGGCGAGAGCGAGATCGACGACATCCACGCCGGCCTCGGCGGCGTGGAGGATGGCGGCGGCCTGGACGCCGGAGGTGTCGTGGGTGTGGAAGTGGATGGGCAGATCAACGGTTTCGCGAAGGGCCTTGACGAGTTTGCGGGCGGCCATGGGGCGGCAGAGGCCGGCCATGTCCTTGATGGCGAGGACATGGGCGCCCATCCGTTCGAGTTCGCGGGCGAGGCGGACGTAGTACTGGAGGTCGAACTTGTCGCGGCGGGGATCGAGGATGTTGCCGGTGTAGCAGACGGCGGCCTCGCAGAGGGCGCCGGCGTCCTGGACGGCCTCCATGGCGACGCGGAGGTTGGGGAGGTAATTGAGGGAATCGAAGATGCGGAAGATGTCCATGCCGGCGCGGGCGGCATGCTGGACGAATCCGGCGACGACATTGGCTGGGTAGTTGGAGTAGCCGACGGCATTGGAGCCGCGGAAGAGCATCTGGAAGCAGATGTTGGGGATGCGGGCGCGGAGTTCGGTGAGGCGCTCCCAGGGGTCCTCGTTGAGGAAGCGCATGGCGGTGTCGAAGGTGGCGCCGCCCCACATTTCGAGGGAGTAGAGTCCGTTGCGATGGTCGCCGACGAGGTGGGCGAGGGCGTCCGCGCAGGCCAGCATGTCGTAGGTGCGGACGCGGGTGGCCATCAGGGACTGGTGGGCATCGCGGAGGGTGGTGTCGGTGACGAGGAGGCGGCGCTGGTCGCGGGTCCACTGGGCGAACTTGCGGGGTCCGAGCTGGCGGAGGAGATCGCGGGTGCCCTTGGGGGGAGGGGTGGCGTGATCGAAGGCTGGGACGGGGGCGGGTTCCAGGACGCGGGAGGGTCGGTAGCCCTTGGCATGGGGGTTGCCATTGACGATGACGTTGCCGAGGAAGTTGAGGAGGCGGGTGGCGCGGTCGCGTCGGGGTCGGAAGGCGAACAGTTCCGGGGTGGTGTCGATGAGGGTGGTGACGGCGCGGCCCTGACGGAAGTCGGGGTGGGCGATGACGTTTTCGAGGAAGGGGATGTTGGTTTTGACGCCACGGATGCGGAACTCGCGGAGGGCGCGATCCATGCGGTCGCAGGCGAGGTCAAAGGAGTGGCCGGAGGCGACGACCTTGACGAGGAGGGAGTCGTAGAAGGGGGTAATGACGGCGCCGGCGTAGCCCATGCCGCCATCGAGGCGGAGTCCGAAGCCGCCGGGGGAGCGGTAGGCGAGGATTTTGCCGTAGTCCGGCGTGAAGCGGTTTTCGGGGTCTTCGGTGGTGACGCGGCACTGGAGGGCGTAGCCGTTGCGGGGAATGTCTGCCTGGGCGGGCAGGCCGAGTTCCGGGGAATCGAGGCGGTGGCCTTCGGCGATGAGGATTTGGGCGCGGACGAGATCCACGCCGGTGATCACCTCGGTGACGGTGTGTTCGACCTGGATACGGGGGTTCATCTCGATGAAGAACCACTCGTGGCGGTCGAGGTCATAGAGGAACTCGATGGTGCCGGCGTTGTCGTAGCGGATCGCGCGGGCCATGCGGGCGGCGGCCTCGCAGAGTTCGGCGACGACCTGCGGGGGCAGGCCGTAACTGGGTGCGGTCTCGATGACCTTCTGGTGGCGGCGCTGGACGGAGCAGTCGCGTTCGTGCAGGTGGAGGACGTTGCCGTGGCGGTCGCCGAGGATCTGGACCTCGAGGTGTTTGGCGCGGGGGATGTATTTCTCGAGGAAGACGGCCGGGTTGCCGAAGGCACGTCCCGCCTCGGTGCGGGCTTCATCGAGGAGGGGGCCGAGGTCGGCAGGTTTGGAGACCACGCGCATGCCGCGTCCGCCACCGCCGAATGCGGCCTTGATGATGAGTGGGAATCCAATGGACTTGGCGGCGCGGACGGCTTCGTCGCGATGGGTGAGGGGTTCTTCGGTGCCGGGCAGGGTGGGCACGTTGAGTGAGGCAGCGAGGGAGCGGGCGGCGGTTTTGTCGCCCATCTGGTCGAGCACCTCGGGGCGGGGGCCGACGAAGGTGATGCCGGCGGCGGCGCAGGCGCGGGCGAAATCAGCGTTCTCGCTGAGGAAACCGTAGCCTGGGTGGATGGCGTCCACGCCCTTTTCGAGGGCGATGGCGACAATGCCTTCGATATCGAGGTAGGCGGCGACGGGCCCCTTGCCGGCACCGACGAGGTAGGATTCGTCGGCTTTGAACCGGTGCATGCAGAACCGGTCTTCCTGGGCGAAGATGGCGACCGTCCGGAGGTTGTTTTCGGAGGCGGCGCGGAAGATGCGGATGGCGATTTCCGAGCGATTGGCGGCCATCAATTTGGAGAAGCGCCCAGGCGTTTCGGGCGGCACAGGAACTTCGTGGGTGGCGGGGGCAGCGGGACTTGTGGCGGGTCGTCGGGCCATAGGGCGGGCGGAGGGTTGCAGTTCAGAGGGTGGCGGTCACGCCGGAGTTGCGGGGGGCATGCCCCATGCCCCCCCCGAATCGTTGGCCGGCAGTGGTTGGAGGATTGTTGACCCCGGTTGAGGGCCAGACCGTTCGACTGGCCGCCCTATATATTAAACCCGGCGTAATACTGTTGACGGCAATTGTATATACAGCCCGGCTCATAACTGTTGACTCTAGGTTTAAAGATCCATCATGCAGTTTATTGACTCTTAAATATAAAACCTGGCGCATTACTGTTGACTGTCCGGCGACGAGCGACGAGGGCATCTGCGACGGCCGGATGGGCTTCCGCGGGGGGGGCGTGCGCGCCTGGATTGGGGCGTCGAAGGGATGCTGCCCACCATGAACCAGCGGGCGGGGGCTGGGTTTGAGATGACAGGCGCTTGCGTCGCCCTGGGGTTTCGGGTTCTTTGCTGGCGCATGAGACATGGATGGCGGCTGTGCTTGGGGATGTGGCTGGGGCTGATTCCGTGGGCGGAGGGCACGCGTTGGGTGCCGTTGACGATCGAGGAGCTGGCGGCGCGGGCGGACGCGGTGGTTCATGGGCGGGTGGAGGGGTTGACGGTATTGCGGGATGCGGGCGGGCGGATTTACAGGCGGGTTGAGGTCCGGGCGATCGAGGTGTGGCGCGGGGTGGCCGGGGGCGTTGTGTGGGAGGTGGTGGCCGGGGGGGGGGTGTTGGGGGAACGGTTGGAGGCGGCGCAGGGGCAGGTGGAGTACCGGGTGGGGGAAGAGGTTGTGTGTTTCCTGGTGCGCAACCCGGCCGGGGAATGGGTGACGCTGGGGCTGGCCCAGGGGGCGTTTCGGGTGCGGGAGGAGGGGGGGCGTCGGTGGGTGGCGAACCCTTTCTGGGGCGGGGCGGCTGGGGCGGGGAGGGATCGACACGGGGGATGGCCGGCGGACCGACCGCTGGCGATCGAGGAGTTGCGTCGGCGGACGCTGGAGGTGGAACGATGAGAGGATTCTGGCGGTGCCGGGGTGGGGGCTGGCGAATCGCTTGCGCCGTGGCGATGGGATGGTTGCTGGTGGCCGGGTCGGGAGTGGGCTGGGGCTACGTGGCGGAGTTCAACGCGGCGGGGGTGGTCCGGCGATGGGCGCTGAATCCCCCGGATACCCGGGTCTCGGTGAATGCGGTGAACCGGACCGCGCGGGCGATCCGGTACCGACTGGACACGGCGGGCTCACCGGCCGGCAATGCGCTGGCGGAGTTGATGGCGGTCCGGACGGCATTCGATCAGTGGCAGGCGGTACCGGGGACGCTGTTGCGTTTCGAGGAGGCGCCGAGCGTGAGCGGGACGGCGGATGTGGATTTGAATGACGGGTTCAACACGGTGTTTTGGAGCCGGAGCCTGTTTGTGAACGGGGGCCGGGACAACCTGTCGGGGGTGCTGGCGCTGACCTACGTGGGTTCGTATCCCGATGGCAACGTCATTGCCAATGCCGACATCGTGTTCAACGGGGTCCAGTACGACTGGTTCACGGACTTCGAGAATCCGACCCGGCAGGAGATTTTCGTGGAGGCGATCGCCCTGCATGAGATCGGGCACCTGCTGGGGTTGCGCCATTCGCCGGTGGGGGGCGCGACGATGCTGGCGGTGGGGGATCGCGGGGTGAATTCGCAGACGGGATTGTCCGCGGACGAAATCGCGGCGGCACGGGCGCTGTATGGGGCGGCCGCGGTGGCGGCGGGATATGGGAGGGTCGCCGGGACGGTTACGGCGTCGGGGGCGCCGGTGTTTGGCGCGGCGGTGTTCATCGAGGATGCGGCGGGGAACGTCGCGGCGGGGACGGTGACGCGGGCGGGCGGGCAGTACGAACTCGGCGGGCTGGCGGCCGGCCGGTATGTCGTCCGGGTGGCGCCGCTGGACCCGGCGGGGGCGCCGAACGTGCTGGTGCGGGGGGCGGACATTGCGAATACCTATTCGGGCGCCAGCACGGATTTTCATCCGACGACCGACCGGGAGGTGACGATCCCGGGCGGAGGTGCGGTGACGGCGAATTTCGAGGTGGTGGCGGGCGAACCCATCCGGATTGTGCGGGTGCTGCGCCCGGCAGGCGACCTGACGGAGCCGTCGTTTCACGACAAGCCTGTCGAGGTGCAGCCGGCGGGGCAGACGGTGTACCTGGGTGTTCTCACCCCGGCCACGCTGACGGGCGGTGTGCAGTTGGAGGTTCGCGGAGACGGCCTGGTGCAGGGTCCGACCGAGACGCAGGCGAATGTCCTGGGGAACATGTCCCTGGCGGCGGTGCCGGTGACGGTGCTGGCCGGGGCGACGCCGGGACTGCGGAGCCTGCGGTTGGAAGTGGGCGGTTCGGTGGCCTGGGCGCACGGATTCATCGAACTGGCCCCGCCGTTTCCCGATGTGAACTTCGATGGGTTCGACGACCGGTTTCAGAGGCGGTACTGGCCCCGGTTCACGGCGCCCGAGGCGGGGCCGACGGCGGATCCGGATGGCGACGGCTTCAGCAATCGGTGGGAGTACGAGACCGGTTCGGATCCAACGGATCCGGGATCGGCGCATTTCCGGATCGAGACGGTGCGGGTGACGGAGTCCGGGGCGCGGGTGCGATCGCAGGCGGCGATTGGAAAGCGGTTCCAGTTGGAGGCGCGGGGGGTGGTGGCGGGAAGCGCCTGGCAGTTGGTGGGGGCACCGGTGCTGGCGGCCGGAGCGGAGGTGGAGTTCACGGATCCGGGCGCCACTGGGAACGAGCGGTACTACCGGGTGCGGATGGTGCCGTGACGCGGCCGGGTGCCGTGACGCGGGTAAATCGACGAGAACTTCGTGCATATGCACGAAGTTCTCGTCGATTTGAGCGGGGCAGGGGTTGCTGCGGGAGGGGGGTCAGGCCAGGCCGAGGCGGCGGGCGACTTCGACGGTCGAGCGGGCTTTGTTCAGGGAGTAGAAGTGGAGTCCGGCGACGCCGCGATCGAGGAGTTCCCGGCACTGGGCGGCGCAGTAGTCGATGCCGTAGGCGGTCACGGCCTCGTCGTCGTCTCCCAGTTCGTTGAGGCGGGCCATCATGGCATCGGGGATCCGGGCGCCGCAGAGGGTGGTGAACTTTTTGACCTGGGCGGTGGAGAGGATGGGGAGGAGTCCGGGGATGAGGGTGACGTGGCTGCCAAGCTGGTTGCGGAGGAAGGATTGGAACTCGAAGAAATCGGCGTTGTCGAAGAAGAGCTGGGTGATGACGAAGTCGGCGCCCTGCCCGACCTTGTGTTGGAGCCGCTGCCAATCGACGTGTTTGCCTTCCTGGCAGGCGATGTGGCCCTCGGGGAAGCCGGCGACGCCGATGCCGAAGCCGCCCAGTTCACGGATGAAGCGGACGAGTTCCCAGGAGTACTCGAATCCTCCTTCGGTCGGGGTCCAGGAACTGTTGCCGTCGGGCGGGTCGCCGCGGAGGGCGAGGATGTTGCGGATGCCGCGGGAGCGGGCTTCGTCGAGGACCTGGCGGAGCATGTCGCGGGTGGAATTGACGCAGGTCAGGTGGGCCATGGCGGTGAGGCCATGTTCGCGCTGGATGCGGTCCACGATGCCGAGGGTTTTGTCGCGGGTGCTGCCGCCGGCGCCATAGGTGACGGAGGCGTAGTCCGGGCGAAGGGCGAGGAGAGCCGGGAGGGTACGTTCGAAGAGGTTCTTGAGGCCCTCGTCGCTTTTGGGCGGAAAGAACTCGAAGGAAAGGGCGGGGCGTCCCTCCCGCTGGCAGCGGGCGTGGATGTCGCGGATGAACTCCATGAGGGCGCGAGTGTGGGCCAGAGGGGGCGGCGCCTTCAAGGGTGCCGGGGGCGGTAGGAGGAGGGCGGGCTGAGAGTCCGCTTGCGTTGGAAGGGGGGGGTGGCGTGAGATGGGGCATCGATTCACCGCTATGAACACTTCGATGGGATTCCGTTTTTGGATGGTGGCACTGATGGGAATGGGTCTGGCCCGGGCGTGGGGGCATTCGGCGATCGAGCCGGTGCCGCGCACGGACGAGTGGTGGCAGAAGCGGCATGAGGCGATGAACGGCCGGGTGGCGGAGCTGGGGCAGCGGGCGCAGGTGATTTTCATTGGCGACTCGATCACCCAGGGTTGGGAGGGCGCGGGGAGGGAGGTTTGGGAGCGGTACTACACGGGGCGGCATGCCATCAATCTGGGGATCGGGGGCGACCGGACGCAGCATGTGCTGTGGCGCCTGGACAACGGGAACCTGAAAGGGCTGAAGCCGAAGGCGGCGGTGGTGATGATCGGGACCAACAACTCGAACGGGGAGGACAACACCGTGGACCAGATCGCGGACGGGGTGACGGCAATCGTGCGGCGGCTGCGGGAGGCGCTGCCGGAGACGAAGGTCCTGCTGCTGCCCATCTTCCCGAGGAGCGAGAATCCGTCGGCCCAGCGGGGGAAGATTCTTCAGGTGAACCAGATTCTGCAGAAGCTGCCGGACGGCGAGTCGGTGATCTGGGTGGATTTCGGGCATCGCTTCATCCGGGCGAACGGGTCCATTCCGCGCGATCTGATGCCGGACTACCTGCATCTGTCCCCGGCTGCTTACGGTGTGTGGGCGGAGTCCTTGGAGCCGGTGCTGGCGCGCGTCATTGGCGACACGCCGGTGCGGGCGGCCGGGGCTTTGGATTTGAGCGGGGACTGGGTGGCGACGGTTCCCGGGCCGGACCAGCAGCCGGTGGATCTGCCGTTTTCGCTGCGACAGGAGGGGGGGCGGTTGTCGGGCCAGTTTGCGCGCGAGGGCGGACGATGGATGCCGGTCGAGGAGGGGCGTCTGGAGGGCAAGGCGTTCACGTGGCGACTGAACCGGGCGCGGGACGACGGTTCGGTGATGAAGTACGAGATGACGGGGACGGTGGAGGGCGACCGGTTGGTGGGGAAGGCGAAGACCGAGATGGGTGGGAACCCGGTCGTCATCGACTGGACGGCCCGGCGTCGTTGAACTTTTGAACCCGGAGGGAAGGCCATGCATTGGACTGCGAAAGGTCCGGGGGGCGGCAGGGGATGCGGGCTGGCGTTGGGGCTGGCGTTGGCGGCTTGGACGTCGGCGTGGGCGGCGGAACCGGAGGCGATCCGGTTGTGGCCGGGGGGCGCACCGGAACCGGGTCCGCTGAACCTGGGGGCCGAGAGGGACACGACACGGGAGACCGACGGGTTGATTGCTGGGCGGCGGGTGGTGCGGCTGGGCAATGTGCTGGAACCGACCCTGCAGGTGTATCGGCCGCCGGCGGATCGGGACACCGGGGCGGCGGTGCTGGTGTGTCCTGGGGGCGGCTATCACATTCTGGCGCTCGACCTGGAGGGGACGGAGGTGTGCGAGTGGTTGAACTCGATCGGGGTGACGGGGGTGTTGTTGAAGTATCGGGTGCCGCGCCGGGCGGACACCGAGCGGTATCGGGTGGCGGTGCAGGATGGGCAGCGGGCGATGGGAATACTGAGGGAGCGGGCGGGCGAATGGGGAATCGATCCCGGGCGGATCGGGGTGCTGGGGTTTTCGGCGGGAGGCCATCTGGCGGCGGTGTTGAGCACGGGAACCGGACGGTTGTATGAGCGGGTGGACGCCGCGGATGACCGGAGTTTCCGGCCGGACTTCGCCGTCCTGGTGTATCCCGGCTACCTGACGGTTCGCGAGGAGGGGGACCGGGTGGCTCCGGAACTGCCTGTGAGTGGGGAAACGGCGCCAACGTTCCTGGTGATGACCCAGGACGACCCGGTCCGGATGGAGAATGTGCTGCATTACGCTCTCGCGTTGCAGGCGGCGAAAGTGCCTTTGGAACTGCATGTCTATCCGAAGGGCGGGCACGGGTACGGGTTGCGGCGCACGGAATTGCCGGTGACGCGGTGGCCGGACCGGGTGGAGGAGTGGATGCGGGCGGGTGGGTGGATCCGGTAGGGTCCGAAGGTGTGATGGAGGTGCGGGGGAGGGAGAGGAGGGGAGAGAACTTTTTTTGCGGCGACGCGAAAGGATGACGGGCCACCGCTGTAGCAAGGGGTGTAACGTCATGAAGTCCCTTTCGAAACCGGCCCGGAATCCGGGTCTGCGCACGGGGTGGGCGGCGGCGGTGGCGCTGCTGCTGGGAGTGGGGATGGTCCCGGTGCGCGGGCAGTTGCTGACGCAGACCTTCACGCTGGCGCCGGGGTGGAACTCGGTGTGGCTGGAGGTGGAACCGACGAACAACGCGGTGGGGGCGGTGTTCGACGGGGTGCCGCTGGACAGCGTGTGGAGTTTCCAGGCGCGGCTGTCGGCGGTGCAGTTCATCGAGAACCGGGAGGAGGCGGTGTGGAACCGCAGCAGCTGGCGGGTCCACGTGCCGACCCACCGGTTCGAGGCGTTTCAGAACAACCTGTTCACGATCCAGGCGAACCGTCCGTACCTGGTGCGGATCACCAACGCGAGCCCGGTGGTCTGGAGTGTGACCGGCGTGCCGCGGCACCGGGCGCGCGAATGGGTGCCGGACGCGTACAACCTCGTTGGATTTCCGGTGGATCCGGGGTTGCCGCCCAGTTTCGCGTCGTTCTTCGCGGCCGAGCCGGCGCACTTCGATGCGGGGACGGGGCGGATGCGCGGGGCATTGCGGCTGGCCCCGACGGGCGAATGGGTGCCGGTCGAGGGGCACGAGACGATGGAGCGCGGGCAGGCGTACTGGGTGTATTCCGAGGGGCCGTCAGCCTTCACGGCGCCGCTGGATCTGGGTCTGGAACAGGGGGACGCGCTGAATTACGGGGCGAGCCTGACGGAGCTGGCGGTGCGGTTGCGCAATCGCGGGCTGGGCGGGCGGTTGGTCACCGTGCGGGACTTCGAGTTTCCTTCGAGGCTGTCGTACTACCGGTTTGCGACGGACGATCCGGACGTATGGCCGGAGCTGCCGGGGATCCACAGCCTGATTCTGGGGACGGGGGAGGGGACGGACCTGCGGCTGGCCATCCGGCGGCGGGAATTCGAGGAAGCGGAGCACGGGTCGATTCTGGAGATCGCGGACGACGAGGGGACGCTGCACCACCTGGCGGTGCGGGCGCGGACCCCGGCGCCCCTGGCGGGTTTGGGGAGTGCCACCCCGGAGGAGGAGGCCCGGCGGCGGGCCGGGCTGTGGGTGGGGACGGTGACCTTGAGGGGGGTGGCGGAGGTGAACTCGGGGAACCTCGAGACGAACCCGGTGACGCGGGAAGTGACGCGAACGGGAGTGAGCACGACCCCGACGCCGGTGCGGAGCGGGTTGGAGTTCCGGTTGATCCTGCACGTGGACACCAACGGGGTGGCACGGTTGCTGAAGGACGTGGTGCAGTTGTGGCGGGAGGGGGCGTACACGAACGACGCATCGGGGTTGCGACGGATGTCGGAGCCGGGGCGGTTCGCACTCCTCACTGATCTGCGGCTGGTCCCGGCGTTTCGCGGGACGGACCTGCGGGATGGCGTGCCGGTGGGACGCCGGGTGAGCACGGTGGGCTACGACTTCGATGGGGGGCCGGAGAATTACGTGGAACTGGCCGGACCGTTTGCAGTGGGGGGAGCGGTGACGGGAACGCTGTCGCTGGCGTCGGCATCGCCGACCAATCCCTTCCTGCACCGGTACCATCCGGACCACGACAACCTCGATGCGACCTTCCGCAACTTCGTGCCCGAGGCGTACGCCGTGGCGCGGGAGATCGAATTGATGCCGCTGGGGACGGATGCGGAGGGGGCACCCGGTCCGGAGTACGGGCACGACGTGCTGGCGGGGACCTACCGGGAGCGGGTGACGGGCCTGCACAAGGATGACCTGCATGTGAGCGGGGTGTTCCGATTGCGCCGGGTGGCGCTCACGGGGGTGCTCAACCAGTAGGCGGCGGCGAGACGAAGGGCGGCGATCCACAGATTTCACACCAGGCGAAAACCTCCGGACAGACCATGCATCGACGAACGAATTTCCCGGACCGGCTGCGGCGGATGGGCCGCGTGCTGGCATTGGCATTGGGCCTCGCCACGGCGCCGGCCGCCACGGCAGCGACGATCTCCCTGACGGGGCGGGTGCCCGGGGTGGCCGGACTGACGATGAACGTGAACCGGCCCCCGGGGACGGGGATTCTCGGCAGCGGCGTCACGGACATCGAAGGGCGGTACACGATCACGTTCCAGGAGCCGGGCACCGGGCCGATCAGCTACACCGTCCAGCCGGCGAACGGGTCGGGTCTTTCCTATTCCCCGGCGAGCCAGCCGGTGACCGTCCTGGTGAACTCCTCGTTCGGTGTGTTCTTTGGAACGGTGCCGGACCTCTCGGGAACGTTGAACCTTTCGGGCCAGATCCCGGCCAATGGGGCGCCGGTGTCGGTGGCGCTCGAGGTGCCGGTCACACCGATCGGCGTGGCGCAATTGGCCAACCCGGCTGCGGCGACGGTATTGACGGTGCGGACCAACGTGGACCTGGCGATGGTCACGCAGTTCACCACCACGGCGGGGGCCTTTTATCCCGGGGGACCGACCGACCGGTTCGGGTTGGTGGGCGAGACGACCTTCGTGGCAACCAACGGGGGGGGGTACCAGTTCTCGATCAGCACGGATGACGGCGGGCGGATGGCCATCGAGACCTTGGGGGGGACCTCGCTGCTGGAGATCGGGACGGACGGGGTGCATGCGATGTCGCCCAGCTCCGGGAGCGTCTCGCTCAATGCCGGGCAGACGTACCGGGTGCGGATGCGGTATTTCGAGGCGACCGGGGATGCTGGAATCCTGATCGCGTGGGTACCTCCCGGGGGCAGCTTCCAGCCCTTCCAGCCCCCGCAGGGGTGGACGGTGACGTACTACGACCTGTCGCGATTGCGGGGCACGACGACGGCGAACGCGAGCGGCAACTACTCGTTTTCACGGACGTTTTCCGAACAGACCGGCGGCGTGACGCTGCCCTTGTCGGGGGTCACGCTGAGGCCGACCTACCCCGGGTTCTCGTTCAATCCGGCGGTTCGGAGCGCGAACGGAAGCGGGACCACCTACCACTTCGCCGTCGCGTCGTCCCCGCCGACGATCCAGAGCGTGCCCAACCAGACCACGCCGGAGGAGGTGCCGAAGACCGTCTTCTTCACGGTCTCGGACTTGCAGACCCCGGCGGGGAGCCTGGTGGTGACGGCGACGTCCTCGAACCCGTCGATCGTGGCGGCGGGCGACATGCAACTGGGGGGGAGCGGAGCGAACCGGTCGATCACGCTCAGCCCGCGTCCGAACGCGACCGGGACGACGTCCATCACGCTGACGGTGCGGGACGGGGAATCGCTGACGGCGAGCACGAGTTTCAACCTGACGGTGAACAACGTGAACGACGCGCCGATCGCGGGGTCGCGGTACGGACTGGTGTTCGACGGGGTGAACGACGAGGTGGTGGCGCCGGCATTGGTGATCACCAACCGGTCGTTCACGATCGAGGCATGGGTGAAGCGGGCCGGGACGGACCGGTGGGACATCGTGGCATGGCAGGGTCAGGGTGCGTTGAACCAGGGGATGCACTTCGGGTTCCGGGACAACAACCGGTTCACGTTTGCGTTCTGGGGGAACGACCTTGACCAGCCGGTGCCCTTCACCGGCACCGGATGGCACCATTGGGCGGGAACGTACGACATCGAGACGGGGCTGCGGCGGCTGTATCTCGACGGGCAGTTGGTGGCCCAGGACGCGACGACGAATGCGTTTGTCGGGGTGTCGCCCTTCCGGCTGGGGCGACGGCCGGCGGGCGGGCATTACTTCGAGGGCGGACTGGACGAGGTCCGCGTGTGGTCCGTGGCGCGGAGCCAGACGGAGATAGCCACGAAGCGGTTCGAGCCGCTGGTCGGGAACGAGAGCGGCCTGCTCGCCTACTGGCGACTGGACGAGGCGGGGACGATCTTCGCCGCGGATTCGTCGGGCAACGGCAGGCATGGAGCGCTGACGTATCCCGGCGGGCCGGAATGGGGGGAGCCGGCGGACGGCTTCGGCAACTGGCTGGTTCCGGAGGATTCCCCGGGCACGCCGGTCTATCTGCCGGGATACGATGTCGATTCGCCCGGGATCACCTACGAGATCCTGTCCGTGTCGGAGGGCCTGTTCAACCGGACGAGCGGGAGCGTGTCGAACCTGACGCACAACCCGGTGTTCTACACGCCGCCGGAGAACTTCAACGGGATGGTCACCGTGCAGTACCGGGTGAGCGACGGCCCGTTGCAGGACACCCACACCTTCCAGATCGAGGTCCTGGACCTGAACGATCCCCCGTTCATCTCGGTGATCCCGGACCAGGTGGTGCTGGAAGACATGGTGCTGGGCCCGATTCCGTTCACGGTCAGCGATCCTGATGACCCGGCGGAGAATCTGCTGGTCAGCGCGAGCAGCGGGGATCTGGCGCTGGTGCCGGCGGGCGGGCTGGTGCTGGAGGGCAGCGGCGAGAACCGGTCGGTGACGGTCATTCCGGCGGCGGGCGAGTCAGGGACCGTGGAGATCACGCTGACCGCCTACGACGGGTATCTGAGTTTCGAGCGCCGGTTCCAGGTGCGGGTCGAGCCGCGTCCGGCGTACAAGATCTTCGACCTCGGGGCGCTGCCCAACCGCCCGGTGGCATTCGGTGCGGCCTTGAACGACAACGGCGCCGTGCTGGCCGATGCGGCGCAGAACGCCCAGGGGCAGTCGCGACGGGCCTTCGTGTTCAGCGGGCTGGAGTCGGGGAGCGGCCTGATCGAGGTCGGGACGCTGGCGGGGACGACGAGCAGCGGGTCGGCGTTGAACGACCTGAACGAAGTGGTGGGAACTTCGCCGGACGGCGCCGGACGGCCGAGGGCCTTCCTGCGGAGCGCGGCGGGCGGATTCGAATTGAGGGACCTTGGGACGCTGGTGGGCGGGGACCGGAGTTACGGGACGGCATTGAACGGCGAGGGGGCGGCGGTGGGATACGGGAACGTCACCGGGGGCAAGGATCGGGGGTTCCTGTTCGTGGACGGTCCATCGCTGGTGGAGCTTGGGCCCCTGCCGACGCATGGCGATGCGAGCCGGGCGTGGGGGATCAACGATTCGAACCTGGTGGCCGGGGTGTCGTACGACGCCTCGGGGCGCGGCCAGGCGACGCTCTGGGGGGCGGCCACCAACGGGCTGGGTTTCCTGCCCGGGGGCGACGACAGCGTGGCGTACGCGATCAACCGGTTCGGATGGGTGGTGGGATCCGGCAACACGATCGAGGGCGGGCAGGCTGTGCGGCGGGGATTCCTGTGGAACGGCGAGTCGCTGATGAGCCTCGGGACGCTGCCCGGCGGACGGGACAGCGAGGCGCGGAGCATCAACCGGTTCGGGCAGGTGGTGGGATCGGCCGTGGTGTCGAACCAGTCGAGGGCGATCCTGGTGAGTGCGGGCCAGATCTATGATTTGAACGAGGTGGTCCCGGAGGAGGACCGGCTCGCGTGGCGGCTGACCGAGGCTTCGGGGATCAATTCGCGCGGGGAGATCGTGGGGAGCGGGACGTTGAACGGGGTGCCCCGGGCGTTTCTGGCGGTGCCGGCGAACCTGATTGGGAGGAAGGTCACGCGCCCGGCCGGTTCGGTGGCCGGCGTGCCGCCGCAGATCGAACTGTTGCAGTCGCAGGTCGGCGACACGCCGCAGAACGCGTTTCATTTCAGCCCGGCCACGGGCTGGCTGTACGCCATCCGTCCGGTGACGGCGCGGGTCAAGTGGCCCACCAGCACCAATCCGCTCGACACCAACGCCCCGCCGATTCCGGTGCTCAACGTGAACGTCTGGCCGCGTCAACCCCAGGTCCACATTGCCGGGGCGCCGGTGGAGACCGAGCCGGCGATCACCGGGTTCGAGTATGCGCTTCAGACCCTGCTCCACACCACCAGTGCGGGGGCCAACGTGGATGGGAGCACCAAGGTGTTCACGGCCGGTGAACCCGGGTACTCGGTGCTGTACTACCTGCAGAACTTCGGGCAGCCCTCGGACTCGGTGCTGCAGGCCCCGTACTTCGAGGTGGTGCGGACCTTCCGATGGAACGACCCGCGGGTGCTGACGCCGGCGGTGGACAACGTGACCCTTCCGATCGGGCAGCCGGTGACCAGCGCGTTCCACCGGGACCACCCGGGGCGCAACGGCTGGATGCACTTTGAGCGGTCGCCGTATGACGGCACGGGCCCGGAGCGGGCGTACGATCGGGCGACGCGAACGGGGGTGCTGCTGCCGGTCAACCGGGACACGGCATCCGCCCTCGATGATTTCGTGGTCATCTGGTACGCCACGAACACCATCCGGGTGGCATGGGCGCACCAGCCGGTGCGGTACAATCCGGTGTGGCCGATCGACGCGCCACGGATCGTGATTGCCAGCACGGAGGGGAGCGGGCCGCTGGACTTCGCGATCTACGGGGCGACGCTGCGCGTGTACAACCAGCCCGATGCGGGGCTGCCGGGATTCAATCCCAACGAGGAGCATGCCTTGATCGCGCCGGCGAACGGGGGCGGGGGTGCGGCGCTGTTCGCCCTGCGCAACGATCTGAACCGGTTCCACCACCACTCCGAACCGTACGCGCTGCTGAAGTACCGCGAGCCGGCCAGCGGGCAGTGGCGGATCCAGCCGTTCGAGGTGGTGGCCGAGGACGCCTTTCACCGGTTCGAGTATGCGGGGGTGGCGGGCAACGAGATTGCGCCGCCGTACCCGCTGCCGCTCCTCAATCTCTGCGAACCGTCGCACGGGGTGAGCGGGCCGTACTGGGAGGACTACAACGGCCGCCTCTACGCGCGGGCGGCGGGTCACGACGAGAATCTCACCGCGGACGTGGTGGCCCGGTGGTGGTATCCGCGGCAGCCGGCGTTCTTTTACGATCTCGACGGCGACGGCGAAAGCGACGTCCAGGCGGGAAGCTGCCTGGGCCTGCTGGAACACCGGCAGAGCGGGAACCCGTCGCAGTTGCCGGTGGACGTCCGTTACACCATCCGCTGGCCGGACGCCCCGGTGCTGCAGATCGGCGAGTCGGTGTTGAGGGCCAAGCGGGGTCTGCCGGACCTGCTGCGGTTTGCCAGCGCCGAGATCATCTGGGATTCCTCGAACCCGACCATCGATCTGACCGGGGCGAATCTCCTCGAGTCGGCGGTGCGCCTGTTCGATCCGCTGGGCGACCGGATTCTCAAGGTGCCCGAGCTGGAAGGATTGGCCGTGCCGGGGGACCAGTTCCAGGTGCCGGCTGCGATCAAGACCTCGATCCGGGCCGGGAAGGTGCGGTTCGACGATCTCCCGCCGGACATTGCGGAGCGCCTCGCCTACGATCCGCTCAACAAGTGGTTCATCTTCTCCGGGGTTTTCGACGAGACGCGCACCGCGGGCGAGCCGTTCTACCTGCTCAACATCCTCACCGAACGCGAGCGCGAGCGGATCAAGGATCTGGATGGCGCGACCGGCAGTTCGACCGACTGGGACAAGGCGATCGATGCGTTGTACGACCTGACCCGCAACCCGAACCAGGTCGATCTGGATCCGCGGGACGGCCAGCCGGACCGGGCGCTGCGGGTGGGCCTGATCACCAACGCGGCCGGCGATGTGGTGCTCGAGGCGCTGCCCGAGACCAAGGCGCTGTCCGCGGCGATCGGCAATGCGCCACCGCCGGAACCGCGTCCGGGCCGGGCGCTGAGTCTCAACGGTTCGGGGGCCCATGTGAACGCCGGGGCCTCGATCGAGCTGGCCGGCCTGAGCTTCGCCATCGAATTCTGGGCGCGACGCGCGACCGCCGGGGCCGAGCACCTGGTGATCGGACAGGGCACGGGCACGCCGTTTGGGGGGATCGAAGCCGGGTTCCGGGCGGACAACCGGTTTGTGTTCAGCTTCCGCGAAACCGGCGCCGACGTGCCGCTGGTCACCGCGGAAACCACGGCCGCCGATGCGTGGCACCACTGGGCCGTCACGTATGACGCTCTCACCGGGCAGCGCGTGATCTATCGCGACGGTGTGGCCCTGGCCAGCGACACGGCGGCGGCGGGGTACACGGGGTCGGGGACGTTCTTCATCGGGCGCGGGGTGACAGGCGGATTCTTCGCGGGCGAACTGGATGACGTGCGGATCTGGAACCAGCCGCGGACGGGATTCACGGTGGCGAAGGACCGGAGCAAGCGGCTGCTGGGAACGGAGGAGGGGCTGCTGCGATACTTCCGGTTCGATGAGGCGTCGGGTGCGGCGCTGGACAGCGGGACCGTGGGGTTGTCGGGGACGCTGGCGGGCGGGGCGACGCGGGTGGACTCGACGGCGCCGACGGGGATTCCGCCGCGGTTCGTGACCGTGGCGGAAAACAGCGACGGCGAACTGAAGCTGCCGGTGAGCCTGCATGTCATCCGGATCGATGACGGGCCGTTCACCGGGCAGCTCAACGACATCGCCCCGGCCAACGTGTTCAGCGAGATGATCTCGGTGCGGCACAGCGCCGACTTCGGGGCCGAGCCGGAGCGGTTGACCTTCGAGTGGTGGTATCGCCCGGACGGGATCGGAGTGGACCCCACGGATCTGCCGGTGGTGGATCCGGTGACGGGCGATGTGACGGATCCGAGGGGCTGGCTGCTGTTCACGGCCTACACGCCTCCGGACGGGCGCGGGGTGAACTACGTCACGTTGGGCGACGGAGGAATGTCGAGCCTGCTGACGCTGGGCGACAACTGGCTGGTGATGCGGTACCGCGGGTTCAATGTGAACGGGGCCATGCCGTGGAGCGAGTGGGCGGGGGATCCGTCCGGGGGACCGACGGCGCGGGCCAAGCTGGTCGAGGGCTGGATCAAGCGGGTGATCCGGGGGTTGAATCCGTTCGATCAGCGGATCTCCGATTTCCATGCCAACGACGTCAACACCTTCGCCTCGATGCTGGTCCAGGCCGGGCGCCGCTACGAGGGCGACATCGCCTTCAATCCCGAGGGCGACGCCATCAACAGCATCGGGTTGATCGAGGCCTACGAGACCGTCCTGCGACGCGGGCGCCGGCTGAGCATCGACGGGACGCCGGCGGTGAACTACGACGCGGCGAACAACGCGCTGCTGCTGGTGGCCTCCCGGATCGCCGACCTGTACGTCCTGCTGGGGAACGAGGCCTATGCGGATGCCAGCGATCCGACCATCGGGTTTGCCACGGTGGATGGCGAATACGGGACGGCGGCGACGTCGATCTTCGCCTTCCAGAACCAGCTCGATTCCCTGCTCGAGGAGGAACTGGCGCTGTTGCGCGGGCGCGACGATCGCGGGGCCGGGGTGGGCGCGTCGCCGGTGTACAACCGGCTGTTCTGGAACTTCACCCTGGGGGACGGCGAGGTGGCCTACCAGCAGGCGTACAACGTCCACGATTTCAACGAGGACGGCTTCATCGACGAGCGGGACGCGCGGATCATGTACCCGCAGGGGCATGGCGACGCCTGGGGCCATTACCTGACCGCCATCAAGACCTGGTACGAGCTGCTGCGTCACGAGAACTTCACCTGGGTGCCGCGCGCCGAGAATGTGCTGGTGAACGGCGTGGCCGTGCAGGTGGATTTCCTGGATGAGCGGAAGTTTGCCCGCACCGCCGCCGCCCGGGCACGGGCCGGGGCCGAGATCGTGAACCTGACCTACCGGCTCAACTACGTGGACGATCCGGAGGGCCAGTGGCAGGGGTACGAGGACACCGATCCGGGCCGGGCATGGGGCGTGACCGACTGGGCGCGGCGGACCGGTCAGGCGGCGGTGTTCGACTGGATGGTGGCCAACGCAATCCTCCCGGCGGTGGACCCCGACCCCGCGAACACGGGGATCACCCGGATTGACCGGACCACGGTCCGGGAACTGGGCGAGATCGAGTCCAACCTGCGCGAGATCCAGATGCGGATGGACGAGGCGGACGTCGGGCTGAACCCGCTGGGGGTGGCGAAGGGGGCGGTGCCATTCGACATCGAACCGCAGCCGATCACCGAGCCTGGCTCGTACCGGGAGACACACTTCGAGCAGATCCAGGAGCGGGCCATGAAGGCGCTGGGCAACGCGGTGAAGATCTGGGACGAGGCGAACAAGTTCACGTCGCTGCTGCGCCGCAACCAGGACAGCGCGGAGAAGTTCATCCCCGAGGTGCGGGCCCGGGAGCGGGTGTACCGCAACGAACTCATCGAGATCTTCGGATACCCGTACGCGGGCGACATCGGCCCGGGGCGGACCTACCCGAGCGGGTACCAGGGGCCGGATCTGTACCACTACATGTACGTCAACACGACGGAGATCACGGGCGAGAATGCGCCGCCGTCGCCGGAGTTCACGGCCTTCTTCAAACCGCTCGAGGACGGACATGACGGGCATGTGTTTTTTCCGGGATCGGACCGGCGGTACGACGTGGACACGGTGGAGACCTCGGTGCTGGAGGTCCGGTATCCGCAGGTGGCGGGGGCGTACACCTTTGCGGCGCCGGCGTCGTGGGGGCAGCGGCGGGCGCCGGGCGAGCTGCAGGAGGCGCTGGCGGCGATCGTGCAGGAGCAGGCGCGATTCAAGGTGGCGCTGCAGGACTACGACGGCGTGATCCGTGACATCGAGGACGCGGTGGATCTGCTGGAGGCGCAGAAGGACGTCAACCGGCACCAGATCGAGGTGCTCGGTTCCAAGCTGGCGGTGATCACCACGATGAACCTGGCGATCGCCACGTTGCAGGCCACCCAGATCGGATTGAAGCGGGCGGCGGAGGAAGTCGACAAGGGCTTCACCGGAGCGATCCAGGGATTGCCGACGGTGGCGGGCCTGGCCACCGACCCGTCCTTCAGTGCGCGTCTGCAAATCGTGGCGGTGAGCAGCGCGATGCAGACCGGCTTCAACATCGGAGCCGACGTGGCGGAGGTGGCGCAGAACTTCGTCGAGGCCGGCAAGGAGACGGTCGAAATGGCCACCGAGTTGTCCGTGTTCATCGAGACGAGCGACTTCGAGGTGACGCAGCGGGTCCGGGCGATCGAGGCGCTGTTCCGTCAGGAGGCCGGCAAGCGGATCGAAGTGTTCGCCCAGCGGGAGAACCTGATCCAGGCGATGGGGCGCTACCGGTCCACGCTGGCCAAGGGGGAGCGCCTGCTGGAGGAACTGGTGCGGTTCCGGAAACAGGCGTCGGCCGAGACCACCGAGCAGCGGTACCAGGACATGACCTTCCGGATCTTCCGCAACGACGCGCTCAACAAGTACCGGGCGGCGTTCGACCTGGCCGCCCGCTACGTGTATCTCGCGGCGACGGCCTACGACTACGAGCTGAACCTGCTCGGCACGGATTCGCGGTCGGGCCGCGACTTCCTGACCGACATCATCCGGCAGCGGGGGCTGGGCCAGGTCCTGGACGGGACGCCGATGGTGGGGGTGCCGGGGCTGGCGGACCCGATGGGGCGCATGGCGGCGAATTTCTCGGTCCTGCGCTCGCAGTTCGGACTCAACAACCCGCAGCTCCAGGCGGCGCGATTCTCGCTTCGGGAGGAGTTCTTCCGGATCGGCGGGAGCGCCGACGCGGATGCCCTGTGGCGCGAGCAGTTGCAGAGGGCGCGGGTGGCGGATTTGTGGGCGCTGCCGGAGTTCCGGCGATACTGCCGGCCGTTCGCGCCGGAGACCGGCGGACCCCAGCCCGGGCTGGCGATCCGGTTCCCGACCACCATCACCTTCGGCTTGAATCTGTTTGGATGGCCCCTGGGGCCGGGGGACAGCGCCTACGATCCGAGCCTGTACGCGACCAAGATCGGCGCGGTGGGCGTCGCCTTCGAGGGCGAGGACGCGACGCGCGTTTCTCAGACCCCCCGGGTGTACCTGGTGCCGGTCGGGCTCGATGTGATGCGCTCACCGACGGGCAGCGATCTGGCGACGCGGGAATGGCGGGTGCTGGATCAGGTGGTGCCAGTGCCGTTCCCGATCGGGGCCAGCTCGCTCAGCGATCCGAACTGGCACCCGAAGCTGGATGCGCTGAGCGGCAGCTTCGCGCAGGTCCGGCGGTACGCGAGCTTCCGCGCCTTCCACGACTCGGGGCTGTACAGCGACGCGGAGATCACCCGCGACTCGCGTCTGGTGGGGCGCTCGGTCTGGAACACGGAATGGGTCCTGATCATTCCGGGCGGCACGTTGCTCGCCGATCCGAACCTCGGGATCGAGACCTTCATCGACACCGTGAACGACATCAAACTGTCCTTCGAGACCTACAGCTACTCGGGGAACTAGAGGCATCCGATGACTGATCCCATCCACATCCCTTCGAGGCATCCCATGACGCTGCGGTCCTTTCACAAAGTGTCGGCCGATCCCGGTGACCGCGAGACAAGCCCTGCGCGGGGCGGGTTCCCTGAGCCCTGCCCGAAGGGGAAGCCGATGACCTGGCAGCGCGTGCTCGCCATCGTCGTGACGGTCGTCGGCCTGGCCTGGACCTCCGCCACGGTGCGGGCGGAGATCCCCGAGCCCGACGTCGTGCTCTACGGCTCCATTGCGCTGGACGGCGGTCCGGTGGGCGCGGACCGCACCGACGTGACGGTCGAGGTCCGGGCCGCGCCGGGCGGCCCGGTGCTGACCGGGTATCGCATGGGAAGCGAGGCCGCGGCGGGGAACTTCTACCTGGTGCGCATCCAGGTGGAGGCCTTCGCGCCGGTCCGCGACCCGGGCGCCGTGGCCCTGGGTTCCACCGTGCATCTGACCGTGCGCGATGCCAGCGGCCCGCGGGACGAGGCCACGCATTCCCTCGCCGGGCGCGGACAGATTGCGCGTCTGGATTTCGGCGATGTGGACACCGACGGCGACGGGATGAGCGACGCCTGGGAGCTGGCGTATTTCGGGTCCATCACCGGCGCGAATCCCCATGACGACCCGGACGGGGACGGACGATCGAACCTGACGGAGTTCCTCCAGGGCACGGATCCGTTGACGCCGGACGGCTGGCATCCGGCGGATCGGAGTCCGGCCGACTGGGCCATCGACATCCGCGAAGTGACCGAGTACGCGCTGGCATGGAAGCTCGGCGAGGCTTGGTCCACGGAACCCTACGTGATCCCGGTGGACTACGTGACACGGGCCAGTGCCCTCTGGGTGGGCGGGGAACACTATGCCTTCGAGAACGATCCTCCCACGACGGCACCGCTGTGGTGGGTCAATGTGCCGCCGCCCGCCATGCCGGCGACACACGGAGCCGCCGGATCCGGGACCCCGGGGGAGGGTGTGGATGCGCCGGAGGGCGAGGAGGGCGAGGAGGGTGAAGCGGGGCGGGTGAGGGCTCAACTATTGGCGGACGCGAGGGCGGTCGCTGCAGAACGTGCAGAAGGCGCCGCGTCCACTTCGGGCCATCGGCGCGCGGCCCCGCATGGCCTGCCCGGGGCGCCGGAAGCCCTTCGCGCCTGGTCCGAGGAACCGGCGTTGTACCGCACGGTACAGGTGACCCTGCAGGTGCGGCCGTCGTCGGGAACCCGGGCGTTCGCGGTCGAGGAGACGCCACCGCCGGGTTGGCGGATCCGCTACATCAACTCGGAAGGCCGGCTCGACACCCGGCAGGGCCGCATACGGTGGGGTCCGTTCTACGGGGGCGAGGCGCGGACCCTGGGTTATGAACTGACGGCCCTGAACGATGCCGTGCCGGAGTTTGCAGGAACCGCGTCGTTCGATGGGGCGAGCGTGAGCGTCGGTGGGGTGGGATCGAACGGCGGAGGGTCGGCGGGCGTCGCGCCGGGCCTGTCGGCACACGCCACCGCCGAAGGTCTCACGCTGACGGCGCGGGGCGCGGCGGGAATCCCCTACCGGGTTGAGTTCAGTTCGGATCTTACGCATTGGATCGACGCCGGCTCGGTGACGACCGACGCCTCGGGCGAGGCGCGGTTCCTTGTGCCGCGGGATGGGAACGGCGCCGCGTTCTTCCGTCTTCGCGCCGACTGATCCCCTGGCCGGCGGCAACTCGCGCGACAGCCATGAAAGAACGTTCGAAGCCGGCTGGGCAGAGGAGGACCGTCGTGAAGTCCCTGGCCCTCGCGGATCGGCGGAAGCGCCCCTGACGATGTCCAAGTCGCTGCATGGATTCCGGACAGGTCGGTCCGCCCGTCCCGCAGGTCTCCCGCAGACTGGCGAAGGGGCGGACACGGCTGTCCGCGCTCGGAACGAAAAGGGGGTCTGCACCGTTGGCGTCCTTCGTGGGAAGGGCGATTCGTGGAGGTTCGTGTCGGTCTGCCTGATCGGGTTGCTGGCGGTGACGGTGACCGGGCCGGTTGCGGCGGGCGGGGTGGAACGGACATTGCCCGCCGCCTACACGCCGGGAGCGGGGTTTGGCGTCGTGCTGACGGTCGAGCCTTCCGGAACGACCGGGGTGTATGCGGTCGAGGAGACGGTGCCCGCCGGTTGGGCTGTGACGTCGGTGAGCCATGGCGGGAGTTTCGATGATTGGGTTGGCCGGGTGAAGTGGGGGCCGTTCATGGAATCGCCGGCGTTGAGCCGGTCGTTGTCCTATGTCGTGACGGCACCCGCCGGGTCGGGGGGGGCGGGGGTGTTCTCGGGGCGAGCGCAGTTCGATGCGGTCCTGGTGGAGGTCTCCGGGCCGTCGAGTGTGGGACGCTTTCCCGGGGCGCTGGCGCGGGCGTTGCCGGCGTACTATGTGGCGGGAGAGGAGTTGGAGGCGATCCTGACGGTCGAACCGGCGGACGATTTGGCCGCGTATGCGGTCGAGGAACGGGTGCCGACGGGCTGGACCGTGATCGACGCCGGGGACGATGGCGAATGGGACGGTGCGACGGGCCGGATCAAGTGGGGGCCGTTCACTGAAGTGGAACCGGGGCAACGGACATTGGTCTATCGCGTGAGGGTGCCCGTCGAGGCGACCGGGACGGTGAACTTCGCGGGGCGGGCCGTTTTCGACGCGGTCGTGGTGGCGGCGGCCGGCCCCTCCCTTCTCGATCCGCAACCCAGCGTGGTTCGACCGGCGATGCCGGTGACCTTCGAGCCGGGAGCATCGCTGGCGATCGAGGCGGAAGTGATCCCGGCCCCGACGGTCCGCGCCTGGTCGCTGGAATGGAAGGTCCCGGAAGGCTGGACGGTGGGTGAGGTCAACGAGTCGGGGGTCTGGGATGCGGCGAGTGGCCGGTTGAAGTGGGGGCCCTTCGTCGAGGAATCATCGTCGGCCAGAACCCTGGGGGCCACCTTGACACCGCCGGCGGATGCGGACGGCGTGTTCGGGTTGGAGGGCTTGGGCTGGTTCGATGCCGTGGCGGTCGGCTTCGAGGTCGGGACCCGGCGATACCGGGAGCATGAGGACCATGCGCTGCGACGCGCGTTGCCTGCGGAATACTGGGGCGGCGAGGCGGTGCGGGTCTCGCTGGAGGTGACGCCGAGGGATGGCACCGGGGTGGTCGCGGTGGAGGAGACGCCGCCCGCCGGGTGGTCCGTCGTGCCGGGCAGCGTGACCGGCGGCGGTTTCCACGATGCGGCGCTGGGCCGGGTCAAGTGGGGACCCTTCCTGGCACCCGACACGGGACCGCGCGTGCTGGAGTACGAGGCCCTTCCACCACCCGCCGCGCGCGGTGAAGCGCGATTCGCCGGGCGGGGAGAGTTCGGGGGGATGACGGTGCCGACAGGCGGCGACGATGCGATCCAGGGACCCGCAGGATACCTGGTCCGGACATTGCCCCCCCGATACACCGCCGGGGTCGAATGGGTGGCCCGGATCGAAGCCCGGCCCGCGCCGTCCATCGATGCGTATGCCGTCGAGGAATCGGTGCCGGAAGGCTGGGCGTTCATCGAGGCGACCGAGGGAGGCACCTATGACCCGGTCGCCGGACGCATCAAGTGGGGCCCGTTTCCGGACGGCACACTGCGAACCCTGACCTACCGGATGCAGCCCGTCGCGGGGCCGGACACCGCGCAGTCCTTTGCAGGGCAGGCGGCGTTCGAGGGCGATCTGGTGGCGGCCACCGGGGATTCCGGGGCAATCCGGAACGCCCCGCCGCTGGCCATCCCGGATTCCGCGGGGCGCGTCGCCGGGGAACTGTTCAAGATCTCGGCCATCAAGCTCACGCTCAACGACAGCGATCCGGACGGTGACCTGCCGATGGTGACGGCCGTGGATGCCTTGAGCGAGAACGGGGCGGATGTCGTGCTCGACTGGCCCTGGGTCTATTACCTTCCGTTGCCGGGTGATGATCGCTCCGATCGGTTCCGGTACACCATTGATGACGGCTTCGGAGCGACCGCCTCCGCCTGGGTGAACTTAACGGTCCAGTCCCCCGCCGCGACCGTGCAGAACATCGTGTCCATCGAAACGCTGCCTGACGGGTCGCGGCGCATCGTGTTCATGGGGGTGCCGGGTTACACGTACCGGATCGAGGGCAGTCCGAACCTGGTGACGTGGGAGTTGTTGGGAAGCCGCGGGGCGGGTGCC
Source organism: Verrucomicrobiia bacterium (assembly GCA_019634625.1). Classification (NCBI taxonomy): domain Bacteria; kingdom Pseudomonadati; phylum Verrucomicrobiota; class Verrucomicrobiia; species Verrucomicrobiia bacterium. The sequence continues at coordinate 42,968 of JAHCBA010000003.1, forward strand.
AATGGCCGGTTCGAGTACGTCGATGAGGACGCGCCCGATCATCCGACGCGGTATTACCGATCGGTATGGCCATGAGCAGCGACGCGCTTCGCGAGGCCGCAGGGGATTGGAGCGATGGGGTGTGGACTCGCGGAGCTCGTCCCTCCGGAGGGTGAAGCGGGGTGGTGAAATCGGAGGGCCGGGCTCTGCAAGGCCGGCAGGGGATTGGAGCGAGGTTCGGCGCAGATGATTGTTCGTAGTAGTTGTATGGCGTTAGATGAGTTGAGTTAATCGCGTTGCGTATGATCCATTCCTTCGTTACCCGTGCATTCCTGACCGCAGGACTTCTGGCGGCCGCTTCCGCGGCTCAGGGCGTGATTTTCGAGTCGTACCGGTTCACCGATTCGCCGTTGCCGTTGAATCCGGTGGATGGGGGCGGCGTGCCGGTGACCGACACCCGGATCCTCGACTCGAACATCATTGCGTTGACCGACGTGAACGTCGTTCTCCGGCTGACCAACCCGACCCAGGGCGGGGCGTACAACGGGGATTTTCTGGTGACCCTCGTCAACGACAACGGGTTCGCCGTGTTGTTGAACCGGGTTGGGCGGCGGGACGGGGTTCTTCCCTCGGAGACGCTGGGGTACTCGGACAACGGGTTCGACGTGGTCTTCGATGACGACGCGGCCAACGGCGACGTGCATGTGTACCGGTTGACGCTGGAGGGTTCGCACACCGCTCCGATCGATCCGTTGTTTAATGCTCCGCTGACGGGGACGTGGGCGCCGGACGGGCGGAGCCCGCTGGCGGGAACGCCGGTCATCGGCGTTCCGCGCACCGAACTGCTGTCGTCCTTCAATGGGTCTGCGGCGAGCGGCGCATGGACGCTGTCGGTGGCCGATCTCAACGTGGGTGGGACGGCAACCTTGTTCGAGTGGGGCCTGGATCTCGTCGGGACCCCGGTGCCGGAACCGGAATGGGCCGCGGTGGTGCTGCTGCTGGGAGCGCTGGGCTGGCACCGGTGGATGCGGCGGTCGGGTGCGGCGCGGGTGTGACCGTGGGCGGGCAGGTGCCGTGACGCACGATTCGGGCGTGCGTTGCTAACTGCGGAGGCGGATGCTCGGTGGCGAGGTTCGCTTCCGCTGACGGGCTTCGAGGCGGTTTCCCATGGGGCGGGCGCGAACCAACCGCCAATCGGGGCTCATAAAGGAATCCCCTGGACCCGGGCAGGGGCCATCGCGGTTGAGTCGGCGCGTTCAAGGGCCCATGCCGGTGACGTTGGCGACCCCCAGCGAGACCGCCCCGGCGGCGACCAGCTTGAGGAGGAGCGGAAACGCGAAACGTACCCAGCGGTCATAAGGCACGCCGGCGATGCCGAGGATGCTCATGAGGACGATGTTGGTCGGGACTATCAGGTTGGAGAAGCCGTCGCCGAACTGGTAGGCCAGCACGACCACCTGACGGTCGAGACCGAGGAGGTCGCCCAGCGGAGTCATGATCGGCATGGTCACGAAAGCCTGGCCGCTGCCGGAGGGGATGAAGAGGTTGAGGACGGTTTGGATGAGGAGCATGCCCACGGCGGCCACGTGGGGGCCTGCATGCTGGAGCGGTTGGGAGAGGCCATGGACCACTGTGTGCAGCACCTGGCCGTCCTCGAGGATCAGGGCGATGGAACGGGCAAATCCAATCAGCAGGGCCGTCGGCGCCAGATCCGCCGCGCCTTCCGCGAACCGCCGGGCCGTGGCATCCGCTCCGAGCCTGCCGACCGCGCCGGCCACCATGGCGAGGCCCAGAAACAGGGCGCCCAATTCGGTGAGATACCATCCAGCCGTGGCGATTCCGCCGACCATCAGCAGGAGCGTGGCCAAAGCGATCAGGGCCACCAGGCGACGGCGACCGTCGAGGGTCGGGTAGGTGGCGGCAGCGTTTGGTGTTTCCGCGGGCCCAGGGGGATCTGGTACGATCGGCGACCGGCGGGCGTGGCGCCACACATGATGGGCGCCGATGGCGATGAAGGGGAGGAACAGGGCAAGTCGGAAGCGGAGCCCCGAGGTGGGAGGCAGTTCCGCAATGCCTTGGGCGATCTGGACGGTGAAGGGATTGAGGGCCGCGACGCCGTAGCCAATGGCGCATCCCCCCATCAGCACGCCCACCGAAGCCACGGGTGCGAGCCCGAGGGCGGTGCCGAGGGCGACGACCATGGCGGTGACCGGAATGTATTCCTCGGCCATGCCGAGGGCGCTGGACCCGGCGGCGAAGGCGGTCATGCCTGCCACGATGAATCGGTTGGGTCGTCCGGCGGCGCGTCGGAGCGCCCAGCCCAAAAAAGCGTCGATCGCCCCCGTTGCGCGCAGGACCGACACCGTGCCGCCGACAAGCAGGACGAAGAACACGATGTCCTGGGCGGCCGCCAGAGCCCGCGGCACGGCCGTCAGCAGGGCGGAGGGAGGCAGTCGCACTCGTTCGGGGGCGGGGGTGTAACTGCCAGGGACCACAAGCGACCGTCCCTCCGCGGTTTCGGTGGTGTCGAAACGTCCCTGAGGGAGCAGCCAGGTAGCCAGCCACGCTGCCAGCATCATGGCGAAGAGCAGCACCAGGGTGTGGGGAACACGGAGGCTTCGGTGCATGGCGGTGGCCCGTGCGAGGCGTGGCCGGGAAGGTAGGCACCCGGATGCCGAACGGACAATCCGAAGCTTGCCGTGGCCACCCCCATTCCCCCTGGTCCGTAGCTCCCCTCGCTACCTCAGGTGAGAACCCGTCAGGATGGCGTCAGTCGCGGCGGATCCGACGCCATCGAAGACCAAGCAGAAGCGGGACCAGGGCCAGCGCGCCGGCAACGTAGGTGGAGGGCTCAGGAACGGGAACCGCGCTGACCTTGATGAGCATGTCCTGATAGTCCTTGTCGCCGCCGGTGACCGCCAGGTCCTCCCAGGCAAGGAGGTATTCCCCGGCCTTCCAATCCAATTGAGTTCCGGCAGCCAACGCCCAGCTTCCGAGGCCGGCGGCGTCGAGGTAAAGGGTGCGATTCTCGTCGGTCTTCAGGGTGACCATCTGATCGAGGCCGTGCGGATTGTCGCTTTGCCTGGAGTACCAGGTGGGGCCGTTGACGGTGCTCAGGTAGAAGCCGAACTGGTTGCCGACCGCCAGGCTGTTCGCTCCCACCGTGGCCGTGCCACCCGTGAAGGTGATCGATTGGGAGACCAGGCCAGAATCGGTGCCTGAAAAGATCTCGAGCGTTTCCTTGGTGGAAAGATTGTAGATGCCGAAGCGGTTGATGTTCCGATTGCCGGCGATCTCGAGGATCAGGACAGCCGTGGCGCTGTCGTGAATGGTCCAGACCTGATCGGTGACGCCGGGTCCGGTGTCCTGCACCCTGTTCACGGGGGCATTGGCGTCGTAGGAGGGATCATTGAGGATCGACCTCATGACATCGACCAATGTTCCCGGGGGAGAGCCATCGGAACTCCCGGAGGTGGCGACAGGTGTCAGGGCGGCGCCGGCGGTGACGGTTGCCGCGAAGATCGCCGTGAGGGCGACCTGGAATGGGTACTTCATGGACTTGCGTTGGGTGGTGCGACGCTTGGGAGGGACGACGGCGGGATTCCATGGCCCACCCGACTCCATTCCACGGCGCGAACGCGGTTCGTAACTACGCGGATCACTTAAGCATTTCGGGTAGTTGGGTGCTGCCAAGTCCTGGAGAAAGTGTGGGTAGTATTGGGACGGGAGGCAGCGTCCTTGCGTGTGCGGCGGGAATGGGGATGCGTGCCGTGGGGCCGAAAGGAGGGGGGTAGTCCGGGCGGGCGGGGTCCAGGAATCGCCATCGGCGTGTGCCGCGTCGTGAACATCGGCTCTTGCGATTCCGCCGGAGTGGGGCACGGTCCGCGGTGCTTCGCGTTGGGCGAAGCGGGGAGGTCAAGTCTCTCGAACCCTGAGGCAGGGCGCTCCTTCAGACCGATCCCGGCGGGACGATGTACAGGCCGGGCACTTCCGTTTCCGATGATCTCTTCAAGAGCTTTACTCTTAATTTGTTGCGGGCTGGTGGCCCTGGTGGGGCGCCGTATGGAGGCGGGGCCGCCCAGCTACACCTACGGGCAGCAGGTGGTGGCGGCGGTGCTGATGGGGGAAGCGTGGGGCGAAGGGGAGAAGGCCATGACGGCGGTGGCGGAGGTGATTCGATTGCGGGCGGACCGGGCGGGGATAAGTCCTCTGGCGGCGGTGCTGCGGCCGAAGCAGTTCACCTGTCTGAACCGGACGACTCCCGAGGCTCTGATCCGGAGGTACCATGGTGAGCGGGATTTTCGGAAGGCGCTGGAGATCGCCCGGCGCATGTACAACCAGCCGGAGACGCTGCCGGGGTATTCGCGGGGGGCGACGCACTTCGAGCGGTTGGGCACGCGGGCGTACTGGACGGAGGGACATTCCCCGGTTGCGGTGGTGGGCAGGCTGGCATTCTACCGCCTGGCGCGGTGAGGTCCGTGGGGATGCCGGCGGGACGGATCAGGAACGCGGGTCAAGGGCATCGCGGATACCGTCTCCGAGGAACCCCAGGGCGAGGAGGAGACCAACCAGCATTCCGGCCGGGCCGGCGAGCAGCCATCCGTAGGTTCGGATCGGATTGATTTGGGCGGCGCCCTCGGCGATGAGGGTGCCGAGGCTGGCCTGCGGGGGTTGGACTCCCAGGCCCAGGTAGCTGAGGAACGACTCGGCGAGCACCACGGTCGGGAGGGTCAGGGTAAGGTAGGTGAGAATCACCCCGGTGGTGTTGGGCAGGATGTGGCGGAAGAGGAGTCGGGCATGGCCGGCTCCCAGCGCGATGCTGGCTTCGACGAAGGGGCGCTGCCGGAGCGACATCACCTGGGTGCGGACGATACGGGCCATGGTGAGCCACGAGATGGCACCGAGGCCGAGAATCAAGAGTAGGAGGGGGGCGTGATCGGCATCCTGCCCGCTCCCGAGCCGGGCGAGGATGGCGCGGGCCGGCGCCTGCAGGGTGGTCAGGAGGACGATGATGAAGATCACGGACGGCAGGGAGTAGAGGATGTCCACGGTGCGCATCAGAACGCCGTCGAGGCGTCCTCCGACGTAGCCGGCCACCGCACCCCAGACAACGCCAATGACGAGGCTGACGACGGCCCCGGCGAGGCCGACCCAGAGACTGATACGGGCACCGGCGCAGATTCGTGCGAGGAGGTCGCGTCCGTTGGCATCGGTGCCAAGCCAATGGGTGAGGGACGGCGAGGCCCACTGGGCCTGGGTCAGGGTTTCCGGGTGGTGGGGCCACCAGACGGGGGAGGAGAACACGGCGAGGAGAAGGGCGAGGAGGAACAGGGAGGCAGCGACGGCGGTGCGGAGAGCCACGAATCTCCGTGCGGCCCGGGTCCATGGGGACTGACCGAACTGACCGAGTGCGAGCGTCGGCGGGGAAGAGGGGGCCGGGTTCGATTCAGGCATGGCGGATGCGGGGATCAAGCCAGGCATGGACGAGGTCAGTGATCAGGTTGAGAACGAGGAGGAGGGCGGAATAGAGGAGGACGAGTCCGACGATCAAGGGGTAGTCGCGGTTGAGGGCGCTGTTGACGGTGAGGGTGCCAATGCCGGGGAGTTGGAAGAGGTTCTCGACGATGAAGGAGCCGGTCAGGAGGTCGGCGAGAAGGGGGCCGGAGAAGCTGACGACGGGAAGGATCGCCAGCGGCAGGACATGGCGGAGTTGGATGCGCCACTCCGGGAGGCCGCGGGCTCTGGCGGCACGGATGTGGGGCGAGGTCATGACGTCGGTCCAGCCCTCGCGGACGAGTCGGGCGACGCGTCCGGCATAGTAACCACCGAGGGTGAGGACGGGGAGGACCATATGCCATGGACCGCCCCAGAGGGCGACGGGGAAGAGTTCCCAGCGGACGGCGAAGAAGAGGATGAGGAGCGGGCCGGAGACGAAGCCGGGGATGCACACGGCCAGGAGGGCGAGGAGACTGGTGGAGCCGTCCATCCAACGTCCGCGGCGAAGCGCGCCGGCGACGCCGAGAGGAAGTCCGAGGCCGAGGGCGACGCTGAAGGCTGCGGCTCCCAGGGCCATGGAGACGGGGAATCCTTGGGCAATGATTTCGCCAACGGTGTGGTTGCGGTGCTTCAGGGACGGGCCCAGGTCGCCGGTGGCGGCGCCTGCGAGGAAGCGGGCGTACTGTCGCCAGAGGGGGTCGTCGAGGTGATAGCGATCGCGCAGGGCACGTTCGATTTCAGGGGAAGCCGGGGCGCGCTCGCGATCGAACGGGCCGCCCGGGGCGAGGCGGACAAGGGCGAAGGCGGCCAGGCTGACCAGCAGCAGGACGGGAACGAGGGTCCAGAGGCGCTTCAGCCAGAACATGCCGGTTGGGGATCAGGCGGGCGCGGAAACGCCGGCGACTGGATCCCGATGGGTGGGGGTGGGGCGACCGGGACGGAACTGTTCGAGGTGATCGAGGTCGGCGGTGAGGGTGTCGAAGCCGCCGGCGGCGTGGGCAAGGGCCTTTCGGACGGAGGCGGCGAGGGTTTCGGGGCTGGCTTCAGCGCGGAGGTTGAGAATCAACTGGGCGCCAAGGACGGGACCATCGAGTCGGAGGGAGAGTTCGGGGATGAAATCGTTGCGGACGAGGTTGATGGCCGCGATTTCGCCGAGGCCATCGTCGGGGCTGAGGGTCATTTTGAGGTGGGCAATCTCAGCGGTTTGGGCGGCCAGGTGTTCCTGGATGGCGCGGGCCAGGGCGCCAAGGAAACGCTCGGTATCAAAGGGGGTGCTGGAGGCGAGTCGAACGGTGGCGTTGAGCCAGCCGAGCAGGGCTTCGCCCTCCGCGTAGAGGTCGTAGTCCACCTGCATGGAGGCCCGGCGGGACTGTTCGGTGCTTTCAAGGCGGGAGAACCAGGGTTCCAGGTTGGATTCGGTGCGGACGGAGACGGTGAGAAGTTCGGCGTGGGGGAAGCGATCGGCCATGGCGGCGCGGAGGGCTTCCATGCGCGCGGCTGGGACAAGGTCGCTCTTGCCGAGGACGATGAGATCGGCCTCCTCGAGTTGCTTGAGGTAGATGTAGCGGACCTTGTCGGAAAAGGTGCCGCCGGGTTCAAGGCCGAGGATGCGGAGGGCCCGGATGGGGTCCACGAGGACGCTGAGCGGGGCGATGGTGAAGTCGGTCCCGTAGATGCGGCGGAGGGGATAGGTGACGGTGGCGACGAGGTCGGTGCAACTGCCCACGGGTTCGGCGATGAAGACATCCGGGCGGTTGTGGGCGGTGAGCGTGCGGGCGGCCTCAACGAGGGAGTTGAACCGGCAGCAGAAGCAGCCGCCCGGGATTTCCTCGGTGGCGAATCCGCGGGAACGAAGCATCGCGGTGTCCACGAGGTCGCGCCCCTGGTCATTGGTGATGAGTCCGACCTTGTGACCGCGTTCGGTGAGGCGACGGGCGAGTCGGGCGACGGCGGTGGTTTTTCCAGCGCCCAGGAACCCGCCGATCATGACATAGCGGGCGCGGGGCGGGACGTTGGGGCTGTTGGAAAGAGGCGGCTCCGGTTGCATGAGCGGCCCTGACTCCGACATGACGGACGGGGTTTGGGCAAGGTCGGAGCGGCCAGAGCAGGATGGGGAAATATAGACAGACAGGCATAGTATTATTGACAATGTAATAGCAAGCCAGGCAGCTTACTGTTTACTGACTCTCTGACGGGCAACGGGGGCATCCATCGGAGTCGGGGGACCTAGGGGTGGCTGACGGGATCGCGGTGTCAACAGCAAGACGCCTGACCTATTAACTTATGGCCTATGTTCCTTGTTCGTGAGGCGAGCAGAGAGCGATCGGCCGTTCTTTTCAGGGCACATCCCGCAGTCGAAGGTTGATTCCAAACGGTTGCCTCCAGGTGGGGTCCTGTGAATGGATAGCAGCATGCGTGGTGTGATGTCCGGACAGAGCAGGTGGGCTTTGGGGGTGGGACTGGCGCTGGGGATGGCGGGGGCGGCGGAGCCGGGAGGGGGAGGGTTGGAGGCGGACCCGATGTGTGTGACGACGAACCTGGTGGTGGACGGGGCGTTTTCGGAAGGGGAGGTGGAACAACCGGAGGGAACTCGGCGGATGGTCGAGCTCCTGCAGCGTCATTATGAGGCGATCGACCCGATGGCGACGACATTCTTCAACGATCGCCGGGTGGAGGCGTTGCGAGGCGAGGTGGCGGGGGCGAAGGAGGTCCGGGAGGAGATGCCGTTGCGGTTCCGGTTGGCGCGGGAGTTGGTGAATGCGGGGCGGCCGGAGGAGGGATTGGCGGAGTTTGCGCGGGTGGAGGCACTCCTGGACCAGGGGCGGCTGCGGCTGGCGGCGGCGGGACGGGCGGAATTCCGGATGCGACATGCGGTGGCCTGGCTGCGGTTGGGAGAGCAGGAAAACTGTGTGGACCATCATCAGGCCGAATCGTGCCTGCTGCCGATCCGGGGGGATGGGGTGCATCAGCGGACGCGGGGTTCGCGGGGGGCCTTGCCGCTGTTGCGCGAGCAGTTGCGGGCGTTTCCGGACGATCTCGGGGCGCGATGGTTGATGAACGTGGCGTACATGACCCTGGGGGAATGGCCGGAACGGGTGCCGTCGGAGTGGGTCATTCCGGCCGCGGCTTTCGCCTCGGAGCATCCGATCAGGCGGTTTCCGAATGTGGCGGGGGCACTGGGGTTGGATGTGAATGACCTGGCGGGCGGGGTGGTCCTGGACGATTTCGACAACGACGGGTTGATCGACGTGGTGGTGTCAGCGTGGGGTTCGGACGGGCCGTTGCGGTATTTCCGCAACGAGGGGGACGGGAGGTTCACGGAGCGGACGCGGGAGGCGGGATTGGCGGGGTTGGTGGGGGCGCTCAACATCCAGCAGACCGATTTCAACAACGACGGGCACCTCGACATCTGGATGCTGCGTGGGGCGTGGCTGGGGGAGGCGGGGCGGATTCCGAATTCGCTGTTGCGGAACAACGGGGACGGGACGTTCACGGATGTGACGGAGGAGGCGGGGCTGTTGAGCCGGCATCCGACCCAGGCCTCGGTATGGTTCGATTTTGACGGGGACGGCTGGCTGGACGTGTTCATCGGGAACGAGAGCTGGAATCCGAGGGATCCCGACCGATGCGAACTCTATCGGAACAACGGGGACGGGACGTTCACGGAGGTGGCGGCGGAGTCGGGGTTGGCGGTGGCGCGGTTGGTGAAGGGGGTGGCGGTGGGGGATATCGACAACGACGGGCGACCGGACCTGTACCTTTCCTGCCGGGACAGTCAGCGGAACCTGCTGTTTCGGAATGAGGGTCCGGCGGGGACGAACGAGGCGGGGCGCGTGACCTGGCGGTTCACCGAGGTGGGAGAGCGGGTGGGCGTCTCGGATTCGGTGCCGAGCTTCCCGACGTGGTTTTTCGACTTCGACAACGACGGGCACGAGGATCTTTTCGTGAGCGGCTATGCGATCGAAGGGGTCGGGGATGTGGCGGCGGAGTATCTCGGGCTGCCGAACCGGGCGGCGCGTCCAAGGCTCTACCGGAACCGGGGCGACGGCACCTTCGTGGATGTCACGATGGCGGTGGGTCTGGACCGCGTGTGCCTGAGCATGGGGGCCAATTTCGGGGACCTGGACAACGACGGATGGCTGGACATGTACCTGGGGACCGGGGATCCGGATCTGGCGACGATCATCCCCAACCGGATGTTCCGAAACGATGGCGGGCGACGGTTTCAGGATGTCTCGGAAGGGGGCGGGTTCGGGCACTTGCAGAAGGGGCACGGCATTGCCTTTGCGGACCTGGACCATGACGGTCACCAGGATGTGTACCTGGTGGCGGGGGGGGCGTACACGGGCGACAACTATCCGAATGCGCTCTTTCTCAACCCGGGGAACTCCAATCGATGGATCGCGCTGAAGCTGGAGGGGACGCGGTCCAATCGGGCCGCCATCGGGGCGCGTCTGAGGGTTCGCGTGCAGACTCCGGACGGGAGCCGGACGATTCATCGCACGGTGAGTTCGGGGGGCAGTTTCGGATCGTCGCCATTGCGGCAGCACGTGGGGCTGGGGGATGCGGTGGCGGTGACGGGAATCGAGGTGGACTGGCCGGCGTCGGGGATTCGGCAGGTATTGGTCGGGCTGGAGATGGAACGGGGCTACCGGATAAGGGAAGGGGAGGCCGAGGCCGCACCGATGGCGTTGCCGAGGATCGATCTGGGGTGGGTGCGCCGGGGGGCGGGGTATTGAGCCATCGGGGCTGCGGGGCAGTTCGCAGGAGGGAGGCTCCGGGACTGCGGGTGAAACGAACGGGTCGGGCCCGAAGGGGGCGAGGCAAATGTCAAATTCACAGATGTGACCCCGGGGCGGGGGGTCAGAGGCCGGACAGTTCGTGACGGATGGGGTCGAGGTCGGCGTCGGTGCGGGCGCGTTCGAGGATGACCTCGCGGCCCTCAATGGCCATGGCCTGGCGGAGCCAGGTGCGGGCTTCGGGGAGATCGCCGAGGTGGCAGGCGTAGCAGGCGAGGTTGTAGTGGATGACGCCCACGGAGGGGAACCGGGGAAGGGCGGCGAGGAGGGCGGTGCGGGCTTCGTGGGTGCGGCGGAGTTCGTGGAGGGCGTAGGAGCGGTTGATCCAGCCGGCGGGAAGGGAGTTGTCGATGGCGAGCAGGCGGTCGGCGATGCGAAGGGCGGCCGTCCAGTCGCGGAGATGGGCGTACCGCTCCCATTCCACGGTGAGGACGGCGGGATGGAGCTGGGCTTCGGGGGAGAGCTGGTTCAATTCGGAGCGCGCCTCCTCGGGCAGGCCGAGTCCGAGCCATCCGCGGGCGGCGTTGAGGAAGTGGGAATCCGGCGGTTCCAGGTCCCTCATGGGTGCTTTCGTTTAGCGCGGGGACGGGGTGGCTGGCAATGGCCGTTGGGCGGGGCTCGACGCGGGCAGGAGGTGTCGGGCGAGGAAGTCGGCGCGGCGCCGTCGGGCGTATTCGGATTCGCCGGCTCCGTGGCCGGCACCGGGGAGCAGGAGGAATTCGAAGTCGTGGCCGGCGCGAATGAGGGCGTCGACGACCTGGGTGGTGCTGGCGGGGTCCACGTTGCGATCGAGTTCGCCGACGGTGAGGAGGAGGGCGCCCTGGAGTCGGTGGGCCTGGGTCACGTTGGATTGTTCGGCGTAGTGGGGACCGACGGGCCAGCCCATCCAGGCTTCGTTCCACCAGATCTTGTCCATGCGGTTGTCGTGACAGCCGCAATCGGCGGCGGCGGCCCGGTAGAAGCCGCCGTGGGCGAGGAGGGCACGAAGGGCATTCTGGCCGCCGGCGGATCCTCCATAGATGCCGATACGGTCGAGGTCGAGGAAGGGCAGGTGCCGGGCGGCGGCATGGAGCCAGGCGATGCGATCGGGGAACCCGGCGTCGCCGAGGTTCCGCCAGGCGACATCGTGGAAGGCCTTGTGGCGCCAGTTGGTGCCCATGCCGTCGATCTGGACGACCACAAAACCGCGGTCGGCGATTTCCTCCTGGTGCCGGTAGGTGGCGCGAAAGGCCTTGGGGACGTGCTGTCCATGGGGACCGGCGTAGATGTTTTCGACCACGGGATAGCGGTGGGCGGGGTCGAAGTCGCGGGGCCGGTGGAGGATTCCCCAGATGTCGGTGGCGCCGTCGCGGCCCGGGGCGACGAAGCGTTGGGGAAAGCGGCCGCGGGCGGCGAGGACTTCGGAGGCATCGGCCTGTTCGAGGAGGACGATCAGGGCGCCGGATTCTCCGTCACGGAGGGCGGTGATGGGCGGGGCATCGACGCGGGACCAAGTGTCGAGGAAGTACCGCCGGGACGGCGACCATTGAACCGAGTGGGTGCCGTCGCCTTCGGTGAGGATCGAAAGGCCGGAGCCGTCGAGGTTCACGCGGGCGAGGTGGGCATGGTAGGGGTCCTCGCCGGGCCGGATGCCGCAGGCGCGGAACCAGACCCGGCGGGTTTCGGGGTCCACGCGATCGACCCCGCGGACGACCCAGGGTCCGTGGGTGACGGCGTTGTGGAGGTGTCCGGTGCGGGCATCGAGGAGGTAGAGGTGATTCCAGCCGGAGCGTTCGGACATCCAGAGGAACTCGTCGGTGCCGGGGAGGAACTCGAGGTGGGTTTTGTTCGAGTAATCGAAGAACGTGTCGCAGGGCTCATCGAGGAGCGGGAAGAGGGCGGAGGCGGTGGCGTCCGGGTCGGAGGGCCAGGGTGCGGCGAGGACTCGCAGGCGCTGGTGACCGCGTTCGTTGTAGAGGAAGATCACCCGGCTGCTGTCGGGGTCCCAACGGAAGTGGGAGAGGTTCCAGGGGATGGGGTGGAGATCGCGGTTGAGGGTGACCTCGCGGCGGGGGTCGATTCCGAAGAGGCGTGGGGTGGCGACGGGGAGATCATCGCCGGGTTTCAGGTACGGATAGGAGTCGAGACGTGGCTGGAGACGGTCGCGGGGGGCGGCGTGGATGAGGTGGACGCGGCGTTCGGGGACGGAGCGGGTCTGGAGGGCGAGGAGTTTGCGGGAATCCGGGGACCAGAAGACCCGGGGCAGGGTCTCGGGGGGCTCGGGGGCATCGTACCGCATTTCGACGAGGCGGGCTCGTTGGATGTCCTGCTGGAAGGAGTGGCCCGGATTGCCATCGAACGCGAGCGGGTGTTCGGCGCCGGACTGTGTGTCGCGGACCCAGAGGTTGTGGTCGCGGACGAACGCCTCCCAGCGTCCGTCGGGAGAGGGGACCGAGGTGACGGGCGTGGGGGTCTGGGGCTGGCGGGCACGTCGTGGGGAGGGGGGTGGATTGGAAGCGTTGGCTTCGGCGGGCCGTCCCTGGTCGGCGGGGGCATCCGGATCGGGGGTCAGTTCGGCGCGGCCGGGATTCCACCGCCAGGTGCCCTCGGATCCCTGAAGGGTGACGATGTCGTCCAACTCGGAGAACCGGAGGGTATCCACCGGCAGGCGGTCGGGATGGACGGGACGCTGGAGGAGGGTGCCGAGGCGATTGGCGACGAGGGCATGGTTGAAAGCCGGGGAGCGGGTGCCTTCGACGGCGTGGACGACGAGGAACTCGCGGGTGTCGTTGGCGAGATCATTGCGGTACCAGAAGCGGGTATCCCCGGCGAACCAGTTGGGTTCGACCCGATCGCGATAGACCCTGGGCGGGGTCCCGGGGGCGGGTTGGGCACCGACGGTATCGAGGCAGGCGAGGACGACGAGGGCGAGGAGGAGTCCGAGGCGCACGAGGTCAGGGGGCGGGCGCATGGCGGCGAGCGTGCGTGGTGCGGGGAGGGTTCGTCGAACCCGATTCGAGGGAAGGGAGCGGAGGGTATCCACGCTTGAGTGCCGTCCGGGCCTGTGCCATTCAATCCCCGATGAACGAGTTTGGGATGCGGCAATGGCGGGTTCGCTGGACGACGCTGGCGGCACTCATGGCCCTGTCCGCGGTCTGGACGGGGTGTGGTCGGGGCGGGGGGGATGGAGATGGGGCGGCTCTTCCCGAGATCCGGGGGGAACCTATTCGGGCGGTGGCGTCGGTGCCGATTCCGCAGGCCGGCGGGGTCGGGATGGAATCCGAACCCGAGGCTGCGGAGTGGACGGACGGCGACTTGACCGGGGAGATCATGGTTGCCGCGCCCGGGACGCCGCCTGTGAACGACGTGCCTGCTCCGGTGCTGGAAGAGGTGACGGAGTTGACGCTTGCCGGCGCGGCTTTGGTGGATTCGGCGATCGAGGTTCCCAGGGAGGGTAAGGGTTCGGAAACGGTGGCAGCCGCACGGGCCCGGCAGGAGCGGGGGACACGGGAGAAGCCGCTGGTGGTGGGGTTCGATGAATTGGCGTCCTTCGAGTACGATCTTCCGGACGGGCCGGTCGAGGTGGAACCGGTGGCGGCGGGGAAGGCTTCGGCGCAGATCCCGGAGGGCATCCAGGCCTTGAATGAGCAGTTTGTTTCGCTGAAAGGGTTCATGCTCCCGCTCAAGGTGGAGAAGGGACTGGTCACCGAGCTGCTGATCATGCGGGACCAGTCCATGTGTTGCTACGGTACGGTGCCGAGGATCAACGAATGGGTCAGCGTCAAGATGGTGGGCCAGGGCGTGAAGCCCATCATGGACCAGGCGGTGGTCTTGCACGGGACGCTGAAGGTCGGCGAGATGTACGAGAACGGCTATCTCGTCGGGATCTATGAAATGGCCGGGGACCGCATGACGGGGCCGATGGACATGTGAAACGGAGGGGTGAATTCGGAGGGTCGGGTTCCACGAGGTCGCGCGGGAGGGATGGGATGAGGACTTGTGGAACCTGTCCCTTCGAATCAATGCCTCCCCGCCGACAGCGTGTGGAGGCACTGCTTCCAGGGCGGTTCATCCCCGGTTCGTTGACGGCCTTCCTGGGCCTGCCGAGTCCTGAACGTTCCGCCTGGGCATGGGGTCACTTCCCGGAAGCCCGGAGGGTCAGGCCCTCGGGCCAATGGGCGCCCTGGTCAATCCAGGCGCGAAGGCGCGCCGTCTCGTCCTTCGTCAGGGCAGGATAGTTCCCGCGCTTCGCAAGAGGCGGCATTTCCAGATCCTCCACCTCGTCCTGCACCAAATGGATCAGCTGGCCTTCGTCGGGTTTGCCAGGAACAACGACCGGCTCACCGCGATTGCCGCCCTTCAGCAGTGCGGCCCGATCGCTCATCGTGAAACCGCCCTTGGGTCTTTCCCCGCTGTGACACGCCAGGCACGAACGCTCGATCAAGGGTTGGATGTGTCTGGAGAACTCGATGGGCGGCGCGGTGTCACCGGGCGAAACGACGGCAATTGCCGGCGCCGCCACGTTCGCGATCGCGGGTGATGTTGTTGTCGGCCCTTGCGCCGGATCGAGCGAGATGGCCAACGCCATCACCGCCCAACTGGTCCCGGCGGCGGAGATCCAACCGTCCCGACCGTGGGGGAAGCCGCTATCCATCGGCGGCTGGAACGGATGAGCGCGGGAGCGGACGTGCCAGGTTCCGTCGGAGAGTTGCGTGCGGACCAGGAAGTCAATCCCACGAAGCACGGCCGGATGGTCCGCCGGGACCCGGGCTCCGTCCATCAGCGCATAGAGCGATTGACCGGTGCCGTAAGCGTCACTGTCCAACCCGGCCAATTGTCCCCAGCCGCCGTCAGCGCGTTGTTGTCGGATCAGTTCCTCCGCAATCCTCCGCAACGCGCCCGGTTTCTCGCCGGCCCAGGCCAGGCCGAGCAACTGATGGACACGTTCCTCATTGGTTTCAGGTTCGGCCTTCATCAGCCAGGAACGGGCGAGGTTGACGCGCGCCTCCAGTTCCTTTCTTTGCGCCGGGATCGGATAAGACCGGATGGTATGAAGCGCCTGCGCGGTGGCCGTGATGTCACTGGCCTGGATGGGCGGGCGCGGTAGGTTCCAGCTCCAACGGCCATCCGGATTCTGGATGGCAGCCAGGTGATGCACCAGGGCGTCGGTGTCCTCGGTGGCGGGCTGTCGGGCGAGTTGGAAATGCAGGCTGGTATAACCATCCGAAATCGCCGGCTCCGGATGGAACGTGGACTCCAGGTTCATCTCCAAGGCCGTGAAACGCGGGTCGGCCAAGGTGATGGGCGTGGACGAGATGAACTGCGTCAGCAGATCGAGCTGGTGCCGTTCCACGGTCGTATCGGTCGTGAACTGGTGCGAGGCCGCGAGGCTGATCGCGGCCAGCGGGAGTTGTTGCTGATGACACGAGACGCAAACCTGACGGCTCGCGTGACGCCGGAAGGTGGACACGGATTCTTCCGCCGTTCTGACCAGGGCGGGCAAGGCGCGCTGAATGGCGGCGGCAGGGGAGAGCGGCGCGGCAGCGGTCCTCTCGGCGGACTTGCTCCGGCGCACTGGCGTGACCGTGTCCCTGGCACCCGCGTCAAGCAGCACTTGCACAATCGGAGTGTCACCACGTCTGCGGGCCAGCATGAGGGGGGTCTGGGCCACGCCGAGAAAATTGTCCACGGGCTGTCCGCCTTCCGCATTCGCATCCGCTCCGCGGGCCAGCAACAGCTCGACCAACGCGGTCGAGGCATGCTCCGACGAAGCCGCCCAGTGCAGGGGCGTGTAGTTGGCAATCAGGTCGCGCTGATCCACCGGCGCGCCAGCGTCGAGCAGGAACCGCGCGACGCCCGCGTGTCCAGCCCAACCGGCCTGTGTGAGGGCACTGCCCGCGATGGCCAGATCGTCCACCCGCGCGCCACGCTCGAGGAGCAGTCTGACCAGCGGTTCGTGGCCTCGAAACGCAGCCCACCCGAGCGCCGTGCGGGCGCCACCCCAGAGGAAACCATCCTCACTCATGGCCGGCACGGCGTTCACGTCCGCCCCGTGGTCGAGCAGCAGGCGCGTGACCTCCAGATCCTCCGCCGCGACAGCGGCCAGGAGCGCTGATGCGCCGAAGGCATTCGTCGCGTTCGGGTCTGCACCTCGATCGAGCAGGAGCTTCACGGTGGCGGCGTTGCCATGCTGGCGGGCGGCGAGGATCAGCGCGGTATTGCCCATCGCGGAACGTGCGCCCGCATCGGCCCCGGCCTCTACGAGCCGGCGCGCCTTGTCTTGGAACGTCGCCGCGCGCATCAGGGGCGTCGCACCGGCTGCATTCGTCACGTTCACATCGGCGCCCGCCGTGAGAAGAAGCTCCAGAATGGCGGCGTCGGCATAAAGTGCGGCGATCATGAGCGGTGTGTCGCCGGTATCGTTGCGCGATCGCAGGTCCACGCCGGCTTTCAACAATTTCCGGACCGCCGCGGAATCACCCTCACGGATGGCTTGAAAGAGGGCGGCGCCTTCCGTCCCCGGTCCTGCCGCCAGAAGCGAGGAACAGGCGAGCCATCCGATCAGTGCGGTTGCGGTGAGTGAGTTCATGGTTTTTGGAGGAGGGTTGGTCCTGGTGCAGGAGTGCTCTCGAGCGAACTGCGTTTGACAGGGTATCTGAGCGACAGGCTTCATGGTTGGAGACGGCAAGTTGACAACCGTGGGACATCTGGATCTGCGACTCTGCCGACGCCGGGCCGCACCCGGCGGTCATCGTCAGCCACCCCGATGTGAGTGGATATTGGGAAGGTCAGAAGGGATAGGCCGGGACCTTTTCGTTCACCGTGATCCATTGCCACTGACTGTATTCGTCCATGATCGAGGGGCCGCCGGAGCGGGCGCCATTCCCCGATGCGCCCATCCCGCCAATGGGGCCGAACACCTCGTGGTTGATGGTCTGGTCGTTGATGTGAACGATGCCCGTCTTGAGCTGCGCGGCCACCCGCATGGCACGTGCCTGGTCGGCTGTGAAGATCGAGGCGACCAGGCCGTACTCGGTGTCGTTCATATGTCCGACGGGCTGGCCCGTGAGCGCCGCGATTTCGATGGCCTCGCGCGCGGAGGTCATGACTTCGAACGGCCCCTTGGGCGGAATCGAACCGGTCCCTCGCACAATCCAACGGCTGATCTCCTCGACATGCCGCTCGCAGAGGCTCGCAAATTTGCGCAGGACATCGCCCCGCGCCTTCGGCGGCAGCGCGGCCCAGGCGCTCTGGGCTGCCTTGGCGGTCCTGGACGCCTCAGCCACATCGGCGGCGACGGGAGAGGGAAGGTCGAGTCCATCCAGGTCGATGACCTGGACCCCGGCGCCGCGTTTGGCCGCCAGTCTTCGCCGGGCGTGTTCGACCAGAATGCGACGCATCGCCTCGGCAGCCGCACCGAAGAAATGCGCGCGATTGTGAAACGTCGGGGCATCTCCGCCGACCAACCGCATCCAGGCCTCGTGGACGAGGGCGGTGGGCTGGAGCGTGTGGCCAGCGGCTTCACGGGCCATCTTCTGCGCTGCCAGACGGCGGAGTTCTTCGTAAACGATGGGGGAAAATCCCGCCGCAGCTTCGGGATCGCCACGGTCCACGCGTTCCAGGATTTGGGTGAACTCGCTCAAGCTTCCAGCCGAATTCAGGCTCGTTTTCCAAGGCCGATCCTGTCAAGTCCCGCCTCTGAATCGGGGATTTGGAAACTCCGACGGCATTTCCCGGCTCCCCTTGGGCCGCCGATTTCCCCACGCGTTCCGGAGGGGATTGTATGATCGAAGAAACCACCGTCGAGGAAGCCCTGGCCACTCAACCCCTGCGGGTGTTCCTCGGCTCCGAAATCATGGTCGGCTACGACGCCGAACTGATCAGTCCCAAGCGATACAGCCTGAAGGTCTTCCGGGAATGGTTCGGCACCCGGGCCGAGACCCACCCTGAGGGGGCCACCGCCTACGTCCTCCAGCTTGGCCATGAACAACCCCCGGCCCTCTGGACCGCCGACCTGCCCGAGGGCCTCGCCCGGTTCAAGGAACAGCCCTACCTCCTGGCCCACGAACTCGACCTGGCCACCTGCCCAGCCATCGAGGTCCAGATCCAGAAGCGCGCTCAGCGCCCCGCAGCCCCCACCAACCTCCGCGTGTTCGAGGATGGCGCCCACCCCACCTACACCACCGGGCAGGACATCGCGGTGAACTGGACCCCGACCAGCGAGCTGCGCTTCGGGTTCAACGTCGTCCAGAACCTCGAATGCAGGGCCGACGCGACGGTTGTCCAGGTTCTGACCACGGGCGGCACACTGAAGGGCGAACTCGCCTTCGCCGGCAACACCGGCGCCGCGACGATCACCAACCCCCAGCTGGTCGCTCTGATGGGCACCGAGGCCGACTTCAAGCTGCGGGCCTTCTACTCGTTGGCCGGCCTGCGGAGCCTGAACTTCGACGAAATCACCGTGAGGAAAACATGAGCACCATCGCCCCCGGACGCCTTTTCAACGTCACCGACGCCGCCAGCTTCGTCGCGCTGTCCCAACAAAACTGGGTCATCGCCAGCGAAGAACTGTTCCGCCGGGTCCCCACCTACCATAACGGCAGCCCGAACACCCTGAACGGCCCACCGACCTCCGGGGCGTGGAACGTCGGTGACTTCTGGCGCGACCAGAACCGGGCGGAGTTCGTCTGCACCGTGGCCGGCACGCCAGGGACGTGGCGGCAGATCGCTCCGGCGACCGTCACCGCCGATCCGGCCAGCGGAACGTTCCCGACCGGGTACCTGATCCTGAACACCACCGACGGCGGTCTGAAGCGCCATGCCGGAGCTCTGTCGTGGGAGGTTCAGGTCGGGTCGAGTACCGCCGCGAAGGTCGGCTTCCACGGGGCTACGCCCACCGCCCAGCGAGCGAACGCCGATCAGGCCGAGGCCACCGACCTCGCCAGCGTCATCACCCTCGCGAACGAGTTGCGGGCGGCGATGGTTGAAAAGGGTTTGGTCAACGGCGGACCGTAGATGGCGGACGCTATTAAGAGAAATGCCGAGCTACGCAATTCAGCCGCATTTGGCCGACTAGATCACGGCCAGAACTCCACCGAGCGAAGACATTCTAATCTTGCCCGTTAGGCTCTCCAGCCTCTCACGCTGCGTCTCACTGATGGCATTGGGGTTTTCATCACGAATCAACTCGGCCCTTCGGATCCAAAGCTCCGCAATATCCGGTCGGCCGAGTTCCTCTGCATGCTGAACAACTTTCAAGCACTCGTCGAATCGCTCAGTTGGGACTACATTTCCGGTCAACTTCTTTCGGGCATCATCGGTAAGAGCCGACAATGCACGATAACCCAAGTCCCGTCTAACTGCCCGAAGCAGCGCACGCTCGACTTCCAAATCCGACAACTCACGTAACCGAAACACCTCGTCAGCCGCAGATTTCAAGACTTGAGCAAAACGAGAGAGCTCGGCTTTTGCATAGTCTACAAGTTTAACTTCTCTATCTCCATCCTTTATCGTTGCATTAGATCTAGCATTGCCAGGTGTCTTTCCCAAGAGTTCCTCAAGCGCAGTGACTGCCTCAGGAGGGAGTTCACGCGAGAGCAACTCCACGTATCGCATCAGCAATGGGTCCAATGTGGTCGCAGCCCGCAAGTCTTGCTCAACCGCTGTTCTTTCCATTAACCGGTCC
Organism: Verrucomicrobiia bacterium; assembly: GCA_019634625.1. NCBI lineage: Bacteria > Pseudomonadati > Verrucomicrobiota > Verrucomicrobiia > Verrucomicrobiia bacterium. The sequence continues at coordinate 62,906 of JAHCBA010000003.1, forward strand.
TGTCTAGATTCTTGGCACAAACGATGCTTGCGGGCCTGCCGAAGTTGCACAAACGGACTTGCCCGAATGGAGGTATTGCTTAGGCTGCGAGAAATGAAAACCCGACCCCACGAATGGAACAAAGATACCCTCCTGGTCTTGTTTATCGTTGGCGCCAGTCAGACGATCTTCGCTGCCGCGGACGAGCATTGGGATGGACGCGTCGGATATCCTGGCGTTACTGATGCTGTCGGAGTCGTGGGAGTTGCTGAGCACCAGGGGGATCTGTATGTGTTTGGTTCATTCCATTCGGTGGGCGGCATTACCGCCACGAACATCGCTCGATGGAAGGGGGGTGATTGGTCGCCATTGGGGGAAGGCGTTGGCAGCAGGACTGTTAGCGCCGCAGCAAGCGATGGCAGGTACCTGTATGCCGGAGGGTTCTTTGCAAGCGCGGGAGGCGTTACGGCCAATAACATTGCGCGCTGGGATGGAACAAATTGGTCATCCTTGGGAGAAGGTGTCAACGGGTCCGTTCGGTCCATTGTGGCGAGCGGCAGCAGCGTTTTTGCAGCGGGTTTGTTCACAAATGCTAGTGGGACCACAGCAAACAATGTAGCTCAGTGGGATGGCGCGAAATGGTTGGCCCTAGGTGACGGAATTGCGCCAATTGTTCAAAATAGCTTCTATCTTGGCACCGTTCATAGCCTGGCGGTTGATAGCACGAATCTGATCGTTGGAGGCAGTTTCCGAAGGGCAGGAAACGTCGCCGCAATGAATATTGCCAGGTGGAATGGTTCCGAATGGCAAGCCCTTGGGGGAGGGCTCCGCGTTATTGATGCATCCAATCCTTTGTATCCAGAAAACGGGAATGTCAGTGCGCTGGCTGTGATGAATGGGTTCATTTACGCCGGAGGAGATTTTCGGTTGGCCGGCGACATAAACGCCACCAATATCGCTCGATGGAGCGGTGACACCGGCTGGCAACCGGTGGGAAATGGGAGAAATGACCCGAGTATTTCCGCGTTGGTTCCCAATGGAAATACGCTCTATGCGGGAGGTTCATTTCTAATGATCGGCGGAGTTCAGGTCAATCGCATCGCCCTGTGGGATGGCAACACATGGGCTCCCCTCGGAAACGGCATCCAATGGGGCGATGGGATCAAGAATTTAGCTGTATCCGGTGACCGACTGTTCGTCGGCGGCCATTTTTGGGCTGCCGGAGGCAAACCCTCGACTAACGTTGCGATTTGGAACATCCCCCACGCCCTGAGCATCGAGCACCAGCGTGGTCAGGTGCGGATCCGATGGCCGGCGACGGGCAGCAACTATGTGCTGGAAGCGAAAAGCGCCATGCACGAGACGAATTGGTCGGAAGTTTCGGGAATCGGCGCCGTCGACAGGGACCAATGGGTCGTCCATGATCTCGTGGAGAACCACAACCGCTTTTATCGCCTTCGCCGAGAGTGAGGTCCGTATCGAGGCCTAGTTTTTGCTCATGAGTGTGTAACAGTTCGAGATACCTGCGTATCCAAGTCTTCGATGGAGCCCCCTTTGGGCGTCGCGAACGCGGTCGGCCGGCGTGCCTGGATGTGTCTGTTGTCGGCGGCGCCTCTTCCGACCGTGACCACACCGGCCTTATTCTCGCGTCGGTCGACCGATTTTCAGGAGGCGTCGACACCATGTACGGGTACTACACCGCCGTGGACTTAGCCACAATCACCTATTCGGATTCGACCCCCAGCATGTCGAACGTTTATGATCGGCAGGGTCGTCGGCTGACCGGAAGGCCTGGGCATCTCGCCCGTCCTGACCACGGCCACGTCGATCAACCAGGTTCTCGGCGCCTTGATCGAAAGCATCGACGCCTTCCCGGTCATCAATCCGGCAACGGGCCGGATCGGCCTCCGGCTGGTGCGGGACGGGACGGCGGTGCGAGGTTGGACCGAGAACGACTTCACCGCGGCCCCGGACCTCGATGCCACCGGCTGGTCGGACACCGTCAACCACCTGACCGTCCGGTTCACTAACCGCGACAAAGGCTGGGCGGCCGATGGGGTTTCCTTCCGCGACCGCGGCAACTTCGCCCTCACCGGCAGTGCCCGGACCAAGGTCGTCGAACGCCCCTGGGTCACCCAGCAGGCGGTTGCCTGGCGTATCGCCGCCAGCCTGGGGCGGCAGTCAGCCCTCCCCGTGATGTCCGGTACCTGCCGGGTCCGCAGGCCGTCCATGACCGGGGTGGGTGTCGGCGACCTGGTCACCCTGACGCATGACGCAGCCGGCCTGGAGGCACTCAAGGTCCGGATCGCCGAGGTCACCGTGGACCGGCCCGACTCTGGTGAGGTCGGCATCCGCTGGAAGGAAGACCGGGGCTGACTCAACGCCGTGCCCACGGTCGTCACCCCCGACGAGGTCACGCCAGAGGGCGCCTACGCCGCCCAGCCTCTCCTGGCCAATGTCGCCATCGAACTGCCCTACGGCTACCTCCAGGAACCGCGCCCTTCGATCCTGTTTCTGCCCGCCCGTGGCGACCCCTTGAGCGGCGGGTTCCACGCCTACTGGGAACGGACCACCGACTCGTTCGTTCAGGTCGCCGGCAGCTCCACCTTCGCCATGAAGGCCACGCTGAACGACGGCTTGGGCGCCGGGACCTTGGCCGGTGCCACCCTCGACCTGACCTTCAGCGGGGACGACTGGATGATCGAAGAAACCACCGTCGAGGAGGCCCTGGCCACCCAACCCCTGCGGGTGTTCCTCGGCTCCGAGATCCTGGTCGGCTACGACGCCGAACTGATCGGTCCCAAGCGGTACAGCCTGAAGGTCTTCCGGGAATGGTTCGGCACCCGGGCTGAAATCCACCCGGCGGGGGCTGCGGCCTACGTCCTCCAGTTGGGCATCGAACCCCCAGCCCTCTGGACAGCCGATCTGACTGAGGGGACGGCACGCTTCAAGGAGCAACCCTACCTCCTGGCCCACGAACTCGACCTGGCCACCTGCCCGGCCATCGAGGTCAACATCCAACGCCGAGCTCAACGCCCCGCCGCCCCCACCAACCTTCGCGTGTTCGAGGACGGCGCCCACCCCACCTACACCACCGGACAAGCCATCGCCGTCAACTGGACCCCGACCAGCGAGCTGCGCTTCGGGTTCAACGTCGTCCAGAACCTCGAATGCCGGGCAGATGCAACGGTCCTCCAGGTCCTGACTACGGCGGGCCTGTTGATGGGCGAGATCGCCTTCGCGGGCAATGCCGGCCCGGTGACGATCACCAACGCCCAACTGGTCGCCCTGCTGGGCTCCGAGACCGACTTCAAGCTGCGGGCCTACTACTCCTTGGCCGGCCTGCGGAGCCTGAACTTCGACGAAATCACCGTGAGGAAACTATGAGCACCATCGCCCCCGGACGCCTCTTCAACGTCACCGACGCCGCCAGCTTCGTCGCCCTGTCCCAGCAGAACTGGGTCATCGCCTCGGAAGAGATCTTCCGCCGCGTCCCCACCTACCAGAACGGGAGCCCGAACGCCCTGAACGGCCCGCCGACCTCCGGGACGTGGAATGCGGGCGACTTTTGGCGCGACCAGAACCGGGCCGAGTTCGTTTGCACGGTGGCCGGCACGCCCGGGACCTGGCGGCAGATTACGCCGGCAGCGGTCACAGCCGATCCCGCGGGCGGGCCGTTTCCGGTCGGGTACCTGATCCTGAACATCGCCGACGGCGGACTGAAGCGCCACGCCGGGAGCCTGTCGTGGGAAGTTCAGGTTGGCGCGAGCACCGCTGCCAAGATCGGCTTCCACGGTGCGACACCCACCGCACAGCGCGCCAACGGCAACCAAGCGGCCGCCACCGACCTCGCCAGCGTCATCTCCCTCGCCAACGAGTTGCGGGCGGCGATGCTAGAGAAGGGCCTAATCAAGGGAGAGGCCTGAGCCAACGGTAACGAAACCAGCGCAGCAAGCGACACGGCGGGGCAGCCTTAGCTCGCACCGATGTCAAGTAGAGCGAGTTGCTGTGGCTTCTTCTTGATCCCGTGATTGTGGGAGTCGAATGCACCACAATCGAAGTTGCATATCAGCGCTTCGACTATTGAGCGTCGGTTCTCCTCTTTAGGACCCGAATGATAGAAATGATCGCGAGTCAGAATATTGAAACTCCTCCAATATTTCTGAATGGCAATGTTTTCTCTGAAGTCATTGTGATGCCATGAGGAGACAATAAACCGCGCTTTAGTCTCCGACAATGCCTGCGACAATCGGCGCTCATCATCCTCAGTCCAACTATTGTAGTAGTCCGTGTGGCGACCAAGGTATGGCGGATCACAATAGATCAAATCACCGACTTCAGCCTGACCGATGATTTCGCTGTAATCGCAACATTGAAAGCTCCAGGTGGGTCGCATAGCCTTACCAACCCAAGCAACCTGATTGGCAATTTTGGTGATGTATGAGGGGGCGAAGCGATCTGGCTTCTTGCAAAACGGAATGTTCCAATTCCCCTTCTTGGAAAACCTCATCATTCCGTTAAACCCTGCGCGCGATAGAAATAGAAAGTCCAACTCAGAACCCAACTCATTGAATCGGTCTCGAACAAGCCGGTAGTGAGCATAGCCCGCATCGTCAGCGTTTCGCAAAAGTTGGCCTTCCCCCTTGAGGAAGTCTCTCACGACCGTTGGGGTGATCCGTTGAGCCTGGATAGCCGAGTAGAAATTGATAATATGCGGGTTCGAATCAGCAAACACCGCAACCTTGGGATGCATGTTGAATCCCACCACACCGCTTCCCATGAAGGGCTCTATCCATCGTCTGAATCCTTCCCCTGCGACTTCCCGGATCCACGGGACGAGCTTCGTTTTTATGCCCTGGCACTTCAGCGGAGGAACCGTAGTCTTCATGCTTCTTCATCTCCGGGTTCGTCTTCGCCCAACTTTTTTATTTCGTCTTCATGCTGAGTTAAAGACTCGATTCCCTTCGTCTTATATTCCAGATAGGTCTTGATAGATGTGTAAGGCCGCTCGATCTCCAGCGCTTTGGCCATGTCTTTGGTGAGATAGTACATCCAATAGTCGTCGTAGACATCCTCGCCCAGGACGCTGAAGGGCCCTGTTCCATTAACCAGTTCGGATATTTTTTGGCACGATCCAATGTTCTTGGTATTCCCGCTCCCAGGGCGACCAACCGCGAGTTTGTATTTTGGTTGAGCGAAAAACCTAAAGGAATGAATCACCGATGGAATCTTCTCTAGATCATCCAACATGTAAACTGCGCGTTCATCAATCGCTTCGAGGCACTGGGTATAGATAACTCCAAGAACGAAGTGACCGGTGTAATCACCGTATGCGTACCGGGTATTCTTAGTGCTCTTACGATTGCGGAAGTAACCCGTAAAGGCGCCCAAGGTCATTCCATTGACGGTATCAGCTCCTGTGCGGTAAGTGCTTTTCACATCGACCGCGAACTTCGCGCCAGTGGTTTCGTCAACAAATGAAATGTCCGGGTAGAAATTCTGCTGAGGCGATAGATCCAAGCGCAGTCCGTGTTTCTTGCCGAATTCTGCGAACATTGGAAAAAGCAGAAGCTCCAAAACCTTCGAGACGATTTTGGTGTCAACCGAGATGGTATAGATGCGCTTATGGACATCGATAAACCCCTTGATGATCCACTGACCTTCGTCTGTCGCTACGGCTTTGGCGAACCGATCGGTTTCCCCTTGCAGGGCGTCGAGGAAGGCTTCCTTCGTCATTGTCGTGGGAGTTTGAAACCGCGCTGACGAAAATCCGATTTGTTTCTGAGGTGGAGCTCGCACCGCGGTGCTATTCCCACGGTCTGGCGCGTGCGGCAGCGAGTTTGAACCTCAGCCCTTCAGGCCTTTGTTCCAAAATGAACCCATGATTGGCGGGGCTTTCGGGCCAAATTATTTGGCAAAAATTTGGAAACGCGCCCGAGTGCACCCCTGTGCGCCCCAGCGCGCCCAAATGCCAGGGAAAATCAGGAAGCGTGCCAGAAAAGCAAGAAAGCCGCTGGAGGCCAGCGGCTTAAGTCGTTGCGGTGCAACGGAAATTGGTTGCGGGGCTAGGATTTGAACCTAGGACCTTCAGGTTATGAGCCGAAGGCGGCATACCTGATTACCAATCTCTTAGGCCGGGTCCGGCCCGATTTATTTGGCAATTGTTTGGTTCGACTCGAAAAGTGCGCCCCAGCGCACCCGAACGCACCCCAGTGCGCCCAACGAACCGAGTATGAGCCTTGAACTCAGAAAATCCAGCAAGTGGTGGTACGGCGTGTTCATGGAGAACGGCCAGAAGACCATCGTCAACCTGAAGGTCCCCATCGCCGGCAAGCGACCGCCGAAGCGCACGATGCAGGGGGACGACGAGTTCGAGCAATCCCGCGGCATGGCCCTGGCCGCCTACGACCTACTGGCCCGGAAGATGCGCGACGACCGCACCGGCGAGAAGACCCTCCAGAAACTGGCCGAGATGAAGACCGGCCGGGAGGTCACCTTCCCCAAGCTCGCCGAACTCGCCGACTGGTGGGCCAAGATCCCGCGTCGGAAGACCCCGGACGAACGGTACGCCCTCCAAGTCCGGCTCCGGTTGAAGCGGTTCGCCGAGTTCGTCGCCGAGCACCAGAAGGGCGCCACGGAGTTCATCGAGGTGAAGCCGGCCACAGCCCAGGCGTTCATGGATGCCGAGGCCGACCGGAACGTGTCGCCAAAGACGTGGAACGACACGCTCAAGCTCCTGCGGGCGACCTTCAAACACCTCCACCCCCAACTGGCGGACGGCAGCAATCCCTTCCACGGGCTCGTCACGAAGGCCTCCGAGACGGTCAACCGCGAGCCGTTCTCCGTCGAGGAACTGAAGGCCATCGTCGACACCTGCGCCGGGGACGACTTCATCCGGCCGATCATCGTCACCGGAATGTGTACGGCGATGCGCCGCGGCGACTGCTGCCTCCTGAAGTGGGCCGACGTGGACCTGAAGGCCGGCTTCCTCTCTGTCGAGACCGCCAAGACCGGCGAGCGCGTCGACATCCCCATCTTCCCGATGCTCGCGGAAGAACTGCACCGGGCGAAGGCCAAGGCCGGCAAATCGGAGTTCTGCTTCCCGGAAGCCGCCCAGATGTACCAGAACAACCCGGATGGCATCACGTGGCGGGTCAAGCAGGTGATCGCCCGGGCGCTGGAGTCGATGGCGAAGCCAGACGCCCCCGCGCTGCCGCCGCCCGCATCGGCAGAGGAGGTGCGGACCCGGGTCGACGCATACCTGACCAAGCTCGGCGAATCGAAGCGCGCCGTCAGGCTCCGCGCCGTGTTCGACGCGTACGCGGCCGGCGCCCCGCTGGGCGAGGTCATGGCAGCAACAGGGTTCAGTCGCGGCGCGGTCTCGAACTACCTGAACGAGCTCGAACGCGAGACCGGCACCTCGATCGTGCGAGGCAACCGGAGAGCGCCAAAGACCGATGCCCTGCAGGAGGAACGCGAAGTGGGCCTGCGGCGCGCCTCGCTGCACGACTTCCACAGCTTCCGAGTCACCTGGATCACGCTCGCCCTGGCCGCCGGGGTTCCCCTTGAGCTCGTGCAACGGGTCACCGGGCATCGGACCGTCGAAGTAGTGATGAAGCATTACTTCCGTCCCGGACGGGAGGACTTCCGCCAGGTCCTCGTCAAGGCGATGCCCAAAATGCTCGGTGTCGGAGAGCGCCACTCCGCGAAAGACGAAATGAGAGCGATCATCCAGCAAATGACCCCAAAGAATTGTCGGGACGCGAAATCCCGACTTCTCGAGCTGCTGGACACGATCTGACCCGACATTGACCACAGCCGGTTCCTCGATCCGAGGATCGCCGGCACCAGCGCGACCCTGTTCTCCTTGCTCATGCTTCGAGGGACGACCCATCCTCGGTCGATTCATGAACCTGGAGACGAAGTTCCGAGAACTCCTGCGCAACGGGACGCTCAGACGGCCCCCTGATGCCCTTCAAGGAATCAGCAAGGCCCGAATCACCGAAGTGCTCCAGCATCTCTCCCGCGGGTCGAGGGACCAGGTCGACGCGATTTTCGCGCTCCTTGACGACCAGAACCCAAGCCTGTTCTCCGGCGCCGCCGAAATCGGCCTCCGCTTTAATGCTGGCGCCTCCACCGCCCAGATTGCCTGCCACATGGGCGTACTCCAGCGCGGCGCGGGCAAGCTCGACCGAGAGGGCCGCGACTACTGGTTGAAGCCCCTTTGGGAAATCGCCGCCCTTGAGAAAGTGTACTTCGATCCGGAGCTGAGTTCGTTTCGCCTCGGCCACCCGGTGGCAAAGTCCCCGAACAGCGCCTACCGGGTCGTGGATTCGTTCGTCGCAGTCCTCACCGCATCGAGCGCCGAACTGCCTGCGAAACTCGCCATCTGGGGAGCCGACTCCGAGATTCAGGCGCGTCTTGCGGCTCAGGCTGCGGCAGCAAGAGCGACTCGCGAGGCGATTGGATCCCCTCACGACATCCTTATTCACGCCGCAATGGAACACTACGCGCCCCGGTTTCTTCCGGGGTTCCAAGTTCTCTACATCGACGCAGAAGACGGGATGCGAATCAAAGACGAGTATCGTTCGCCGCTGAAGGAGGCCGGAATCGAGATCCTGCTCGATGACGCGATGCCGGACGTCCTTTTATGGAATCCCCGCACGGACTGGCTTTGGGTAATCGAGGCGGTCACGAGCGACGGCGAGGTGGATTTCCACAAGGTGAATCGCCTACGCATGCTGGCAACACGCCACGGAAAAGCGGGCATCGGGTTTACTACCGCCTATCCCGACTGGAAAACGGCAGCATCCCGACAAGGAAAGCACAAGAATCTTCCACCGGGAACCCATCTCTGGATCTGCGAGGACGGCGCGAAGCAATTCAAGGTAGAGGGATAACTCAAGCCGCTTGCATTTTCAGAGATAGGGTACGAGCCAACGACTCGTCGATCTCGTCTTGGTCGGCGGCGCCTTCACTCACACTCGCCGCCAGTCTCCGCAACTCTGCTGCACTCGGATAACGCAGGCGGCGCAGGTCGCTGGCATTGACTTGCGTGTGTCCATTGAACTGGCGGAAGAGTCTATCCACGAGAGTGGAGTTAAGGAACAGCGCGAGCCCTGTCGCGAGCGCCTTCTCTAAGGGTCGCCCGTTCGTGTGGAAGTAATTCAGATGATTCTCGAACCCAACCCGATTGTACCGCGCTGGCGACGAAATCGGCTCGAACAAAGCAGCCACGATGCGCCTGCGCTCCTCCTTTGCGCTGAATCGCTTCACCAGGACGTAGACACCATTCGGCACGAGCAGGCCCTCGGTTCCGATTGAGGCAACGATCGCATTGGCTTTCTTCGATGCTGGGATTGGCCACACGACGCGACCGCTCTTCAAATGCCCTGGATAAAGCAAGGGGACAGTGTCCACGGAGGGCTCGGATCGGAGAAACTCTTTCGACCGAAAATCAACTACCCGTCCGGTTGAAACCTGTATTCCAAGATTCTCAAGGGAGGATGTCAGACAGTCGGCGGTCTTACTGACTTCCAAATCTTCGTTGCCGGCGGGGAGGTGTATGACTCGTTGTGGATCGCTCTCCGAAACAACCGTCCCCTGCCGCACTAAGTGTGTCTCGATTTCTGCTGCACTGCGCCAATTGCTGATTCGGAGCTCGCAATTCGGCGAGCCGCGAATCGCATGAAAGACAATGGTCTCTTGCAGCACCTGATCGTCGGCGAAAAGTTCATCGCGCTTCTCGAAGAGGGTTACGTGCCGGAGCGCCATGAAGGAGAGGAAGGCCTCCCGGAACGGCTGAAAGTACGGACCGTTACAGAAGCTCCTGGGAGTAATCGCGGCCATCTCGCCTCCTGCCGTCAAGAGGCGTGATGCCATCCAGACGAAGCCGGCGTACAGATTCGTGGTCTCCAACCCGGCGCGTCGGAGTATCCGCCGCGCATCTGAATTGGTCGCTATCTTGCCGTACGGTGGATTGATCGCGCAGTGGGTAAATCGCTCGCGCTTGCTGAAAAGTCCATCCGCGATTAGCGCGGCCTCTTGCAGAAAATCTCGCGCATGAATTTCGCACGTCGCACGAATGCCCATGCCTGAAGCCATTTCCAGGCAATCATCGAGAACGAGTTGAAGCCCGGGTAGGAACGCAGGTTCGATCTCCCATGCCTCTATATGCAGGGACTTCGGCTTGGACCTCAGGGACAGGAGGCGTTCCACAAATGCCGCCGACAGCGAGCCCAAACCGGCTCCGGCGTCCAAGAATCTGATGTGCTCGCCATACCCCTGAAACTGGCCTGCCAAGTAGCGACCGACGGAAGGAGGGGTAAGGAACTGCCCCAGCCTCGATCGAGAACCGCCGTCCAGACGCCCGCACACCTCCTCCCTTAGCCGATCTGCGAGGGCTAGTGCGTTGGGTTCCTTTGCGCTGCGGATGAGCATTTATCTAAGGTTACGGCGCGACATCCAGCGGTTCCAGTTGGAACCCCGGCGCGGATGATGCGCCGATCCGGTCACGGAGCACGCGCAATATCGCCGTGTCGGGAATGACGGGCGCCGGTACTGGGCCCGAACTCCCCCCCGGGCCACCGCGCACAATCGGCGTCTTGCTCCGCGAACGGTGGGCTCCGGGCGTCCCTTCACCGATCACGTCAACCTCCCCGTCACCTTTCGGCTGAAGCCTGCGTACGAGCTGGGCCCCTATCCTCCGTCGGAAGGGGCAGCGGCGTCGAACCAGCACCTGCAGCACTACGCACCAGACTCCGCCAGCCAGGCACCTGCATCACGCGCAACCCAAACATCCAAAATGCAAATTCAAGCAACCCAAACATCACAGTGCGCACGGAGCAACATTGTCGATGATTTGACGTCCTTTGGATCGCGGCATTATTTGTCCTCGTAGCAATCGAGATGCTTGACGTCCGCATTCCGAGATGCATACTGATCCCGTTCTTATGAGCCAAGACCCAACTTCGCCCGAGACTCCCACCGCGCCGAGCACCGATTCCGAGCTCGCAAAACCGCAGCGGCGCACCACGTTGACCAGAACCATTCCCACAGACCGGGTGACCTTCCCTCGCCAGTGCGAGATCATCCGGGCGCACGCCGCTGCATACGAAGCTGAGGGCGCGCCTGTGGTGGTCGAGGCTCTCACTAAGTTCGCCGACATGACCCCGGGCACGATCAGCATGGGGAATGCGTTCCTCCTGGATGTCGGGATTATTCGCAAGGAGGGACGGAAGTTCCTGCCCTCCGACGAATTGATGGCAATGCATCGGATGTACGGCATCGACGAGTCGCGGGCGTGGAGCAAACTCGCACCGTTGTTCGAGCGTTCGTGGTTTGGTCAGCGATTGATTCCTCTGCTGAAATTCAAGCCCATGACCGAGGACGAGGCTGTTCACGAGCTTGCCGAGGTCTCCACCGCTGAAGCCGGCCATCTTCCGCAGCTTCGGGTGATCGTCGAGTACCTGATCCTCGTAGGCCTCATCGTACGACAAGGCGGACAGTTGAAGCTGAAGAACCCAACCACCACGTCCGAGCCATCTCCCTCGATCCAGCAACCCCAAGGTGATGCCCCGAAAACCGGCAACGGCGAGCCTGCCGCCTTCGACAATCCGCCCGCCATCTTGCTCCTCGACCCGAAGGGAAAACGTCGAGTGTTGGTCCAAGCCCCGCCGACCGTGACCCAGAAGGAGTTGGACCGAATCAAGAACTGGCTCGCGGTTCAGCTGATCGTCGAGGAGGACGCACAAACCGACCTGCCCCGGTGAAGATTTTGGCCCCGCGAGGGGCCGAAACGGTTAGCCCCGGGGCGTTAGCGCGCACACCGGGGCAGAACCGAACTCGGGTGGAACGAGACCCCACTCCGAGCGAATAGAAGGTCCGCCGGTTGTCTTACACCGGTCTTCTCTTCGGATCAAGCAGCGTCTCCCTTGAAAGGCCAGTTCGATGATCATCGAGCATTGGTGCTGCCCCGGAGCGGGATGGCGTGAGGTGGAGATCACCTTGGTCATCTGTCCGATCTCGGGGCGGCAGGAAGTTCCTGAGCCGCAGCGGCGGTTCTGGATCCGCGGCTAACTGCCGTCGCTGAACACCAAGCCGCGGGGGCAAAAGCTCCCGCGGCTTCCCGGTGACCCGCGAGCGCCTACGCCCCAATTCGATGCACCCATCCGTCTGGCAGCGGGCCAACCCCGCATCCGTCATCTCGACAACCGAAGAAGAAGAAGACCATGAAAACCGTCAACCTCCGGCGATTCTCCGACCCCGACGCGCTCAAAGAGCTCGCTCCGCCACGGCTGCATGAACTGCTCGTCCCTCACCGCGGGTTCTTCGAAGGCAAGGGCCTCAACATCGGGCCTCTTGGTTCGTGCGCCGAGTTCGACTATCCGGCTCTCGCGACCCTTTTCGCATCTCCAGACGACATCCCGCCCGAGTTGGTGGAGAAGTTCGACATGATCCGACAGCTGGGCAGCCCAAACGGGCTCGACCACATTGTTGAGGGCCTGCGCGCCCGGAGCATCGTGATCGCATTCGATCCGGACTCGTCGCCAGCGGATGTCGCGGCGCAACTGCTTCTCCGTGATCGCAGGCTGTTCAACGAACTGCATGCCGAGCAGGCCGTCTCCAGGTTCCGCTCCTTCACCTATTTTGTCTCTCGCCAAAGGGTGCGGAGGGTTCAACCGCCGGAGGATCTGAGCCCACTTGAGGCAGAACTCAACGACTTCTACGAACAGCACCACCGGGGCAGGACGGCTCGCGTCTTCTACCGGGAGAAGGATGGCCACTTCTGGTATTACATTCGTCACGCGGAGCCCATGAAACGCGAGGGCTCCGTCGAACTCCGCGGCAACGCATCCGGCTGCACAATCTATCGGCCTGAACGCCATGATCTGGTCATCTACGACAGCGTGCGTTGCGAACTCGCCGTCCACGGGGACAGCCGCTACGAGCCCGAGCTGTTCCGACGCGCCTTCGGCCGGCACCTGTTCAATGACGCCGACTTCTTCCCGACGACCACGAAGAAGTACACCCTTGAACCTCTGAAGACGGCCCAACGGGCCGCGCTCGTCTCCGCGGGAATCCCGGGGATTGAGGCGATCACGCTGGTGGAGGTCGAACTCGCCACCCCCGGGGCGCTGTGGGTAAGGGAGCGGTATCAAGCGCAGGACGTCTTCGGCGTCTTTGAACGGCGAGGCTACTCGATTCCGATGACGCTGGAGGTCAGGAAGGCCAAGTTCCTCGTCCACTTCACTGACTCCAAAAGACCACGAACGCTGACCATCAGTCCATCGAACCACGCGCAGTTCGGGCGGGACGATGATGCAGTGGTCCTCGCGCCATGGCTCCAGCGTCAGGGCTTCGTTCACCCCGCCGAGCATTCTGAACCGAACTCCAATGGCACTCTGGAAAGCGCTTGAAGTCTTCGAGTTTCCATCCGCGCCGCTGATCGAGTGGCGACTTCATCTCGGCGCGGACGCGGACACCGTTGCCAACTACCTTCGCCCGTCCGCCCAACGCGTCGCGACGTGTCCCTGCGTTCATCCCGCGCCCTGCGGATGCCGTCATGAGCTTGTTCCGTTCGACGATGATCGCTTCGCGGCAATCTGCAGGTGTCCTGGATCAGCCTGCCCAACTTTCCAGGTCACCGCCGCTGACGGGCTGGTGTACGATCTCGATGTCGCAGGTCTCGCGGTCGCCATCGGCCGATCTCTCGGCTTTGCCCCTGTTGCTCCAAACGCAATCACGGGCACTCGATGTTCATTCGCCGCGGGCGCACTTCCAAGCGCAGGGCATCCAGCGGTCCTGACTGTCGCTGGCATGCCACCCAACTTCCTCAGAGAGTTCGCCACCCTTCGTTCAGTCCTACCCGGCCCATTTGTTCAGCTGACGCCAACTGCGTCGATTCTGAGTGCCGAGTCGCTCGGCCAAATGCAGCAGCACTCGGCACTGCATATCCCGTTGGACCGCCACGTCGCGACAAAGGCTGGTGGTGGATTTGAAGTGCGCGACACAGCCGATGCTTTGATACGGCGGTTCATCGGGAGCGCCGTGAAGATGATGCCCCATCAGCAGGTGTCCGCAGCCATCTCGGCTCGCCAGCCGCCGGAACGATTCGTCTTCCGCAGGTCCGGTCAGGTCTGGCGTGTTGTGTTCGCCGGGGGGCCGGAGTTTCACCTCGCTGACAACCTGGGAGCGCGCTATCTCGACCATCTGTTGCACCATGCCGGCGAAACCATCGGGGCACTTGACCTTGAAGTAGCGGTAACCCCTGAAAAGGCGACGTCGCGATCAGGCACTTCGATTCATCTCGCCGCGGACCCGGAGGCCAACCGCAACTACCTCCGGGATTTGGCCAGGTTGCGAGCGGATCGCGACCAAGCGAGAGACCAAGGTCGCCATGTCGAGGCGGACGAAATCGAAGCAGAAATCGGCCCGCTTGAGGCCGCCCTGAACAAAGGCGAAATTGCCACCGATACCGGAGAGCGAGCGCGAGGGAACGTCAGCAAGGCAATCAGGGCGGTCGAGCGTTCGCTCTTAAAAGGAGAGAGGCACGAGAGGGCGTTCGGCGAGCACCTCAAGCAGTGCGTGAGCAAGGGATATTCATTCCGGTACGCCCATCCGACCGGAGGTGTCTGGCACTAGAGTCGTAGCACAACGTTTGGGAAGCCCGGCTTCCCAATTGGGAAGCGTCATTTCCCGCCATTTAGGCAGATGCCTGGATGGCGGGTTTCGTTTTCGCCCCGCCAGAAGGCGCCGACGAAGAAGATGCAAACGACGCAGAACCAACAATCGCTAGCGATGCGCGAGGCGCGACGTCGCCTCCGCCTGACGCAGTTCGCGCTGGCGAAGCGGGTGGGATGCTCCGAATCCCAGATCACAAAGATCGAGACCGGCAGAGCCACCCCGGAGAAGTGGCTGAAGGAAGCAATTGCCCGGGAACTGGGCGTCGCCACGTGGGAGGTCGGCGTATGAAGCGGGCCGCTCAGAAGAAGCGCGCCGCGACTCCCGGCGACAAGGCGGCTCCGGTTCGCCCCCTCCGCGACGGTCGCTTCCACCAACTCCTGGACCTCGCCCGCGAGGGCGACCTCGGCGCCATCGCTGAACTCTGGAACCGCTACGAATACCGGTTCCCGGAGGACGAACCGTGATCGCCTTGGAGGACATCATGTCCGCGGCGATGACGGCACCGCCCGAGCGTCGTGAAGCGGCCCTTCGCATTCTCCGCGGCGAACTCCCGAAGGAGGAGCCGTACCTGACCCTCCGCGAGCTGTCCCGCCGCCTGGGCTTCGGCATCACCACCCTTCGCCGGTGGCGTGTTCCCGGCCACGGCGTCAGCGGTGCCAAGCGATACCGATTCGCCGAGGTGGAGGCCTACTTCGCCACCGAAGCCTTCCAGCGGCGGAAGGCGGCAGTACGGGCCGAACGCGCCCGCTCCCGCAAAGCCTGATTCCCCTTTGGCAGCAGTGACCGCCGGGCTCGCTGTCTCGCCATCCCAATCCCGCCCGGCACGTCAGCAGCAATCGCAAGACACCAACATGGAAACGCAGAAACGCAAAATCGACTGGAACATGACCCTCAAGAAGTTCGCCACCGGCGTATGGGGCTTCAGCACGTACATCGCGCTGCTTCTCTTCGCGGCGTGGTTCGCCATCGCCACCGGGGAAAAGAACGCCACCCAGATCGCGCTCGGCGCGGTCTTCTTCTCCACGTGGGTGAACTGGATGGCCTTCATGACCATCGAGCGCTCGTCCTCCAACCGCTGATCCCCAACCCCTGAAAGGAGAAGTCTGACTATGGCAGTCCTCACTCAACCCACCGACACATCCAACCCGTTCATCGAGGTCATCGGAAACGACCTCGCACCGGCGGGCACCTACATCGCAACCGTCCTCGACGTGCGCGACGAGTTTGGCGTCGTCCGAACGAAGTTCCAATCCACGGAGACCGAGAAGGTCGACTTGACCACGTTCTTGTTCGGCTTCCGCAGCCCGCAGGGACTGCCCCATCGCGTCGCCAGTCGGCGGATGAAAATCAGCGGCAACGAGAAGTCCGCGTTGTTCGCGTTCCTGAAGGCCCTGCTGGGAAAGGCCCCCGAGTACGGATGGGACTACTGCACGCTCAAGGGGGCGAAGTGCCTCCTGACCGTCGAGCATGTGAAGCGCAAGGACGGCGTCGGAGTGTTCGCCTCGATCGCTGCGTTGTCCCCGGTGCCGCAGGGGCTCGTGGCACCCGCTGCCCCCGCACCTGTCCCCGCTCCCGCGCCCGTGCAGCAGCCGCTCGCGCCGCCGCGCCCCGCACCGGCTCCTGCTCGGGTTCCCGCAGCGCCGAGCATCGAGACCTTCGTCGACGACGTGCCCTTCTGATCGGCGAACCAACCCCAACCCCGCGGGGAGGATCGGCCGCAGGTCCTCCCCGCACTTCCTCCCAATCTTACCATGGCAGTCTTGAGCAAGAACAAGGTCCCCGCCGGTCACTGGTACCGCGAGGACGGCACGCCGGTTCATCGTCTTCCGACTTCCGACGGTCGGGGCGAACGTCCGACCACAATCCGCGACGCCAAGCGCCTCGGGCTCTACCCGAGCGTCACCGGCATCCTCGGCATCCTGGCCAAGCCAGGTCTCGAAAAGTGGAAGCTCGACCAGGTCGCCCTCGCCACGCTCCGCACTCCGAAGGCGCAGGAAGAGTCCGAGGACTACTGGTGCAACCGGGTCCGCACTGTGGCCTTCGAGCAGGTCGAGCAAGCCGCTGACCTCGGCACGATGATTCACGGTGCGCTCGAAGCCGCGATGGCGGGCGAGCCCTACGCCGAGGACCTCCGCACGTACGTCGAGCCCGTGCTCGCGTGGAAGCAGCAGGTCGGAATCGAAATCGTCGACCGCGAGTCCCGTCTCGTGAACCGGCAGCACGGGTTCGCCGGTACCGCCGACGTGCTCTTCCGGTACGGCCGAAACGGCATCGGCATCCTCGACTACAAGACCCGCAAGACGAAGCCGGGCGAGGACGTTCAGGCCTACGACAACCAGGCCATGCAACTCGCCGCGTACGGCGCCACATACTGGGGCGAGGAACAGATTGGCCGCGTTCTCGCCGCCAACATCTTCATCTCGACGACCGAGCCCGGCCGCGTGGTCGTGGTGAAGCATCCCGATCCCACTCGCGACTGGCAGGCCTTCCGCATGGTCGCGGCCCTCTGGCGCTACAAGAATGGCTACGACCCTCGCAAGGCCGTCCTGGGATGATCGCGGAACCCGTCATCCTGACCCCGGCGATGTGGTTCGCGCAGCCGACCGGAGACCTGGTCGCCGTCGACTTCGAGACCTTCTACACATCGGCCTACTCGGTGAAGGAACTGGGCCACTGGGCCTACTGCCACGACCCGCGCTTCCACGCGTACCTCGTGGCAGTCACCGACGGCGAACGAACCTGCGTCTGCGCCCCACGACAGTTTCCGTGGGCGACCATCGCGGGCCGACGGTGGGTCAGCCACAACCGCGACTTCGACCGCGCCGTGTTCGAGCGGCTCCGCGAGTTGGGGGCGATTCCATCGGACGCCCGCGGTCCCGCCGAGTGGCACTGCTCCGCTGCCCTGTGTGCCTTCCTGCAACTTCCCCGCGACCTCGCGGGCGCGGTGAAGGCCGTCTTCGGCCAGACGCTCGACAAGGCGCCGAGGTCTCGGGCGAAGGGTTGGAACCCGATGGAGGACGGATTCCTCGCCGTCGAGATGCGCCGCTATGCCGGTCGAGACGCGTTGGCGTGCCTCGCCCTTTGGAACCACCTGGAGCGCCACTGGCCGACGCACGAGCGCCGCCTCTTCGAAATCACCTCCGAGATGGGCCGGCGCGGGCTTTGCGTCGACTGGGAGCACGTTCGGGCGAGTCGCCAAGGCCTCCAAGAGTTGGTCAGCGCGATGTCTGCGGGGCTGCCGTGGGATCGGGCGCTGTCGATCAAGTCGTTTCGCGCCGCCTGCCAACTGAAAGGCGTCGAGGCCCCGGCCAGCACCTCGGCCAAGGACCCGGGCTTCATCGAGTGGGCGGACGCGAACCCGGAATCGGTGGGCACGGGCTGGGCTCGGGACATGCAACGCATCCGGTCCGCGAACCGGACCGCCCGGGTGCTTGAAGCGATGGAAGCGCGGCGGATGCCTGGCGGCCGGATGGCCTACGAGTTGCGGTACTTCGGCGCGAGCACGGGCCGCTGGTCCGGTGGCGGCGGGCTGAATCTCCAGAACCTTAACCGGAAGACTGCCGAAGGCGTTGACCTCCGCCGCGCCATCGTAGCTCCACCAGGACGAGTGCTCGCCGTCGTCGATTACAGCCAGATCGAGAGCCGGGTCCTGCTCTACCTCGCCGGGGACACCGAGGCCCTGCGCCTCTTCCGCGAAAGCCCGGAGGCCGACGCCTACGAAATCCACGCCCGCCGGACGATGGGCTACGCCGAGCCCGAACCGCTGAAGGCCTACTGCGACCGGACCGGCTCCGGACTCCGACAACTCGCGAAGGCACGCGTGCTGGGCCTCGGCTTTGGCTGCGGGTGGCGGAAGTTCATCGAGGTGGCCCGGGTGATGGCGGGCCTCGAACTCTCGGACGCGGAGTCGAAGCGAATCGTGACCGAGTTCCGCGATTCCAACCCGCTGATCGTCGACCTCTGGGACCGGCTTCAAGCGGCGTGCGAAGCTCGCGACCGTCAGCACTACGCCCTGCCGCTGCCGGTCGCGCAACACGACCCCGCGTCGAAGCGGTTCCTGCTCTACCGCGACATCAGCGTCACCGAGGACGGTATCACCTGCACCGTGGGCGGTGAGCGTATCCGGGTCTACGGCGGTCTCCTGGCCGAGAACTGGACGCAGGCCACCGCCCGCGACGTTCTCGCCTTCGCGTGGCTCCGATGCGCCGACGCCGGCTTCCTGCCCGTCCTCAGCGTCCACGATGAACTCGTGTTCGAGCTGCCCGAGGCCTCCGCCCGCGAGGACCTCGAACGCATCACCCGGATCATGGAAACCCCGATGCCTTGGGCACCGCACCTCCCGCTGAAGGTCGACGGCAAGCTGACCCCTTTCTACGCCAAGTGACCCCGCCATGGCCCTCCTGCTTCCCATCTCAAATCGAACGGCCGAGCGCCTGAAGACCGTCCCGACCCCGGGCAACACGCACCGGTGGCTCGCCCAGGTCGCCAGCGGCCTGCGTCACGTCCTCGACGCCGACGCCTGTTTCGCCTTCCTGCGCCGGTGCTGCGACGAATTCGTGGACCACCGGAAGATTCCGGACCGCGAAATCGAGGCCGCGGTGGACCTCGCCTACTCCGGTCGCCCGGTCGCCAAGGTCAACTTCGGCCGGCAACCCGTCGACTGGCCCGAACTTAGTCAGGCGCTCATCGACCGGGTCCTGTTCGAGACCGCACCGGCCTTCGATGTCACCGGCGACACCGGCCTCGGCGCCGCCGACGTGCTGCCGCGTCTCTTCAAGCCGGGCGAACTCGTCTGCACCGGGCGCACCACCGAGAGGGCGCTCGTGCGACCGCTCAAAGACACCCTCGCCGACGCTGACTGGCTCCAGTTCATCGTGGTGAACCCGATGCGAGATCGGGAGGCCCCGAACTATCAGGGCAAGCTCGCCCCGCGCTGCCAGAACAACACCGGCCTGCGCCGGCATCTGGTCGCCGAGTTCGACAACCCGGCCCTGTCCAAGGAACAGCAGGCCCGACTGTCGACCAGGCTCGGGCAACTCGCGCCCCTCGTCCTGGTCGTCGATTCCGGCGGCAAGAGCCTGCACGCCTGGTTCCGGGTCGATCACCTGTCCCGCCAGGACCAAGTCCGCTTCTTCTGCGTCGCCTGCCTCCTGGGCGCCGACGCCACGCGCTGGGACGTCTGCGGCTGGCTCCGGATGCCTGGCGGCCTCCGCGTCGTCGACGGCGTCCCCGCCATCCGCCAGCGCATCCTTCACTTCGAACCCCAGGCTGCCCGTGTCTGAGTCCACCCCATTCAACGTCCTGCTGACCGATTTCCTCCCCGCCGCCCTCGTCGAGTCCGTCCACAAGGAGGCGGTCAAGGTCGAGAGCGTGCCTCCTGTCCGGCTGCTCGATGACCTTCGCGCCCCGGCCGCCGAAAACGATCCATCCGAACTCATCATGCACCGATTCCTCTACCGCGGCGGCGTCTGCCTCGTGCTCGGCCCCACCGGCATCGGCAAGTCGTCTTTTCTGATGCAACTCGGGATCCACTTCGCCGTCGGCAAACCGCTCTTCGGCATCACCCCCGGCGGGGCCTACCGCGAACGCGGGATGCGGGTCCTCCTGATCCAGGCTGAGAACGACGAGGGCGACCTCGCCGAAATGCGCGATGGCGTCCTCAGCGGCTGCAACCTGCCCGAAGTCGAAAAAGCGCAGGCCCAGAAACGATTCATGGTCTGCACGGTCAACGACCGCAGCGGCGACAAGTTCGCCCTCACTCTCGATGCGCTCCTGACCGAGTTCGGTCCCTTCGACCTCGTCATCATCGATCCGGCCTTCGCCTACCTCGGCGGCGATTCGAACAGCCAGAAGGATGTCAGCCACTTCATGCGCGAGCTGCTGAATCCGCTCCTGCAACGGCACCGGGTCGGCCTGATTCTCGCGCACCACACGAACAAGCCGCTCCGGGGAAAGGAGAAGGAGAACTGGGAGGCCGGGGACTACGCCTACCTCGGCGCCGGCTCCGCGGAGTGGATCAACCCGGCGAGAGCAGCCATCGCGCTTCGGTCGATCGGTTCGGACACCGTCTTCGAACTCAGGGCGCCCAAGCGCGGCAAACGACTCCGATGGCAGTCCGACGGCGTTCCCACGGTCACCCGTTTCATCGCCCACCACCGGGCGGTCGGCGTCATCTGCTGGCGCGAGGCGGAGAAGTCCGAGGTCGAGGAGGTGCTGGCCGGCAACCCCGGTGGCCGCCCGCGCAGCTGCGACTTGGTCGAGGTCCTTCACTGCATCGCAACGCACCCAGGTCGCCACCAGGGCTTCCTGAACGGCGTCGTCGCAAAGGCCCTCGACTGCTCCGAGCAGGCAGTCCAGCGGACCATCCAGGACGCCGTCGAGGCCGGCTTCGTGCGCTTCACCGAGAAGGGGCGGACCCGCCTCTACCACCTCACGGAAAAGGGCCAAACCAAGGCCGAGGAACGCCCCACCGCTCACGACTGGAAAAAGCCCTGAATCAAAACCCCTCTCATGCGATTCAATTATTGCCCAACTCTCTGCTGCCAAGCCCTTTCGACAAAATGCCGGACTGCCCATCAATCAACTCGATTCTCAATTGAATCGAATCACCGCCCCCCTAAAGGGGGGGGCGGACGATTCAATTCATTCAAGGGCGGCCATTCTGAGTTCAACGTCCTCGCTGGAGGTAGCCGGTGAAAGGCCTCTCCCCCACCCAGCGAACGCTTCGCGCTCTCCGCGAGCAAGGCCTCGTCTGCACCATCGTCGAGAAGTGGAATCCCTACGGCGGGCCTCACGGCATCCGGCAGGACCTCTTCGGAATCATCGACATCCTCGCCCTCGACCCTCGGCGCGGCGTCGTCGGCGTCCAGTCCACCGGCCAGGACTTCGCCGGCCACCTTCGCAAGCTGACCGAGGAGAAGGCCCAGGAGTGCCTCGACTGGCTGACCACGCCCGGCACCGCGCTCGAGTTGTGGGCGTGGCGGAAGGTGAAAGCCCAGCGCGGCGGCAAAGCGCTGATCTGGCAACCCCGAGTTCAGGTCCTGACTTCGAACGATTTCAAACCCCAACCCCAGGAGCAGCAGACGTGAAACCGGAGTTCCACGAAGGGTGGATTGCCAAGCATCGCGATCCGCTCGACGCCGCAGACCAGGACTTCGAGTGGAACGAAATCTTGGACCGCCTGGACGAGGACCTCGAAGCGGGCAAGACGGACAAGACCGTTGCCGAAGCGGTGAAGCGGCTGATCCAGCTGCTCGTCCCGAACTACACGAATCGTCGCGTCTGGCCCAAATCGCTCGGCGTTCGACTCCTCGCCCTCGCGTGGGTTCTCGACCCCGGCTACTTCCCCGGCAGCCCTTCACTTCGCGAACTCGCCCGCCGCGCGAAGGTGACCCCGGCCAAGCTCGCCAAGCACGCAGGCCGCTACAGCCGCCTCCTGCGCTGGCGTCACCGTGGCCAGCGTCACGCCTGGAACTGGCGCAAAGGACAACGTTCCGCACGTGGGTAGAACGATGCACTGCGACCCAACGCTCCAACCGCGCACAGCCAGCCTGCGCAGCCGGTGCCTCAGCCTGCGAGAGGCCGCCGTTGACGCCGACCCAAAGGACAACGTTCCCGCTTCCCTGAAAACGCACGAGAACCGGCTTCTCGCAGGCGAGACGGGGTGCCTCGGCCCCGGGCCGGTGGGGGGAAGGAATCTTTTGCCGGCCCCCGGTGGGGTGGAGGTGTGGCGTCAGCCCCGACAACGCGCATGAACGACCGAAAACCAAAAAAACGCGCCGCGGTTCCAAGCCCGGCCCCGGAACCCTCCGCCAATCCGCCCGCCGGCCCAGCGGTCAACTGCGCCTTCGACGAGCTGGTGCCGCTGGAAAAGCTGGTGCCGAACCCACGCAACCCAAACCAGCACCCGCAGAGCCAGGTCGCCCTTCTGGCCAAGGTCATCGGGCATCAGGGCTGGCGCTCGCCGGTGGTCGTCTCGACCCGGTCCGGGTTCATCGTCGCAGGCCACGGTCGCTACGAAGCGGCCAAGGCACTCGGACTATCGGTGGTGCCCGTCGACTACCAGGACTTCGCAACCGAGGCCGACGAGTGGGCGCACCTGATCGCCGACAACCGGCTGGCTGAACTCGCGGAGGCCGATGACGCCGCGCTTCGCTCGCTGCTCGGCGAACTGAAGGCGACCGATCTCGACATGGACCTGTCCGGGTTCGACGCGACGGCGCTGCAAGGCCTCCTGTCCGGCGCGGCAGAGCCCGAGGCCCCGGCCGACTTCCCCGCGGTCGACGAGAACGTGCCGACCGAGTTCCAGTGTCCGAGGTGTGCCTTCAAGTGGTCGGGCAAGCCGTCGTGAAGATCGAGAAGCCACCCTACCGCGTTCCGAGCATGGCGGAGATCGCCGCCGTGCCGCGGAACGGTTTCACCGCCATCTCGACCTTCAGCGGGTGCGGCGGTTCGTGCCTCGGGTACCGGATGGCCGGCTTCCGTCTCGTGTGGGCGAGCGAGTTCATCCCGGCCGCCGCCGAGGTATACCGGGCCAACCACCCCGACACGATCCTCGACACTCGCGACATCCGGGAGGTGAAGCCCAGCGACATCCTTGAAGCGGCAGGGCTCAAGGCGGGCGAACTTGATCTCATGGATGGCTCGCCGCCGTGCGCCTCGTTCTCTACAGCGGGCAAGCGCGAGAAGCACTGGGGCAAGGCGAAGAAGTACTCCGACACCGTCCAGCGCACGGACGACCTCTTCTTCGAGTTCATCCGGCTCCTGGATGGGCTGAAGCCCCGGGTGTTCGTGGCGGAGAACGTCAGCGGTCTCGTGAAAGGCGTGGCCAAGGGCTACTTCCTCGAAATCCTCGCCAAGCTGAAGGCCTGCGGCTACCGAGTCGGGGTCAAGGTCCTCGACGCGCAATGGCTCGGCGTCCCGCAGGCGCGGCAACGAACCATCTTCATCGGCGTGCGCGAGGACCTCGGGAAACCGCCCGTCTTCCCGAAGCCGCTGCCCTACCGCTACACGCTCCGCGACGCGTTGCCGTGGATCGTGCGCGGCAAATACGGTCCGACGTGGAAGCCGGCGGACGCGCCGTCGCCGACCGTCAGCGCGCACGGGTCGTACAACCCGGTGACGAGCCATCAGGGTCTCGAACTGGTCGAGGCGCGGATCACCGGCGGCACCGGCGCGGCGTTCGATCAAAAGGGCCAGGCGTTCGACCCTGACCGTCCGTGCCCGACGGTGCTGGGCACCAAACCGAACCAGTTCGCGGTCGAGGGCCTCGACATGTCCCGCTTCGCCATCGGCAAGGAGTGGGATCGGCTCAAGCCCGGCGAATCGTCCGACCGCTACTTCAACCTCGTGCGACCGCATCCGGACGCACCGTGCCCGACCATCTGCGCCAGTCACGGGCATCCGGGAATTGCGAGCGTCACGCACCCGACCGAGAAGCGGAAGCTGGCCATCGCCGAGTTGAAGCGCATCTGCGCCTTCCCTGACGACTTTGTCCTGACCGGCAGCTACGGCCAGCAGTGGGAGCGTCTCGGTCGCGCCGTGCCCCCCGTCATGATGGCAGCCATCGGAAGGACCATTCGGGATGAAATCCTCGCTTGAGATCCCCCAGCACTGGACGTTCCGCAGCCGTGCCGTCGCGAAGCACTTCGACCAGCACGTGCGCGAGCAGCTTCCGTGGTATGACGTTGCCACAAACGCCGTCGCCCACTTCGGCCGCCACTACATCCCGAACGGAGGTCGGGTGTACGACATCGGGGCCTCGACCGGGAACATCGGTAACGCCCTCCGGGAGACGCTCGCCCAGCGGAAGGCGAAGTTCACCGCGATCGAGGAAAGCCAGGAGATGGCCGACAAGTACGCAGGCCCGCCTCAACTCATCGTCGCCGACGCCGTCAGCTTCGCCTACGAGCCATTCGACTTCGCGGTGGCCTTCCTGGTCTTCATGTTCCTGCCCGTCGCCACCCGCGGCTCGTTCCTGCGCCGGTTGCAGGGCCTGACCAAGCCCGGCGGCGCCCTCGTCATCCTCGACAAGATCCAGATGCCACCCGGGTACGTGGGGACCGCGTTCAGCCGGCTCACGCTCCAGCAAAAGCTCGCGGTGGGCGCGGAACCGGGCGCGATCCTCCAGAAGGAACTTTCCCTCGCCGGGTATCAGCGACCCTTCGACACTCGGCTCCTGCCGAAGACGGCGCGGGTGTTCTTCCAGGTCGGCGAGTTCGTCGGCTGGATCATCGAGGCACCGGAGGCCTGATCCATGGCCGACCCCGGGACAATCGACACGGCTCAACTGATCCGGCTGTCGGGACTGACCGACCGGCGTCTGCGCGAACTCGCTCGTGAAGGCTGGCTCCCAGCGCCCCACAACGGCCGGTATCAGCTCGTGGCCGCTATCCAAGGCCTGCTGCGCTACTACCGTGAGCGGGACGAGAAGCGCACCGTTCAGGAATCCTACGACAGCATCACGTCCTGCGCGGCCGCGACCGGCATTCCCTCGACTTCGATCAAGCACGCCAAGCGGTCGGGGTGCGGGGCGTTTCGCGGGAGCCGGGTCTACCTCGCCCCGCTGATCCGTTGGCTGTTCGAGACGCCGAACCGGTCGCCGGTGAACTACGAGCAGGAGAAGGCGCAACACGTCGTCCTGCAGAACGCCAAGCTGAAGGTCCAACTCCGGGAACTGAAGCGGCAGCTGATCCCGGTCGAGGAAGTCTCCCACCTGGGCGCCGAACTCGGCTCCGCGATCCGCAAGGTGCTGACCCGTCTGCATCGCATCGCGCCCTCCCTCGTCGGGCATCCGGTCGAAGTCGTCGAGGCTCGGCTCAAGGAGGAAGAGGACGAGGTCCTAAAGCAGTTGCATACCATCGACGAACGGCTCGGCCAGTGGCAGCGCTCCTCTTCGGACTGACCACGGTCGACTCTGGCCGCTGCCCGGGCGCGCCCTTTACGAGGCTCGTTCGTATGGACGCTGCTTCGATCCCTGAAACCATCCGCACTATCATCGCCCAGTCGGGAGGCCTCGGCCTCCGCGGGGCCTTCACCTACATCGGCGCGCAGGACTTCCGCTACAAGTGCGCCCGAGCCGAGGGCGAATACCGTTCCGGCTTCCGGTCCCGGCTCACCTCGGAGGGCGGTCCGCCCCGTGTCGAGTTCGATGTTGGAATGATGGCGCGGGTGAACGGGAAGCCCGGCCGGGCGTGGACCCTCCTCATCGTCTACGAGCCCGACGACACTTACACCGTCTGGCTCGTGGAGGGGCATGCACGGCGGAAAGCCGAATCGATGGTGCTGGCCTGCGTCCTCGGCGTGTACTGCGACACGCTGCAATCGGTCATCGAGGAGGCCTACGACCGCGCCATCGCCGAGCACAATGGCGGCTTCATCCCCTTGGGCTGACCATGAGCGAAACACCTCCCCGTCGTCGGCGCTCGAAGGACAACCACGAGTTCGGTGTCGTCCGCCTTCGTGAGCTCCCGGTGCCCATCGCCTGCTGCGACAGCCCCGAGCGCATCTACGACTACTGGATGGCGAACATCGCCACGGCATCGTGGTACAGCCAGGAGGTCGAGTGCCTTTGCGTGATCCACCTGAACACACGACGGCGCGCCACCGGCTTCCACCTCGCCGGCATCGGCACGCTCGATACCGTGCTCATGTCTCCGCGTGAGGTGTTCCGGACCGCGATCCTGAGAAACGCCGCGGCCATCGTGGTGGCCCATTCGCACCCTTCAGGGGACGCGAGGCCCAGCGAATCCGACATCCGAGCGACTCGCGAACTCGTTCAGGCGGGCCGCATCATCCGCATCGAAGTCCTCGATCATGTTGTGATCGGACAGTCCGGTCCCGATCACCCGCGCCCGTGGGCGTCGTTGCGCGAGCTCGGCCTGTTCTACTGAACCGGGGTCCACGGTTTGTTCGGAGAACCCTTGGACACTCTGACGGCCTCACCGTAGCGAGACTCACGTTCGGAGCGGACCAACCAAACCCCCGCGCCGACCCAAGATCAACATGAAGAAGACGACCGAAACCACCAAGGACCAGACCTCGAAGACCACCACCGCGACTGCCACCGAGCCGAAGGCCGCGAAAGCAAAGAAGGCGACCCCGGCCCCCGCGACCGAGCAGCCGGTGGCCCAGCCCGCCGCCGCCGCCCCGGCGAAGGTCGAGAAGCCCGCGAAGGCTGCCAAGGCGTCGAAGTCCGACTCCGACGGGGAAGCGACCGACCGGCTCCCGACCACGCTCGACGAGCTCAAGGAGACCAAGGGCGGCTTCGTCGCCTTCCACTTCCTGACCGGCAAGGACAAGGACGCCATCGCCAAGGACCTCGCCGCCGCCTTCAAGCTCGCTGAGCCGCAGGCCGCCAAGATCGTGCGCCGGATCACCGGCCGCGTCCGCCTCTACGCCCGGGTGTTCGAACTGGTCCCGGCGAAGAAGTAACCGACGCGCACCGCGCCACGACGCCCCTCTGACGAACCAGAGGGGCTTTTTCGTGTCCAAACGCGCCCGCGAGACCGCCGCGAGACCGCGCGAGGACCGGCCGAGGCGCTGTTTGGACGGTCCGGCAGGTAGGTCGACCGGGGTTTCGCTGGATCAGGCCAGCGAGGCGCAAAGGACAACGTTCCCGCCTGATGTGTGGGACCGTCCAGACACCCCCTGATCGAAGGCTTCTGCAGCGCATGCAAACCAGCCGACCGCCGGCCTCCTTGGCAGTGGTGCGAGGAACACGTCCGGGTCGACGAGACATCCCCGCTGCCGGGCCGCTGGCGATCCGATGCGTCCCCGTGGGTCCGGCCGGTGATGGACGACTTCGCCAACAACGCTATCCGGGACATCGCCGTCCAGTGCGCGGCCCAGAGCGCCAAGACCCAGACCGTCATGAACTGCGCCTGCTGGGCCATCGCGGAGGACCCCGGCCCCGCGATGTGGGTGACGGCGACCAAGGATGAGCTGCGAGACTTCCTCCGCGACCGGCTGACACCGACCTTCGAAGACTGCCCCCCGGTGAAGGCGCGCATGGCCGAGCCCACGTTGACCGGCTTCGCCTTCGACGGCATGCCATTCTACGCGGGCTGGTCGGGCTCAAAGGCCCGGCTCCAGTCGAAGCCCATCCGCTGGCTCTTCTGCGACGAGGTCCGCAACTACGCACCCGGCCGGCTGGAAATGGTCCTGAAGCGCACCCGATCCTTCTGGAACTCCCGCCGGTTCCTGATTTCGACTCCTGGCACCAAGGGCGACGCCATGGACACCGCGTTTCGCGCCGGTGACCAGCGTGTCTGGCACTTCGAGTGCCCTGCCTGCCACCACCTACAGCCCCTGAAGTTCGAGCAGCTCAAGTGGGATTCCGACGACACCACGAAGCCCGAGGGCAAGTGGCGCTTCGACGCCCTCGCCGAGACGGTCCGCTTCGAGTGCGCGGGCTGCGGACACCGGATCAAGGACACGCCCGTGGACCGCCGATGGATCGAAAGCCACGGGCAGTTCATCCCGCAGAACGCCAACGCCCCGAGGTCACGGGTGAGTTACACGTGGAACGCGCTCCTGCCGCACTGGATCGAGTGGCGGTCCATCGTCGAAGAGTTCCTCGCCGCCGTAGATGCCATGCGGATCGAGGGCGACATCGAACCGATGTTCACGTTCGTCACCGAGACGTTGGGCGAACCGTGGGACCTCGACCGTTGGCTGGTCACCACCGACGACTACCTCCAGCAGCGCAAGGCCGACTACGATTTCGGCGACCCTTGGCCGCTGGAAAAAGCCCGCTTCATCGCGGCCGACCGGCAGGCCCGAGGCGGCGAGCACTACTTCTGGGTGGCACGGGCCTTTGGCGCCGGCGGGGCCAGCCGGCTCCTCGGTTACGGCCGGTGCAGCAACACGACCGAACTCGAAGAAATCCGTCGGCAACTGAACGTGCCGGTGGTCAACGCCATGATCGACACCGGCTTCAAGGCGTCCGAGGTCTACCGCTTCTGCATGGCCACCGGCTGGAAGGCGATGAAGGGCGACGACGCCGAGTGGTTCCTCAGCCAGGACCCGCGAACAGGCAAAACCTTCCGTCGCGTTTGGCGTCGCATCCTGGTCGACCCGACTCTCGGGGCACGCAGGGCGCGAGTCCGGCGGCACCTGCCACTCTTCCAGTGGTCGAACCCGAGCCTGAAGGATCACCTTGCCCTGTTCACTCATGGAGTAGTCGGCCAGTGGTCCATTCCCCGCAAGACGGGCCGGGATTACGTCGACCAGATGACGGCAGAGGTTCGCGAGGAACGGGAGGATTCGCGTGGTCGGATCAAGGTGCTCTGGGTTCAGAAGCGGCGGGACAACCACTACTTGGACTGCGAACTGATGATCGACGCCGCCGCGGTGATTTCAGGCGGCCTGAAGGTGGGCACGATCCCCGATTCCGAGACCGCAAAGGACAACGTTCCCGCTGGGGCGTGACTGCTCGTCCACGCCTTGAAGTCCGGATGCTCGTCCGGGCGCTCAAACTCCAACTTGCGACCGAGGGAACCTTGGTCGCCGCCCTGAACGCGCTCGTGACCCAGAAGTGGGCCGCGAACGTGGTCAACGGCCAGACCGTCCTGTCGACCTCCGAGGCCGGCGGGTCGGTGACGTTCACCTTCGAACGCGCTTACACGCCCAGCGAACTCGCCGTGATGGCGGAGGAAGCCCTCGAATGGGTGAACACCCTCGCCGATCCGGAGAACCCGCCGCTGGACGTCGCCCGGTACAATCGCCTCCACCCCACCTTCCACAAAGCCGTCCTGTGATAACCCTCTTCCGCCGCCTCTTCCCGTCCGCCTCGAACCCGGCCAAGGGAACCTCGAACGTTCGCCCGCCCCAACCCGCGGCAGGCCCCGCACCCACGGTGACGCCTGTCCGGCACTACTTCGAGGCGCTGAACACCGTCGACCACCGGACGCCGATCCCAGCCACCGGGCTTTACGTCCACCGGCTGCTGTCGAAGTTCAACCGGCTTCAACTGGCCTCGGTCGCCCGCTACCTCTGGGACAACGTCGGGTTGGTGTTCTACGCCACGGACCTGGTCGCCAACTACTCCACCCCGATGGTCCCCCGAGCGGCGACCTTGGACCGGAAGTGGAACGAGGCCGCCAACAGCTTCTTCGACGAGTGGGCCGAGCGCGCCGATTTCACAGGCCGGTTCGATTTCTGGGACCTGCAACGGCTGGGGTCCTTCTACCTGGACACCGACGGCGAGGTGTTCGCCCTCTGGACGGACGAGGCCGGCTTCCCGCAGGTCCAGCTCCTGGAATCGTGGCGGATCGACAAGCCGACGGTCGCGGATGACCGCATCTTCGACGGCGTCCAAATCGACACGCAGGGCCGGGTCCTCGGGTACTGGCTCGACGGCAAG
This sequence comes from Verrucomicrobiia bacterium, assembly GCA_019634625.1. Lineage (NCBI taxonomy): Bacteria > Pseudomonadati > Verrucomicrobiota > Verrucomicrobiia > Verrucomicrobiia bacterium. The sequence continues at coordinate 92,934 of JAHCBA010000003.1, forward strand.
ACCCTGCTCGATGCCAACGCCCTCGTTCATCTCTTCGACCTGGAGCGGTACACCCAGTACCGGGGGATGAGCCCGATTCGCCGTGGGGCGAACGACATGCGGGACGGGAACGACATCAAGGGATTCCAGAAGGTCCTGTCGAAGCTCTCCACGGTCCTGACCCTCGCCATTCAGGGGGCGCCCCTCGAAGAGAACCCGTGGGGCTCGCCCCCGGAACCGGCAGGCGAAGGCTCGACCGAGGAGGAGTCGGCACCGGAGTCGAACGCCAAACAGCGCAGCTTCACCGTCGCCGACCTCGTCGCCGGCGACATCCCCACCGTCCCGGAAGGTCACGAACTGAAACAGGTCAACACTCCCAGCGCGCCGGCCAACAACATCGAGGTCATCAGCTACCTCGCCGGGTGCTTCGTCGCCGGTATGGGCCTCCCGCCCGCCTTCTTCCTCGACGAGAAGCTGACCGGCCCGAACCAGAGGGCGGTGAATGGCAAGGCCCAGCGGAAGTTCGACCGCCGCAAGCAGGTCGCCGCCCGGCTGGGGCGCTCGGCCTGGCAACGGGTCATCGCCAGCGGGATCGCATCCGGCGCACTGCCGGCCACCGACGGCTGGGCGCGGTGCGACTTCATCGGCCCGTCCAAGATCACCATCGATGCCGGCCGCGAGATGGCGCAGGAGCGCGAGGACGTGGCCCGCGGGCTCATGACGCGGCGGGATCACTACGGCAACCGGGGCCGGTCGTGGCGACGCGAGACCGACCAGCTCTTCGAGGAGATCGACTACATCCTCGACCGGGCCAAGACCGTCGCGGGCGAGCACGGCATCCCGGTGGAAACGGTCATGGCGAGCTTCGGTCTTGCCACCCCGAAAGGCGGCGGTGGGCCGTCCCCCGACAACGCAAAGGACAACGTTCCGGCATCGGGTAATGAGCAGAGTTCTGACAATGCTGGCGGCGCAGGTGCCGATGCTTGAGGCCCGTGCCGGGCAGGCCCTCTTCACCCGCATCCTCGGTCCCGCCGCCGCGGAGCCCGACTCCTGGCGCAAAGTCCGGCAGAACTTCGCCCCGCGGACCACGATCGAGGACGGGGTCGGCGTCCTCGAAATCAACGGGGTGCTGGCCTACCGGCCCGACCTTGGGGAGCTGATCTTCGACGGCTTCGAGGATAGCGCGGAGGTCCTGGCATCGTTTCATCGGCTCGAAGCCGATCCCGAAGCCAAGGCCATCGTCCTGAACATCAATTCCCCCGGCGGCTTTTCCGTCGGCGGGGCCGAGATCGCCGATGCCGTTCGTGGTTCCGCCAAGCCCGCCGTGACCTGGGTGGGCGGGATGATGTGCAGCCTCGCCTACTGGATCGGCTCGCAGGCGAAGGCCGTCATCTCGGGTCGCAGCGCGATGGTGGGGAGCATCGGGGCCTATGTGTCCGTGGTGGACTACCACCGGATGCTGGCCAATGCCGGCATCGAGGTCCGGGTGTTCACGAACAAGGAAGGCGCCTTCAAAGCGGCGGGCATGCCGGGGACCGAAATCACGTCCGATCACGCGTCAGAATTCACCCGCCAGGCGCAGCGCACTTTCGACCTCTTCCGGGCCGATGTGCTGCGCGCAAAGGACAACGTTCCCGCTACGGCGATGCAAGGTCAGGTCTTCGATGGGGCGGAAGCCAAGCGCAACGGGCTTGTCGATGCGTTGGGAGACCTGAATTACGCCAAGTCGGTGGCCCGTCGTTTGGCACGCAAAGGACAACGTTCCGCCTGAAGAAAAAAGGAAAGCCATGCCCGACACGATCCCTGACCAAAACGACGTTCTGGCGACCAACGAACGCCTGACGGCCGAGGTCACTCGGCTGACCGCCGAACTGACCGCCGCCACCGAGTTGCTCGAAGCCGGCCAGACCCAGTTGACGGCGGCCCAGAAGGAGGCCGCGAAGGTCCCCGACCTCACCGCCAAGGTGACGGCCCTCACAGAGAACCTCGAACGTTCCAAGGCGGAGGTCGCCGGCCTGAACACCAAGCTGGGCGACTTCAACAAGGCCGTCGCCGCCGAGGTTCAGAAGCTCGGTCTGCGCCCCAAGGCCGCGGAGCACAAGGAAGCCGCGGCCGATCCAGACCTGACTCCGACCCAACGCGTCCTCGCCGCCAAGGGCGTCGGCTCGATCCGCGAACTGTCCCCGAAGCTCAACGCCTGAACCCCGTCTCCCGAACCTCAGCCACTCACGAACATGCCCACCACCATCAGCGATCTGTGGATTCCCGACATCTGGCTCCAGACGATGCGGGAGAAGCAGGCCACCTTTCCCACGCTCCTGAACTCCGGGGTCGTGGTCGACAACCCCAAGGCCACCGAACTCGCTTCCGGCCCCGGCGAAGTCGCCACCATCCCGTTCTTCAAGGACATCACCGACCAGGACGACGAGATCCAGATCGAGAACGCAGAGCCCACGGTCGACAACAAGATCACCAGCGGCCAGATGAAGGCCGTCGCCTGCAACCGGGTCTGCAAAAGCTCGGCCACGGCGTTCGCGGCCCAACTTTCCGGCGAGGACCCCGTCGGCGAGATCGTTGCCCAGATGGCGCAGCGCCGGCTGAAGCAGCGCCAGAAGACCCTGCTCGCCATGGTGCGTGGGGCCTTCGGTTCTGCGGGCGCCTCCGGCGTGGCTGCGCCCCTGAAGGCGGTCCGCGTCGATGCCTTCGACGAGTCCGGCACCGACGCCACCGCTGCCCAACTGATGGGCATCGAACTCTTCATCCACGCCAAGAGCCTCATGGGCGAACTGGCGGATGACCTCATGGATGGTGCCTTGTGGCTGCACCCGACCATCCTCGCCGCGCTCGAACTGGCCGATGAGACCAGCTTCGACAAGGCCAGCCAGGGACCGTGGACCATCCGCACTTACCGCGGCATCCCCATCTACACGTCGGAGGCCCTGGTGCGTGCCGGTACCACCAACGGGTTCGTGTACGACACCTACCTCCTGGCCAAGGGGATCATCGCCAAGGGTGAGAAGCCGCAGAAGACCGACGTGGTCGATGTCGCCGCGCTCCAGATGGAGAAGAAGTTCGGGCTCAACAACGAGATCATCTACGACCGGACCCGGTTCGTGCTCCACCTGAACGGCACCAAGTGGGTGGGGACGCCGGCCGCGGAAAGCCCGAGCAACGCCGAGCTGGGGACCATCGCCAATTGGAACCTCGTGCTGGGCACGGCCAACCGCGTCGGGGCCGTGTGCATGCGCACCAACGGCTGAGTGCTGCGCACGGCCACCAAAACATGAGCACTCCCAAAGTCGATCCGTACCCGGAGCCCGTGGCGCTGACGGCCCTCGACCTGAAGCGCCTCACGGTCGTGCAGGGCGAGAAAGGCCGGGATGCCCGGCTGCGACGGCTCGCTCGCCGCAACCGGGACGTGGCCTGGCTGCTTGCCGAGCACCAGCGCCTCGCCACTACCAAGCCCAAGAAGTCCAAGCCCGCCGAGACCCCGTGACCCTGACCGAACAGGCACGCATGGCTGGGATCCAATCCCAGCTCGCGGTTCGCGGTCGCACCGTGACTCACGTCCGGAGCGGCCTGCTGTTCCGTGCGCTGGCGGATCATCAGCCGGGGTTCAAGGCCCGGCCGGCAGCCGAGGGCGAGTACGCGTTCGGGGCGGAGGAACGTTCGGAGGATAGCCTCCACATCCTCCGCTCCGACCTTGGCGAAACCGAAATCGCCGTCGGTGACGAACTGACGGACGCGAATGGCCGCAGCTTTCGCGTCGTCGCGGTGGAGGACTCCGCCCACAACCTCCTGATCCGTTTCACCGTGGAGGTGGCCCGTGCTTGATCTCAAGGTCAACGCCCACGGCTTCAACGACGCCGTCACCCGGTACGTCCTGACGCTCGGCAAGGATGCCCGCGTCGCCGTCCGGCAGCAGTCGATGCTGCTCGGTCGGAAGCTCGTTCAGTTTACGCCTCCGGGAACGCGGGCGCAGGGTCGCAAGGCCGTGGCCCGCGACATCCGACGGGCGGTTACGCCGATCCGGCCCTCGGACTTCGAAGCTCCCAGCATCAAGAAGCTGATCCGCAAACGCGATTACGCCGGTCTGGAAGTTGTGTTCTCGCGATTCAAGCAGGGCGGCTTCGCGAGCTTCCAAGTCCTGCCGTTCTCCGCCGAACTCCACCGCTCGCGCCGTGACAAGCGCGGTCGGGTGACCCGCTCCGCGAGGGTCGCCACACCGGATGCGCCGCAGGTCCGCGACTACATCCGCGAAGTTCAGACCCACGTCGGCCGCGCCAAGGGCGGCTGGGTGCCCACGGTGACGCGCCTTGGCGGCAACGTCCCGGAATGGCTCCTGCAACACGCCGTCACCGGCACAGTCGAGGACCGTACTGGCTCCATGAACCCGTCGGTGAAGATGAAGAACCGTTCGGAGTGGGCCGGGGACGCCTACGTCGATCGCGTTCTCTCCAACGCTATGGGCGCCCGCAGACAGGCCATCCTCGCCTCAATCGAGAAGGCCACGAACACCGCCGCTCGAACGTCCGGCCTCAAGAAATGAATCTCTGGGAGATCCAACCCGCGGTGAAAGCCGCCCTCGTCGCGCACCCGTCGATGGCCGGGGTTCCCGTGCTGCTTGATGACGGCGCCTACGACCGCACGCCGGGTCGCGAGGCAGCCCTGAAAGGTGCCGGCGTGGTGATGATCGTCTGGCAGATCGCCAGCTTCGGCATTCCGGCGTCGGCCCGCGACGGCGTCGCGGCCCACCTCGTCTACGTGCCGGTGGTCATCGAGGAGAACGTCGAGCGCAACCGCCACGGTGGGCTCGGGCTCCCGTGGGAGCGGCTTCTCCAGTCGAGCCTCGAAGCCCTGAGCGGCCACCGCGCCCCGGGCACCCAGTTCCAGCTCTACGACCCCGCTTGGCAGAACCTCGGCAAAATCGACGGGGTCAACCGCGTCGTCCTGAACGTTCTCTGCACCGCCTACGTGAAACCTGTCGGCACCCTATGAAGTCCCCCGAACGATTCCGAAAACTGTCGCTCGTCGCCATCGGACTCTGGGTCCTGCACGCCTTTGCGCTCCTCGCGGCGACCACCGATGCGCTGGCCCCGGTGACGCACGTTGCCGACGTGGCCCGCGAGAAGGACGTGGTGTGGCTTTCCCTCGTCACCGCCATCGTTTCGCTCCTCTTCAGCGCGTGGTTGGTCCGCCAGATGATGGCGCAGTCGGTCGCCTCCATCACGGCGATCAACGCCCTGGCTCAAGAACTCCGCTCCCGCCCGTGCTTCTACCACGACGCGCCGAGCACCCATCACCGACCGCACTCGAACGCATGAGCACCCCCAAGGTCCGCCAACTCCAGGAAGTTGAACTCACCCGGGAGCACTGGGTGAACGGTCAGCGCTTCGAGCCTGGCACCATTCTCACTCTCCCCGCCACTTGCGCCCAGAACCTGATCGAGGCCGGCGCTGGCGTCGCCCACGACACCGAAACCAACGACTGATCCCATGCCAACCGCCATCACCCTCGGCCACATCGAGGCCCACGAGAAACTCACCGCCCGCCTGTTCGTCCAACCGACGGGCGAATCGGGGTACGTCGACTGCGGCAACGTCGCCGACTACAAGCACACGCCCGAAAAGCAGTACAAGACCCGCATGGTGGCCGAGGGCGGCTTCCGCCGGGTCAATGACGAGCAGGTCGACACCGTCCACGACCGTTGGGAGTTCACCCTCGACGAGATGGACGCCTTCAACCACCGACTGCTCCACCTCGCCAAGGCCCCGGCTACCGTCAGCCAGGCGGCGAGCACGGCTCCGGCGGGCACCGCGAGCCTGACCGGCGTCGTGAAAGGCCGCTGCTACTTCGTCGGCGCGGTCGGCCTGAACACGGTCGTCGTGAAGAAGGGCGTCACGACGCTGGTCGAGGGCACCGACTACACCCTCGATCATGGCGCGGGCGTCGTCACCGTCCTCCCTGCGAGCGTCACCGTCAGTGATGGTGATGACCTGAGCCTCACCTTCGGCGCCAGCGCCGTCTCGTTCGAGAGCTACACCGGCAACAGCCAGGTCCTGTTCCGCGGCTCGGTTCGCATCCTCGAATCGAACCAGTTCAGCGGGGTGCCCCTCCGCGACATCAGCTTCACCGGCATCCTCAGCGTCACCGCATGGCCCGAACAGAGCGGCGAGTTCGGGAAGTACACCGTCCGTGCCACCGCCACCGGCACGCCCACCGTCAAGCGCCGCAGCGCCTCCTGAACCTCCCCCCCCCCAACTCACGTCTCCGCCATGAAAACCAAGCTCACCCTCCTCGCCCTCTGCGTGGCTCTCGCTCTTGTCGCCGGCTGCTCAACCACGGCCGACAAGGACAAGCGCTGCGCCACCTACGCCGACGTGTACACCCTCTACCTTGCGAGCACCGAGGTCCGCCCCGTCAGCAAGGAGGAGTCCGCCGCCGCCGCGGCTGCCGCCATCTTCCTGCGCACCTACTGCGGGTGGACCGGCAAGACCACGACCCCGGCCACGAAGGGCAGCCGGGGTGCGAAGTCCGAGCCCGAAGTCGATGCCAACGGCGTTCCCATCATCTACCCGCCCTCGAAGTAACCCATGAGCACCGAACTCGAACTTCTGGACCCCGTGCGGGTCGTCGACATCGGCACCGAACAGGTGCAGGTCCGTGAACTCCGCTGGCTGGACACGCTCCAGTTCCTGCAAAAGCTCGCCGCTGGGATCGAGCAGGTTGTCGGTTCGCAGGCGATCGGAGCGGATGGATCGGTCCATTTGAACGCCGACCGGCTGCGAGACGCCGTGCTCGCGGGCGGAGAGCTGGCCAATACGCTGCTAGCGAAGTCCACCGGCCTGCCTCAGGCGCGACTGGAAGCGCTGTCCGCCTCGCAGGCGCTCACGCTTCTGAGTGCCGCCGTCCAAATCAACTTCCGCGAGGAACTCCTGGGAAAGCTCAAGGCGGTCGGCGGCGTGCTGCAAGGGGCGGTCACGGCGACCGTCACGACCCGCTGACCCGGGCCGTCGATTTCCTGGTCTGGCAGGGCTACCCGCCGGACTGGGTCATGAGCCTGACCTTGCGCCAACTCCTCGCCTACCTCGATGCCGCCGCCGCCCGCATGGCGCTTGCGGCGAAAGCTGGCCTCAACCCGCACCTCTGAACCATGCCCGCCGACACGGTCGAAGTCGTCGTCAAGCTGACCGGCCTGGGGACCGTGCAGGCGGGCATGCGCCAGTTCCGGAACGCGGTGACGGTGCCGCTGGAAGCGATGGCGACCAAGGTCCGCGGGTTCGCCCTTGGGCTCGCCAGCACCGTCGTGGCCGGGTTTTCGGTTCGCGAACTGGCCTCGCAGCTCAAGGGTGCCCTTGAGGCGATGGACCAAGCGGCGGAGGCTTCGCAGAAGCTCGGCATCGTCGCCAGTGACCTGACCGCGCTCGATTACGCCGCGACCCTGTCCGAGTCCTCCGCCGAAGCGCTGCACAACGCGCTGAAGTTCCTCGCGAAGTCGGCCTCCGCGGGCTCGGACGCCTTCGTCACCCTCGGCATCGAGGTGAAGACGACCGACGGGCATTTCCGCTCGCAGACCGACCTCCTGCAGGACATCGCCACCCGGTTCGCCGCGATGCCGGACGGCGTCGCCAAGACCACGCTCGCCCTCGAACTGTTCGGCAAGGAAGGCCTGAGCATGATCCCGATGCTCAACGCCGGGGCCGACGGCATCCGCGAGATGATGGAGGAAGCAAGGGAGTTCGGGATGGTGATCGCCCCGGAGACGGCGGCGGGTGCCAATGCGCTGAACGACAACCTCGGCCGGTTGCACATGGCCGTTCAAGGCATCGCCCGCACGGCCCTCGCGGAACTGATCCCGACCTTTCTCGACCTGAGCAACCGACTCGTCGAGTGGGTGAAACAGAATGACGCCGTCCGCAAGGGCGCCGCGTTCCTCGCCGAAGCCCTCCGCTACCTCGTCTTCGACATCCAGGCGCTCATCGTCGCTGGCCGCATCTGGTTCAATACCTGGACCGTTCAGACCGCGACGATGGGCAAGGTGTATGAGGCCTTCGGCAAACTGCTGGCCCGCATCTGGCAACAACCCATCGAAGTCATCCGCGCCCTGATCGAGCACATCAAGGTCGCGGTACTCGCCGCCGGGGATCTCGCCGAGGCTCTGGTCCTGGCCGCCCAAGGTCGCTTCGGTGAAGCCAAGGACAAGGCCAAGGCCGCCGCCCTCGAAATCGCCCAATCCTTCCTGGCGACCGGGAAGGCCGTCATCGATAGCGCCGACAAGACGGGCGAGGCCCTTCGGAACGCTCTGGTCACGCCCATTCAAGGAGCGGCAGCAACGGTCGCCACCTTGGTCGCCGAGACCAAGAAGGGCTTCGACGAACTCCGCACCACCGCCGGTTCGCTCTGGTCGCCGCCATCGCTTCCGGGTGCCAAGCCCGGGGGTGCGGCCACCGACACCGATGTCGATCCCGCCGCGGAACGTCGCAAGCGCATCGCCCGCGAACTCCGGGACTCCGAGTACGAGCTACGGCGCCGCCGGCAGTCGGTCGAAGACGAGATGGCCCGGCTGGAGGCCAACTTTGGCACCACCGAGGCGGACAAGTACCGCGAGCGCATCGCCCTCCTCCGAGAGGAAGTCACCCTCATCGATCAGGAAATTGAGAAGCTCCGCACCCGCCTCGAAGTCGAGAAGGATGCGGAGGTCCGCGACAGCCTCACCCAATCCATGCGCGGTCTCGAAAGCGAGCGGCACGGGGCCGAGGGACAACTGACGCGGGCCGAAGGAGCCCCGGACCCGTATTCGATGCGGGACCAGATGCTCAACACGGTGACCGAACTGGAGAACCGGATCGGCACCGCGGCGGAATCGGTGGCCCGGGCGTTTTCCAGCGTGATCGGCACCGCCATCGAGGGCATCGCGCAGGGCATCGAAGGCTTGGTCAAAGGGACGATGGACTGGGCAGACGCACTCCGGAGCATTGGCAGTTCCATCCTCAACGGCGTCATCTCCGCCATCAGTCGGATGTTTGCGGAATGGATCGCCAAGCGCGCTCTGATGGCGATCAAGAACATGATGTTCTCGACACAGGAAGGCGCCACAGACGCGGCGGCGAAGGCCCCCGGCGCGATGATGTCGTCCATCTCTTCCTACGGCGTCGCAGCAGTCGTCGGCATGGCAGCGATGCTCGCGGCCTTGGCCGCAATCTCCGGGGCATTCGCTCAAGGTGGCCGGCCGACGCCGGGCATGCCCGCGCTGGTGGGCGAGGAAGGCCCGGAACTCTTCGTGCCCGACCGGCCCGGCCTGATCGTCCCCGCCGGCATCACCGAACGGATCATGTCGGCCGTCTCCGCCCCCACTGAAGGTTTCTACCAGGGGGCCGAGAGCGAGTCTCAACCGGCCGCCTCAGCGTCGGCGCCTCAGCCACGAGGGACCAACGCCAACATGAGCCTCGTCCTGGTCGACAACCGTCGCCACGCCCGCGAGTTCCTCGAAAGCTCGGACGGCCAGGCGCTGATCGTCGACGTGATCCGCCGTCGCCGAATGGACATCGGCCTCAAGACCTGACCCATGCCCGTCACGACCTACAACGATGCCGTGGTGATCCCGCACCCGCCCGACTGGCGGCAGCCGGTCGAGTGGTCGCGCTCGTGGGATACCCGGATCGAGTCGGCCGTCACCGGGTCCGAAGCCCGGGTCGGGATGCGGTTAAAGCCTCGCCAGCGCATCCGGTTTCGACTCGTCCCGCAGGACCTCACCGAGCGTCGATGGTTGGCGGACCGACTTCGCGCCGCTGCCAAAGCGGGCCGAGCCATCGTTCCGCACTGGGGTCGAGGGTTGGAACTCGCGGCCGCCGCCGGTGGCAAGAAGGTCACGGTGACCGCGGACGGCTTCCAGAGCCAACCCGGCGACGTGCTCTTCATTCACCGACCGGACCTGGAGAGCTTCAACCTGTTCGACCTGGCGGTGGTCGTTTTCCACGAGAGCAAGACCATCCACCTCGCCGACCCGCTCGCCCGCACCTACCCGGCCGGAGCCCGGGTGTACCCGACCATCCTCGGCAAGGTGACCCTCGGCGAACTCGAAGCCCTCGACGACTGGCGGCAAGCGGTGAGCGTCGAGGTCCTCCAACTCCAGACCGTCCCGGACATCGAGGGCGAGCCGCCCATCGATCCGGAGCCCGAGGGCGACCCCGGCTTGTTCGAGTTCGACTACTGGTTTCACGGCGCGCCACTGCCACGGATGTCGGCGGGCGGCGACTTCGATCACTGGCTGCAACGGGCACCGATCCTCAGCCCGTAACCTCAACACCTGATCACCATGGGATGGAAACTCTACAAGCACGACGACGCGAGCGCCCCAGTCCTCAACGGGACCCGCGGCTCACTCATCGCCCTCCTCGACGCCTGTCTGGTCAACGGCTACGGCTCCAAAGCCGCCGCCGGCTGGACCAAACCCTACGTCGACGTGAACCGAGCCGCCTTCCGCATGGGCAGCGGTCGGATGCGCGCCTACTTCCGCGTGGATGAAGCCAACGCCACTCTGGCCTCGGAAGCCCGCATCCAGAGCTTCGAGGACATGACCGGCATCGACGCCGTCACCAACCCCGTCGCCTCGGTTGGCCACCTCGTCGCCAAGAAGTCGAGCGGGGCCGATTCGAGTTCTCGCCAATGGTGGCTCGGGGCCGATGACCGGACCTTCGTGCTTTTCACGCACTACGACGCCTCCGGGATCGTCAGCGGCGTCTATTTTGGCGAGTTCCTGTCCTACCTGCCCAACGACAACTACGCCGTGGCGATCATCGGGCGCTATTGGGAGAACACCAACAACTGGACTTCAGGGATCGAAGGCATCGGCTCGCAGACGCAGGGGGCCTACTCCGCCATGCCCGGGCACTTCCTGTTCCGCGACTCGACGGCCATCGTGAAGAGCCCGCAGTTCGATGTCCTGGCCGGGTTCTCCGACATGCCGAACTGCGCCGGCAACTTCGCCTTCCCGAACCCGGCCGACGGCGGGCTCATTCTCTCGCCCCTCTTCATCCGGACCTCTGACGCGCCCGGCGTGGTGCTGCGCGGTCGCCTCCGCGGGATATGGGCACCCGCCCATGCGCCGGCGTCCATCACCTACGCACAGGGTGACACCGTCAGCGGCACGGGCGCCTTTGCCGGGCGGTCCTTCGTTCACGTTGGGCGGGTGGCGAACTCGGCGAACACGAACGGACGGATGTTCCTGGAGACCAGCGACACCGTCGAAAGGAGCTGACCATGGCAGACGGCGGATCAATCGCGAAATACCCGGGGGCACTGATACCCACGATGGCGGTCCAGTTGCACCCAGTCCTTCCGCTCACCCACCGTTGCATCCGGACGGTCAGCGCGGAGCCGTCGGCGGAGTGTCTGGCGCTGGGTGCTGGTCGCGACGACACCGAAGGGTCCGCTGCCGCGCCAAGCCTCTACCTTCCGAAGGGCGGCGTGATCCGCCTCCGCATTCCCGTCGCGGCCGGAAGCCGTTCGGTGACGATCAAGGCCAAGCAACCTTCGGCCACGTTACCTCGCCCGTCCGCTCGGCTGGTGGCGAATGCCGACATCGGGCTCAACGCCGATTTCAGCGCATCGGCCCCGGCCGGCTCCGATTGGATCGTCATCGGCCCATTGACGTTCACCGCCACGGCCAAGGGCGGCGTCATGATCGAACTCTTCGCTCCGTGGTCCGGCGGCGAATCCGGCTGCTGGTTCGACAGCCTCATTGTGACCTGACCATGGCCATCACCCTCTACTTCTCGCGTCCGGTCTTCACGTGGGACCTGGACTGGTCCACGTCGCCGGTCCAGCGCCTAGACTACGACATCCAGGAGGTCGGCTACGGGCTCAAGGAAACGCTGCTCTGGGGTGACCAGACGCACGTCATCCGGGGGTGGACGGCGGAGGTGCCCCTCGATTCCGGCGAGGCCATCTCCGAGTTCGATGCCTGGACGGCTGCCCTGCGGGGGCGGTTGGTCGGCTTCTGGCTCCCGGCCCCGGAGCAGGCCTTCCGGATCGTGGCTGCGACCTCGCCGACCCAGTTCGACATCGAGGCCGCTGGCGTGGCCGCCACGTTCGAGGACGGCCCCGAACTCCATCTCTGGTTCACCAAGGCTGGGGAGGCTCCCGTGGCCGTGAAGGTGTCCTCGGTCGCCGACCTCGGCGAGGGCCTTGAGCGGGTCACGGTGTCGCCCGGCCTTGGGGCGACGCCCGATGCCGACTGGTACGTCCGCCCGCTGCTCTACGTCCGCTTGGCCGACGACACGGAACGCGCCCAGATCATTGCGGAGAATCGGCAGGTGCGCTCGATCAAGGTCATCGAGCTTCCGCTGGAGTACGCGGCCGCCGAGACCGGGCAATCGCCGGTCTACCTCTACCGCTTCTGGATCGACACTGATCCAGTCACGGAATGGCGCCTCACGGGTTTCTCGTGGGACCTCGAAATCGAGGAGCACACCTGGACTGCCAAGCGGATCACGCACGGGCAGATTCAGCGCAGCACCCGGGCGGACATGCCCGACTTCTCAATCGAGTGTGAACGGGACCCGGACATCCCGGTGATCCACTTGGTGCCGCCCGCGTTGTCTCTGCCGCTGAACGTCGAGGTTCGGGAATCCCTCTCCCTCGCCGACACCGGCAACGTGATCGCCATTGGCCGGGTCCAGAGCGTTCGCGCCTCTGGGCGGAGCCTTGTCGCCAAGTGCACCTCGTTTTCGGAAGTCCTGCCGCGCTCGGTGCCCGGCTTCCTCCTGCAGGCCCGCTGCAACTGGCAGGTGTTCTCCGGTCCCTGCGGCGCCAGCCAGGCAGCCTACCGGAAGACCGCGGAGGTGACCGCCGTTTCGGGTCGGAGCGTCGTCGTGACCGACGCCTCCCTGTCCGGAATCGGTGCGGCCTGGTTCGCCGAGGGTTGGATTGAAGTCGGAGCCGGCGTGAACCGCGAGGTTCGCACCGTCATGGCCTCGTCGGCTGCAGCCGGCAACGCGGTGACGCTGACCCTCAGCTACCCGTTCCACCGGGCGCAGACCGGTAACGCGGCCACCGTCATTCCCGGCTGCGACGGGAAGGCCGACACCTGCACCTCGAAGTTCGCCAACTTCATCAACTGGGGCGGGCACCGGAGCGTCTCCCGCAACATCACCCTCAAGGGCATGCGCACGCCCGACATCGGAGGAGGCAAGAAATGACCGCGACCCTTCCGCTTGAACTGACTCCCGAACTCCGCGAGCGAATCGCGGCAATCAGCCGCGGGTGGATCGGCACGCCCTTCGTCCCCCACGCCCGAATCAAACGGGCTGGGGTCGATTGCGTGAACCTGCCGGCCGCCATCCTGATCGAGGCTGGCGTCATCGAGTTCGTCCTCACCGGGCCGTACACCATCGACGCCGGGCGCCATGCCCCGACCAGCCTGCTCGTGACCTGGCTCCGACAGGACGGGCGCTTCGAGGAATGGCCGGTCGACGAGCCGCCCGACCCCCTGACGCCGCTGCTCGAAGGCGACCTCCTGTGCTTCCGCTTTGGCCATGGCGTCGCCCATCACCTCGGCCTGGTCACCTCCACGACCGGTAATTTCGTTCACTGCCTGCGCGGGCACGGCGTCATCCAATCGACGCTCAAGGACCCCACCTACCGCAAGCTCCTGACCAACCACTTTCGACCACGATGGGCTTCGGTGCCTCCAACGATCTAAGGGAAGCCAGCGAGCAAGAACCCCTGGGGGTTGATCCCAAGCGGACCAACACGAACGAACAGGGGCGCCCGCTGCCGTACTTCGCCGGCATCGCCAAGCTCGGCGTGACCTGGATTTCCGAGCCTTGGGATGTCCGCTCGAAGCCCATCAAGAAGAAGGTCGGCAAGAAGAAGGAAACGGTGGGCTTCAACTACTACGCCCGCGCCGCCGCCATCGTCTGCCATGGGCCGGTCGATGCCCTCGAGGAGATCCTCTTCGACGATGACGTGGTGTGGACGGGGCCAGTCGAGCGGGAGGGCACGGACTCCACGGCCATCACCATCCCGGACCGGGGCACCATCACGGTCTACTGGGGCACGGCGACGCAGCCCCTCGATGCCAGCCTCGCGGCGAGCGGTGTCACCCATCCGGCCTACCGCCGCCAGTGCTACGTGGTGGTGGACCTCTTCCTCGGCGCCAACAAGACCTCGATGCCCAACATGGAGTTCGTCCTGCGCCGGGCGCCCATGGTCCCGTGGCTGGCAGGCTCGGCCCTGATCGGACAGGACGCCAACCCGGTAGCGGTCTTCGCCGAGCTTTGGTCTTCCGAGGTGTTCGGCCTCGGGCTACCGGCGTCCCGTCTCGACCAGACCACCCTCGGCACCGTCGCTGGCACCCTCGCCTCGGAAGGCATGGGCATCTCGCCCGTCCTGACCTCGCCGACCTCGTTCAACCAGGTCCTCGGCTCCCTGATCGAGAACATCGACGCCTTCCCCGTCATCGACCCCGCCACTGGGAAGATCGGCCTGCGGCTTGTTCGCGATGGCGAGGCGCTCGCGGCCTGGGACGAGGACGACTTCACCGATCCGCCCGATGTGGATGCCGGTGGATGGGAGAGCACCTACAACCTCCTGACCGTGAAGTTCACGAACCGGGAGAAGGCCTGGACCGCGGACGGTGTCTCGTTCCGAGACCGGGGGAACTTTGCGCTCACTGGATCGATTCGGACCCGCAGCGTGGAACGCCCGTGGGTGACCCAGCAGGCTGTCGCGTGGCGGATTGCGGCGAGCCTCGGGCGGCAGGCGGCCCTGCCAGTGATGACGGGAACAGCCCGCGTGAAGCGCACGTCCATGGCCGGTGTCCAGGTCGGCGACCTCGTCACCCTGACGCACACCGCGGCCGGACTGACTGGGCTGAAGGTCCGCATCGCCGAGCTGACCATCGACAAGCCCGACTCGGCTGAGGTGGCGATTCGGTGGAAGGAGGACCGGGGTTGGCTGAACGCCATTCCCACAGCAGTCGCGCCCGACGACGTGGGGCCGGAGGGCGAGTACTCCGCTCAGCCCCTCCTGGCTAACGTCGCCCTCGAACTGCCCTACGGCTACCTGCGGGATGCCAAGCCGTCGCTGATCTTCCTGCCCGTTCGCGGTGACCCGCTGACCAACGGCTTTCACGTGTGGTGGGAGCGCACCGCCGACTCCTTCGTCCAAATCGCAGGGGGCTCGTCCTTCGCCATGAAGGGTACGTTGAATGCCGTCCTCGACGGCGGGACCCTCGCCGAGGCCACCGTCGACATCACGTTCACCGGCGACGATTGGGACCTGGAGGAAACCACCCTCGAAGAAGCGACGACCACGCAGCCGCTCCAGGTGTTCCTCGGGAACGAGATCATGGTCGGCTACGACGCCCTGCTCACCGGACCGAAGCGTTACACGCTGAAGGTGCTGCGGGAATGGTTCGGGACCCGGGCCGAGACGCACGCCACCGGGGCCACGGCCTACGTCCTCCAACTGGGCCTCGAAAAGCCCGTGACCTGGACGGCCGACCTGCCCGAGGGAACCGCCACCTTCAAGGAGCAGCCCTACCTGCTTGCGCAGGAACTCGACTTGGCGACCTGCCCGGAGATCGCCGTCACCATCCAACGCCGCGCCCAGCGTCCGGCTGCGCCCACCAACCTCCGCGTGTTCGAGGACGGCGCCCACCCTACCTACGCCACCGGGCAGGACATCGTCGTCAACTGGACCCCGACCAGCGAACTGCGGTTCGGATTCAACGTGACGCAGAACCTCGACTGCCGGGCCGATGCCACCGTTCTTCAGGTCCTGACCACCGGCGGCACGCTGAAGGGCGAGATCGTCTTCGCCGGCAACACCGGCCCGGGGACCATCACCAATACCCAACTGGTCGCCCTGCTGGGCGCCGAGACCGATTTCATGCTGCGGGCCTACTACTCGTTCGCCGGCCTGCGAAGCCTGAACTTCGACGAGATCATCGTGAGGAAAGTATGAGCACCATCGCCCCCGGCCGCCTGTTCAACGTAACCGACGCCGCCAGCTTCGTGGCCCTGTCCCAGCAGAACTGGGTCATCGCCAGTGAGGAACTGTACCGCCGCGTTCCGACCTACCAGAACGGCAGCCCGAACACCCTCAACGGCCCGCCGACCTCCGGGACGTGGAGCGTGGGCGACCTCTGGCGCGACCAGAACGGCGCGGAGTTCGTTTGCACTGTGGCCGACACGCCTGGTACCTGGCGGCAAGCCACGCCGGCAACCGTCACCGCCGACCCAGCCGCGGGTTCGTTCCCGACCGGGTACCTGATCCTCAACGTTTCCGACGGCGGCCTGAAGCGCCACGCTGGGAGCTTGTCTTGGGAGGTGCAAGTCGGGGCAGGCACATCGTCCAAAGTTGGTTTTCACGGTGCGACGCCTACGCCCCAGCGGGCGAACGCAGATCAGGCCGCAGCCACCGACCTCGCCAGCGTCATCACCCTCGCTAACGAGTTGCGGGCGGCGTTTGTCGAAAAGGGCCTGATCAAGGGAAGCACATAGCGAACGCGCTGTTCGAATCGAGACGAGGCGAGAGGCGAAACATAGCAATCGTTTTCGGTTGAACACCCCTCAAACCAATAATAAATTCGCATGACGTGCGCGCGTTGAGCCAAACACTGTTCCTCGTCATGGCCCTACTGTGGGTGCCACTGACGGCGCGTTGCGTGGTCGCGTCCGTGCCCGGTCTGGATTTTCTGCGCTGCGCCGACCACGAGCATTCCGGAAATCAGGATCATCAATCTTGCGACGATTGCGGTTGCTGCACTCTGGAAAGCGAGAAGTACCAATCCTCGCGATGGGAAGACCTTGCTCCTGACCTGCATCCCAATCTTGTCGGGGCCATCGAATGCATTGCTTTCGACATCGGTTCACCCGCCGAGGAATCTGAAGGTGTACTGATTGCGGCACCGCCGCCGCCTTTGTCGACCTCTTGGGCATTTGCCCTCCGTCTCGCCCTCCCCGTCCGCGCTCCCTCCGCAGCTTCCTGAACGGCTCACGCACCTCGCGTGAGTCTTCACATTCCTGGGTACGCATGCATTCGCATGTCGTTTCAGGTCATTTTCATGCACTCAACCATTCTCCGCTCTCATGCTTTCGATACCATCATCTGCTGCACCCATTTTTTGCGGCGCCAGGCCGGGCCCCGCGATCCTCCTCGTCCTCAACCTGATGGCTCACCAAGCCATCGCTTGGACCAATACCCGGCCCGCTGAACCTCATTCGGCCACGTTGGAGGCCATAGTGGATGAGGCTCTTGCCAAGAATCCGGAACTCAAGTTCTACGAGGCCGAGATCACCGCCGCGAAGGCCGGGCGCAAGATCGCCGGGCTGCTCGGCAATCCGCAGCTCAGTGGCGACATAGGAGATAACGTTCAGAAGTTTGGTGGCCTCTCCGCCGAGGGCGTCGCTTGGTCCTTGTCCGTCGTCCAGCCGTTCGAGTGGCCGGGCCGCATCGGATTGCGCAAAGCCATCGCCAATCACGACATCGAACTCGCCCAACTCGGCTTCGAGCGGTTCAAGATTGCGCTGGTGGGCCGGGTGCGGACGCTGGCCTACGGTCTGTTCGCCGCGCAGGAGAAATCCGCCGCCGCGACCGAAGTGGCCGAGCGGTTTATGGCATTGAGGGAAGTGTTGGTGCAACGCGACCCCGCCGGGCTGACGCCGCTGTTGGAAATGCGCGTCATCGAGGCGACCGAGTTGAACGCGCAGCGAAAGGCCAGCGAAGCGGTATTGGCTACGCAAGCGGCGTTATTGGAGTTGAACCAGCTTCGCGGCGTCGCGCCGGACACACGGCTTTCCGTGAGCCAGACCCAACTGGCATTCCGTCCGCCGGAGGCCAGGAGCGCGTTGCTGATGCTGGCCCGCTCGAACAATTTCGAGCTGAAGGTGCGCGCAGTCGAACTCGCGCAGCAGGGCTTCCGCGTAGATCTCGCCCGGAACGAACGCTACCCGACCATCAGCGTCGGGCCAAGTTACTCGGAACAAAAGGCAGGCTCGGAGGAACAGCGCATTATTGGCATGGTCATCTCGCTGCCGCTCCCGCTGTGGAATCGCAACAAGGGCAACATCGAAGCCGCCGCCGCGCGCCAGATGCAGGCTGAGGTTTCGCTCAACGTCACCGAGCGCGAGCTTCAGCGAAGGGTTCTTGAGGCTGCACTGACCTACGAGATGAAGCTGCGCGAGATGGCCAGGTGGCGGCCCGACTCGGTGCAGCACTTTAAGGAAGCCGCCGAAGTGGCCGACCGCCATTACCGCCTCGGCGCAGTGCCAATCTCCACCTACGTCGAATTGCAAAAGCAATACCTCGATGCCGTCGAGGGTTTGCTCGACACGAAGAAGGAAGCGCTGGAAGCGGCGGCGCAACTGGAACTGCTGACTGGCATCCCCTGGCCGCTGTCGAGATCCACCCCAGCCGAAGAAAAGTAATGAAACCTCCACGAATCTTCTCCCTGACAGTCTGCAATGCTTTGCTCCTGCTGCTGCCGTGCGGTTGCAGCCAGCGGGGCGAGAAAGCAACGGCAGAGGCCGCTTCAGAAGCCGCCGGTGTCTCTTTCAACGCGAAATCGGGGCTGCGCGTTCGCCCCGAGACGGCGAAGTTCATCGGCTTGAAGATAGCAGATGTTGAGGAACGGCAGATAGCGTCGGCGCTGGAGTTCTCCGCGCGCGTGTATCGGGCCGCGAACGAGGCGCAGTTTGTCTCGTTGCAGCCGGCAATTTCAACAGAATCGAGGGCGAGCGGAGTGATCGGCCCTGTTCAAGCCGCACTATTGCGCGAGGGTCAGGTGGTCGCAGTGAAGGCGGAGGGAACAGACGCACTCTCAGCGCGTATCGAAGCTGTGAAACCGAGGCTCGGCCAGAGCAATGCCCCGGTGGAAGTATTGGTTGGCATCGAGGACACCCAAGCGCGGTTGGCCCAGGGGACATTCGTTTCCGTTAGTGTGCCGCTGAACAGCGAGAAGAGGGTGGTGTCCATTCCGCGCACGGCGCTGCTACGGACGTCCGAAGGCGACTTTGTCTATACGGTGAGCGGTGAAAGTTTCGTCCGCGCACCCGTGAAGCTGGGCGCCATAAACCACGAGTGGACGGAAGTGACCGACGGTCTCTATGCAGGCGACCAAATCGTTGTGAGTCCGGTAATGACGCTCTGGCTGGCGGAACTGCAATCGCTGCGCGGCGGCAAGGCGTGCGCGGATGGGCACTGAGCTATGTTGAACTACCTGCTCGAGTTTTCACTGCGGCAGCGCGTCGGGATCTTGCTGGCTGCTGGAGTGCTGGTGGTTGTGGGAATTGCGTCGGCGCTTCGCCTGCCGATTGATGCCGTGCCGGACATCACCAGCCCGCAAGTTCAGATCAACACTGCCACGACAGCGCTTGCGCCGGAGGAAATCGAGAAGCTCGTCACGTTCCCGATCGAGAGCGAAATGGCGGGCCTTCCGGGCATGGTGGAATTGCGCTCCCTGTCGAAGTTCGGGCTTTCGCAGGTAACGATGACTTTCCGGGACGGTGTGGACCTGTATCGCACCCGTCAACTTGTGACCGAACGGTTGCAGGGCGTGCTCGATGAATTGCCACCGGGATTGACCCCGAAGCTCGCGCCCATTGCGACCGGGCTTGGTGAGATCTTCTATTACGCGCTTGAATTCACGGACTCGGCCACCAACAAGCCCGCTACGCATCGCGAGCAGTTGATGGCGCTCAGGCTGATTCAGGATTACCAGATCAAGCCGCTGCTACGTGCGACACCGGGAGTGGCGGAGGTGAATACCAGCGGCGGTTACGACAAGCAGATCGTCATCATGCCTGATCCCGTCCGACTGGCCAGCGCGGGGATGGCCCTTTCCGACCTCGCCGAACGCATTGGCCAGAACACGCATAATGCGGGTGGCGGAATGGTAGAGATTGGCGGTGAGCAAATCGTCATCCGCGCCAATAGTCGCGTTGCCACCACCGAGGAGATTGCCAAAACGCCGCTAAAGTTTGGCAGTGGGGTAAAGCCGCTATTGGTGGGTGACGTGGCCATAGTCGGCATCGGAAGCGCGTTTCGGACGGGCGCGAGCACCGACCAGGGAGAAGAAGCCTTGATTGGCGCGGCGATCATGCTGGCGGGAGAAAACTCGCGGATTGTGGCGAGTGCTGTGCGCCAGAAACTAACCGAGATTCAGACCAAGCTGCCTCCGGGGGTGATGGTTCGTCCGCTCTACGACCGCGCCGAACTGGTCAACCGCACCATACACACCGTGGAGCGGAATCTGTCCGAAGGGGCGCTGCTGGTCGTGATAATTCTTTTCCTGCTCTTGGGCAACTGGCGCGCGGCTGTCATTGTAGCACTGGCGATTCCGCTCTCAATGTTGTTCGCGATCACTGGCATGAACCGCCTGGGATTATCCGGGAATCTGATGAGCCTGGGCGCAGTGGATTTCGGTCTCATCATTGATGGCGCGGTGGTGATGGTGGAAAACATCGTGAGACATCTGGCCGACCGCCAGCACAAGCTTGGTCGTCCGTTGACGGCAGCGGAGCGCGCCCGCGAAGTATTGTTTTCTGCAAAGGAAGTCGCCCGCCCGATGTTCTTTGGCGTGCTGATTATTACTCTCGTCTATGTGCCCATTCTTTCGTTGCAAGGTATCGAGGGAAAGATGTTCAAGCCGATGGCCGTGGTGGTGATGCTCGCGCTCGGCGGAGCGCTGGTGCTGGCGCTCACATTGATGCCTGTGCTGTGCTCGTTCTTTCTCGGCGGTCGCATCACCGAAGGAGATAACTGGCTAGTGCGCGGAGCAAAAGCTGTCTACACCCCGCTGCTTAACTTTGGTCTGCGCTTCCGTTGGCTGATCATCCTGCCAATGGTGCTCGCGTTCGCCGGCTCGCTGTGGCTGTTCACCAAGCTTGGCGCGGAGTTCATCCCCCAGTTGGACGAAGGCGACCTGACGTTGCAACTCATCCGCAGCAGCAGCGCGGGTCTGGAGGCCTCGTTGGACTTGCAAAAGAAGTCGGAAGAAATCTTGCGCCGCGAGTTTCCCGAAATCCGCGAATTGTTCTCCAAGATGGGCACGGCCGAGGTCGCACTGGACCCGATGGGGCCGAACGTGGCCGATACGTTTGTCCTGCTGCACCCACCGAAGCAGTGGCGAAAATTGGACGGAAAGCGACCCACCAAGGAACAGCTTGGAGAGATGATGCGCCGCTCGCTGGCCGGGAAAGTGCCCGGTCAGGGCTATCTGATCACTCAACCGATTCAGATGCGTTTCAACGAAATCATGGCGGGCGCGCGGGCGGACCTCGTCTGCAAGATTTACGGCGACTCATTCGAAGAGTTAGAACGACTGGCTGGTGAAGTTCGGACGGTGCTTCAATCTCTGCCCGGCGGGAAAGAGAGCGAGTTTGACGCCATTGGACGCGTGCCGATGCTGGAAATCACGCCCGACCGCGACGCGCTGCGCCGGTACAACGTCCACGCTGATGATTTGAATCGTGTGGTGGCGACTGCGCTGGCAGGCGAGCAAGTCGGAACCCTGATTGACGGCAACCG
The DNA here is from genome assembly GCA_019634625.1 of Verrucomicrobiia bacterium. NCBI lineage: Bacteria > Pseudomonadati > Verrucomicrobiota > Verrucomicrobiia > Verrucomicrobiia bacterium. The sequence goes on from JAHCBA010000003.1 coordinate 114,447, forward strand.
CCGGTTCCCCATCGTCGTGCGGTTAGCCGAGTCTTTGCGTGGCGACGTGGATACCATTCAAGGCCTTCCACTCCGCACGGACGACGGCGGTCTGCTCACGCTGGGACAGGTCGCGAGCATCAAGACCATCGAGCAAGTCGGCACCATAGCCCGTGAGAACACCCAACGGCGTGCGGCCATCTTGGTCAATGTGCGCGGACGTGACACAGCGGGCTTTGTTGAGGAGGCGACAAAGTCGATCCGCGGGAAAGTGAGGTTTCCGGAAGGTTACTACTTCGAGTTCGGCGGCCAGTTCCGCAACTTGGTCGAAGCGCGGCAACGACTGGCGATTGTGGTTCCGCTGGCGCTGGCGCTTATCTTCGTTCTCATCTTCCTGAGCTTCGGCAGTCTGCGGCAGGCAGCTTTGATCTTTGTCTGTGTGCCGTTGGCTGTGACCGGAGGCATCGTCGCGCTCTGGCTACGTGGGATGCCGTTCACCATTAGCGCGGGCGTGGGCTTTATCGCATTGAGCGGAATCGCCGTGCTCAACGGCATAATGCTGATCAGCTTCATCAATCAACTCCGGGAACAGGGTAGCAACCTGCGCGACGCCGTCGTGGAAGGCACGCTGACCCGGCTTCGTCCAAAACTGATGACGGCGCTGGTCGCCAGTTTCGGTTTTGTGCCGATGGCGATTTCGACCGGTGCTGGCGCGGAAGTCCAACGTCCGCTCGCGACCGTTGTCATTGGCGGCATCATCACTTCAACTTTCCTCACGCTTGTATTGCTGCCCGTGCTCTACGAGTGGATTGAGCGAAGCGTCCGCCCGGCGCTGGCCAAGGCGGAGGTCATAGAACACTCACGGGAAACGAACGAACGAATACAATGAAAGCATCACGAACACTCCTGACCCTGGCCACCGCGCTTTGCGTTGGAATCCTGACGCTGAACGCCGACGACAGAAAACACTTGGGCGGACCAAAAGGCGGACGCCTGCTGGAAAGGACCGAACCAAAGGCCGAGTTCTTTTTGGAGAAGGATCATACCGTCACCATCACGTTCTACGATGCCGCTCTGAAGCCGGTTCCTGCCACCACACAGTCCGTGACGGTGGTCGCCGACGCGAAATCTGGGAAGCGGACCATCGAGCTTGAGAAAAAGGGAGACGTGTTGGTGAGCAAATCAAAGCTCCCGGAGGGTGACGGCTACAACCTCGTAGTGCAGTTCAGGCAGACTTCGGACGGCAAGCCACAGAACGTTCGCTTCAAGCTGGAAACGCACGAGTGCAATGGTTGCAAACGGGCGGAGTACGCTTGCACCTGCGACGAGTAGTCCTGGGGCATCGTCTGCTCGATTTGAACCTCAGCCCTTCAGGCCACGGCTCAAAATGAACCCATGATTGGCGGGGCTTTCAGGCCAAATTATTTGGCAAATATTTGGAAACGCGCCCGAGTGCACCCCTGTGCGCCCCAGCGCGCCCAAAAGCCAGGGAAAATCAGGAACCGTGCCAGAAAAAGAAGAAAGCCGCTGGAGGCCAGCGGCTTAAGTCGTTGCGGTGCAACGGAAATTGGTTGCGGGGCTAGGATTTGAACCTAGGACCTTCAGGTTATGAGGCCAAGGCTGCACTGCTGTTTACCAGCAACTTAGGACAATTCCATTGGCTTTACGGTTCCTTTGTTCCACAATTGCCGGTCGGCCGTTTAGAGTCTTTCAAACGCTTTCATAGCGTTGCACAGGAGACACTTATGGCACTGGTTATCAAGCGCACAAGCAGCTGGTGGTACGCCTTGTTCAAGTCCAACGGGCGTCGGCGGGCGATCAACCTCAAGGTCCGGATCGAGGGCACCCGCCCGGCCTCGATCGGCGACACCGGCGACGATGCCTTCGAACGGTCCCGAGGCAAGGCCATCGAGGCCCACGACCAACTCCTCCGCAAGTTCGAGGAGGACCGGACGGGCGAACGCGCTCTGAAACGGCTCGCCGAACTCAAGGTAGGTCGCGAAGTGACCTTCCCGAAGCTCGCCGATCTGGCAGACCACTGGAACAAGATCCCGCGTCGGAAAGCCCCGGACGGGCAATACGCGAACCAGTGCCGGCTTCGCCTGAAGCGGTTCGCCACCTGGGTGGCGGAACACCAATCCGACGCCACCGAGTTCGTGGCCGTGAAGCCGGAGACCGCGAAGGCGTTCATGGAAGCCGAGGCGAAGCGGGAGGTCTCGCCGAAGACGTGGAACGACATGCTCAAGTTGCTTCGAGCCACGTTCAAGCACCTGCATCCCCATCTCAGCGATGGCAGCAACCCGTTCCACGGCCTCGTCACCAAGGCAACGGAGACGGTCAACCGGGAGCCCTTCACGGTCGAGGAACTAAAGGCCATCATCGAGGCCTGCGCCAACGACGACTTCATCCGCCCCGTGATCGTCACCGGGATGTGCACGGCCATGCGCCGGGGCGATTGCTGCCTCCTGAAATGGTCGGACGTCGACCTCGCGGCCGGGTTCCTGTCCGTCAAAACGGCAAAGACCGGCGAGACGGTGGACATCCCGATCTTCCCCACGCTCGCCGAGGAGTTGGCCAGGGCGAAGGCCAAGGCTGGCACCTCGGAGTTCTCCTTCCCGGACCCTGCCCTGATGTACCGCAGCAATCCGGACGGGATCACCTGGCGGGTGAAGCAGGTCATTGCCAGGGCGCTGGATTCGTTGTCGCCGAAGGGCACTCCGGCTCTGCCCGAGGCCACGGACCCGGCTGAGGTCCGGGCGCGCGTCGAGGCGTACCTGGGACGGCTGGGGGATTCTGCACGGGTGTCGAGGATGCGGGCGGTCTTCGATGCCTACGCTGGCGGCGCGAACCTCGGCCAAGTCATGGCCACGACGGGTTGCAGCCGGGGAACGGTGTCCAACTACCTGAACGAACTGGAACGTGAGACCGGCGCCTCGATCATCCGAGGGAACCGGCGGGGGGTGAAGGTCGACGTCCTGCAAAGGGACCGCGAGAATGGCCAGCGACGAGCCTCTCTGCACGATTTCCACAGCTTCCGCGTGACCTGGATCACGCTGGCGCTGGCGGCCGGAGTCCCCCTCGAACTGGTCCAGCGCGTCACCGGCCATCGGACCGTGGCCGTCGTCCTGAAGCACTACTTCCGTCCGGGGCGAGAGGACTTCAAGCAGGTCCTGTTCAAGGCTATGCCGAACATGCTGGGAGCCACCGCACTTGCTCCGGCGAAGGTGAACATGCGCCGCATCATTGAACGCATGACCCATCGAACGCTGAAGAAGGACCGCGTCCGTCTCCTCGGACTTCTCGCAAGCATCTGAATGCCCGGCGCATCCGCGCAGGATCCGGGTGCATGTCGAGCAGTCCGAAAAAGTAAGCCGGCTTCCATTCAGCCGTATCGAATCCCGAAATTCTAGTGTGTTCGGCTTGGGCGCCCAAGCGGCGCCTCCACGAGATTTCGCCCCAATCCAGGGAACAACCGCTTCATCGCCAAAGTCATCCGGCATCGTGGATAGCCATCTCCACCAGATCAGAACTCCAGTGGGTGCATCACCGGGCCTTTATGTAACAACCCTTTGGCCAGGACGTCGAAGCAATCGAGTTGCATTGCCAATGACGATAATGGTCGCCCCGGTGTCTGCCAGAATTGCCAACCACAGGCTAGTGTGACCGGTCAATGCCAGTGCTAGAAAGATGGCTTTCACGCCGAGTGCGAAGATGATGTTCGCCTGAATCACGCCCACCGTTCGACGCCCCAAACGGATGGCTTCAGCCACTTTGCTCAGATCATCCTGCATGAGTGCGATGTCCGCTGTTTCGATTGCGGTGTCCGTGCCCGCGCCGCCCATCGCGATTCCGATGCTCGCTGCTGCCATCGCGGGCGCGTCGTTCACGCCGTCGCCGATCATGCCGACGTGTTTGTGCTTCGCGAGTAGTTCGCGAACCCGCTCAATCTTCTGGTCCGGCAACAAATCACCTTTCGCTTCGTCTATGCCGACCTGTTTAGAAATCGCGTCCACCGTCCGTTGATTGTCGCCGCTCAACATGACGACTTTTTCGACACCGGCAGCGTGAAGGGCTTTGATGGCATCGGCGGCGTTGGGACGAACCGCGTCGGCGACCGCGAGGATGCCCAACACTTCGCCTTTGCAGTCTTCGTGCGGTTTGTGGCCAACGATGACCACGGACATCGCCTGGGCTTCCAGTTCGCCCAGCTTCCTTTCGAGTTCGTCCGAGCAGACGGCGGATTCGTGCGTGAAGCGATGGTTGCCGACGAAATAGAGATGCCCGTCAATCCGCGCTTCCGCTCCTCGTCCGGTTTTGGACTGATAATTCTCGCTGCGCGGGAATTGAACCGTCTTTTCCTTCGCATACTTCACGACGGCTTGCGCAAGGGGGTGTTCCGAGTGGGTGTCAATCGCGGCGGCAATGCGCAGGATTTCCTCCTCGGATTTCCCGTTCCACGGAATCACCTGTTGAACGCGCGGTTTGCCTTCGGTGATCGTGCCGGTCTTGTCCACGGCGAGGGCCTTCAGCTTGCCGATTTCCTCAAGGAACACACCGCCCTTGATGAGCACGCCGCGCCGCGCCATTGCGGTCAGACCGGAGACGATTGAAACCGGCGTGGAAATCACTAACGCGCACGGACACGCAATGACCAGCAGTACCAAGGCGCGATACGTCCAATCCAGCCATGAACCATTGAAAAGCAACGGGCCGGATACAAGAATCAGAATGGCGGCGACGAAAACCGTCGGCGTGTAAATTTTCGCGAAACGGTCCACGAACCGCTGCGACGGCGCTCTTCGTCCCTGCGCTTCGCCCACGAGCTTGATGATTTTCGCGAGCGTGGTGTCGGTCGAAGTCTTGGTAACTTTCGCTTCGAGCGAGCCTTCACCGTTGATCGTCCCCGCGAACACGGTGTCCCCCGCATTCTTTTCCACCGGCATGGATTCGCCGGTAATGGGTGCTTGGTTGATTGCCGATTCGCCGGAAGTTACAACGCCATCGAGCGGGACGCGCGCTCCCGATTTGATGATGAGGGTTTCATCCACTTTGACTTCTTCGACGCGCACTTCTTGAATCTGGTCGCCGCGCTTTACCAACGCGGTTTCCGGCGTGAGTTCAAGCAGCGATTGAATCGCCCGGCGAGCGCGACCGACGCTGAATCCTTCCAGCAGTTCCGACAACGCGAAAAGAAACACGACTGCCGCTGCCTCCGTCCATTCGCCAATGCACGCCGCGCCGATCACTGCGACGCTCATCAGCACATTCATGTCGAGCGAGGCATGGCGCAGTGCGCGAATCGCTTTCGGAAAAATGAACCAGCCCCCCGCGAGTATGGCGACGGCAGCGGCAACTGCCTTTCCGTAAGGCGCAAAAAGATTCTGCCACTGTAGCAGGAGCGAAACTCCGGTGAAGATGCCGGAGATAATCACCAAGATCAGATGCACTCGGCTCGCATCGCCGCTGTGTTCCTCCCCGGCTTCGCTTCCATCCATCGTTGAAGCCTTCAATCCTGCCGTGCCAATGGCTTGAATCAATTGTTCCGGCGTGACGCGCTGGTCGTGGGCAATCGTCGCCGTCCCCGCCATCAGGTTCACCTTGATTTCGCCCACTCCTGCGATCGGTTTCAACACACGCTCAATCGCGGCGATTTCATCGGGGCAGTCCATCCCCGCCACGCGCAAGGTCGTTCCCGGTCCTCCGGCCGACACGGGCGCGGGAACCGACGCGGTGGGAGCGCCGGCTTTCGATCCGCAACCGCAACTGCTGGATTCTTCACTCATGATTCGCGGTTGGATTCTGCCCGACTACCGGCTCTGCGGAGGCTTGAGCGTTGGTTCTCGCGCCGCGATGGTAGCGCCGCTCGTGCTTCTGCTTCGCCTGATGCAGCAGCCAGAAGTAATCGGCGACTACCAGTCCCACGGACACGACGGCAACGCCGATGATCAGCATCAGGCTTCGACGCTTGTCGCAGCGGAGCTGCTCCGCATCCTTGGCGGCGCGTTCGGCACGGCGGCCGGCTTTTTCGGGTGACAACCATCGGCTCACGATTCCGTCTCCGGTGTCAGCTCCCGTTGACCCAAACCACTTTTGTCACGAACGGCTTTCCGAAAAACGGCGTGCGATAATAGACCACCGCCCTCGTGCCGTCCTTGAGTTCGTCCGCCGGGGCGAAGTGCCAGTTGTGAATGAACCTCGTCTGGCGGGTCAGGGCGAGTTCGGTCGGTGCATTGCCGCGCGTCGGTGAGAACTTCACCGTGCGCGTGTCCACATCCAGCGACTCGACCGTGCCGCTGGCCGTGCGCGAACGCACGGTATGCGCGGCCGCGGGTGTCGCTGGAACGACGGCCGCGAGCATCAGTGCCGCGGCGATGAGTCCTGGTTTGCATGAACGTTTCATAAACTTCTCCTTCCAGTTGGCCCGCCGCACGGCGAAAGGCGGCCACGCGGCGGGCGTCCCGTCGGTTGATCAATGGTCGCAGGTGCAGGCGTATTCCGCGCGCTTGCACTCGCCGCAGGTGTGCATATCCAGCTTGAAGCGGAGGTTCAACGGCTTCGCCTCGGCGGTCTGCTTGAACTGCACGACGACGTTGTAGCCTTCGCCATCGGGCAGCTTGGTCTTGCTGACGAGCGAGTCGCCCTTCTTCTCGAACTGAAGCGTCTCCTTCCCGCTCTTGGCGTCGGCGATGACGGTCACGGTTTGCGTCGTTGCGGCAACGGGCTTCATGTCCTCGCTGTAGAAGTTGATGCTGACGCTGCGGTCCTTCTCGACAACGAACTCAGCATGGGGTTCGGTTTTATCGAGCAGACGTCCGCCCTTGGGCGTGGCCTTGTGGTTGTGGCCGTCCTTGTCGGCGGCGGTGGCGGTGAATAACCCGACGCACAAGGCGGTGGCCAGGGTGAGGATACGGAGGTTTGTTTTCATGTTTGTGTCTGTCTTTTAGTTTGAGGTTATGGTTTCAACGTGAGGGAACAAAATGATGGCCGCGCCGGTCAGACAAACCAGCGCGCCGAGAAAATCCCAGCGATCGGGTGACAGCCCGTCCACGAACTTGAGCCACGCCAGCGAAGCCGCGATATACACCCCGCCGTACGCTGCATAGGTCCGGCCCGCCGCTGTGGGATGGAGTGTGAGCAGCCACGCAAACAGCGCGAGGCTCGCCACGCCGGGCAAGATCCAGAGCGGGGACTTCTTCAGCGTCAGCCAGAGATAGAAGGTGTAGCAGCCGAAGATTTCGGCCAGCGCCGTGATGGCGAACAATCCGATGGCGGTGAAGTAGATCTTCATAGGCTGTTCACGAAACGGGCGCAGCGTCGGGAGACGGTCCGCCTTCACTCGAAGGGGATTCCCCAGGCGCGTCCTCCGCAGTTGGTTTTCGCCTTTCCAGCCACTCGTAGAGCGTCGGCAGCAACACGAGCGTTAGGAAGGTGGAACTCAGGATGCCGCCAATGACGACAGTGGCGAGCGGGCGTTGCACTTCCGCGCCTGCGCCGCTGGCAATGGCCATTGGGACGAAACCGAGTGAGGCCACGAGCGCCGTCATCAGCACCGGGCGCAAGCGCGTCATCGCTCCTTCGCGGACGCACTCGGTAAGGCTGTGCTTGTGGCCTTGCTCGCGCAGGAGGTTGAAGTAGGAAATCATCATCAACCCGTTGAGCACCGCCACGCCGGAGAGGGCAATGAAGCCGACACCGGCTGAGATACTGAAAGGCAGGTCGCGCAACCAAAGCGCGAACACGCCGCCGGTCACGGCAAGCGGGATGCCGGTATAGACGAGCAAGGTCTGCCGCAGGCTGCCGAGCGCCATGAACACAAGCACGAAGATGAGTCCTAGCGCGACCGGCACAACGATGGCCAGCCGGGCGCGGGCTTCCTGCAAGTTCTTGAATTGGCCGCCGAACTCGATGGTGTAGCCGTCCGGCAGTTTGATTTGTTCGGCGACTTTCTTCTGCGCTTCAAGGACGAAGCTCTCCACATCGCGCCCGCGCAGGTTCACCATGATGGCGGCGCGGCGCTGGCTGTATTCGCGCGCAATGGCGGCGACTTGTTCCACCACGCGGAAGTCGGCGACCTGGCCAAGCGTGAGCAACCCGCCGTCGTCCACGCGCACGGGCAGGCGTTTGAGGTCATCGATTTGCTCGCGCTGCTCTTCGCTCAACCGCACGACGATGTCGAAGCGGCGGTTGCCTTCGATCAGCTTGCCGACTTCCTGCCCGGCCAGCGCGGCGTGAACGACATTGTTCAACTCCGCCGCGTGAATCTTGTATTTGCTCATGGCCTCGCGCTTGGGAACGATTTCGAGCAACGGCGATTTGCCGAGCGCGTCGAACTCCACGTCGGATGCGCCGCGAATCTGCTCCAGAATCTCTCTCGCCTCGCTGGCCACTTTTTCGATCACCGCGAAGTCCTCGCCGAAGACTTTCACCGCGATGTCGGCGCGCGTGCCTTCGAGAATTTCGTTGAAGCGCATCTCGATGGGCTGGCTGAACAGGTGACCTTCGCCGGGCAGGTGTTTCCCCAGTTCCTCCGTCATGAGCGCCGCCAGTTCCTCCTTGCTTATGATTTTCCCGTTCACCTTCCGCCATTTTTCCGGCGGGTTGAACATGATGTAGGTGTCCGCGACGTTCACGCCCATCGGGTCGCTGGCGATTTCCGCCGTGCCCAGGCGACTGAAGGTGTAGGCCACTTCGGGGAACTTCTCGATGAGCAGCTTCTCGCCCTGCTTCTGCATCTCCACGCTGGCGTCAATGCCGATGCTGGTGGTGCGAATCATGTGCGTGGCAAACGAGCCTTCGTCCAACTGCGGCACAAACTCCGCGCCGAGGCGGCTGAACATGAACACCGCCAGCGCCAGCAGCGCAACCGCGCCCCCGACCACCGGCCAGCGGGCGCGCAGGGAGAAGTTGAGGAAGGGCGCGTAAATCTTCTTCGCGAACTTCACGAGGAAGGAATCCTTTTCGCTGATGTTGCCGCCGAGCAGATAGGAACAAAGCGCGGGCATGAGCGTCAGCGCCAGCACGAGCGCGCCCACGAGCGCGAAGATGACGGTCATGGCCATCGGCTTGAACATCTTCCCCTCGATGCCGGTCAGCGCGAGGATCGGGAAATAGACCACGGTGATGATGATGACGCCGAAAAACATCGGGCTGGCGACTTCCTTGGCACTGACGAGGACTTCGTGCGCGCGTTCGACCGCCGTGAGCCTGCGCCCGAGCTTGTGCTGTTTCTCCGCGAGGTGACGGATGATGTTCTCCACCATCACGACTGCGCCATCAATGATGAGGCCGAAGTCAATCGCACCCAGGCTCATCAGGTTGCCGCTCACCTTGCCCTGCACCATGCCCGTCATGGCAAACAGCAGGGAGAGCGGGATCGCCAGTGCCACGATCAGTGCCGCACGCCAGTTGCCAAGCATGATAAGCAGCACCACGACGACGAGAATCGCGCCCTCGAACAGGCTGGTCTCGACCGTGCGGATGGTCCGGTCCACGAGCACCGTGCGATCATAGACCGGGATGATCTCCACGCCCGACGGCAGCTTGGGCTGGATTTCCTTGAGCTTCGCGTCCACGGCCTTGGCGACGAGGCGGCTGTTTTCTCCCGCGAGCATCAGCGCCACTCCGAGCAGCGCCTCCTCGCCCTTGTAGGTGGCCGTGCCGGTGCGGACGGCCTTGCCGATGACGACGTCCGCCACGTCCTTGACGCGCAGCGGCGTGGCGCGCGAACCGAACTTCAGCGGCAGCATCTCGATTTCTTCGGGTGTCTGGACGCGGCCTGCCGTGCGGATTGTCAAGGTTTCGCCACCGAGTTGAATGATACTGCCACCCGCGTTCTCGACGTTCTCGCCAACGGCTTCGGCGATTTCGCTGAATGACATGCCGACGCTCTTGAGCTTGTCGGGGTTCGGCTGGATGATGATTTGCTTTTCGTAACCGCCCTGTGAGTTAACCTCCGCCACGCCGGGCGTCGAGCGCAGACGCGGCTTGATGACGTAATCGTGGATGAGCTTCAACTCCATCAACTGCTCGACGCGCGTGGGCGGCTTCTTGGTCGCGTCGGCGGCGTATTCGACCACGTAGTAATAAATCTCCCCGAGGCCGGTGCTGATGGGTGCGAGCTTGGGTGTCAGGCCCGGCGGCAGTTCATCAATCACGGTCTGCACCCGTTCGCTGACGAGCTGGCGCGAGCGGTAGAGGTCCGTGCCGTCCTCGAAGATGAGGTTGACCTGCGAGAGTCCGAACTTGGAAAGCGAGCGCAACTCCGTCAGACCGGGGATGCCGGCCATCTCGTTCTCGATGGGGAACGTGACGAGCTTTTCGATCTCTTCCGGCGCATACGCTGGGACGGCGGTGTTGATCTGCACCTGGACGTTGGTGATGTCCGGCACGGCGTCAATCGGCAGCCGCAACGCGGAGTAAACACCGATGCCGACCATGACCACGGTGGCGAGCAGCACGAACACGCGCTGGCGGACGGAGAATTCGAGGAGACGGTGCAACATTTGGGTGTCAGGTGCGGCAGTCCGCGATGGAGGTGGCGTGAACGGCGACGCGGACCGTGCTGCCGACAGGCGGAGGCTCGGGCAGCGTGATGGCGAAACTGGAATGGGGATGCCCGAAGCGGGAATGCCGGATCGGATTCGGGAAGAACCTGACCGGAGTACGGCTGGAAAGCCGGCCATCAGGACCGAGGACCTCGATGTCGAGGTGTCGTCGTGGGGATTGGTAGTACCCAAACGTGCTGCTCACGGTGCCCGAGATTTGGACACCCTTGGAGGTATCCAACACGCGGACACTGGTAACCCGAACGCCGGATCTAGATTTCACGGTGGTACTCAGTCCGGGGCGTGTTGGCGGAGTCGCGCAGCCGTCGGCCAAGAAGAGGAGAGCCAGCAGGATTGATCCGATGGAGAATTTTCGAGCGGAGATCGTATTCATGGAGTGAGAACCTCGGAGGCCTGTTTAGTGGGAGTGTCCGCCTCCCTTGGTGGCACGGAGTTCGATCAACCAGAGCGTCTGCACTGGCTTCAGGACGACCTGGTCGCCGGGTAGCAAGCCATCCGTGATGCCGATCCGGCCGCCGCTCTCGGCACCCGTGCGAACCGGCGTGCGAAAGTACGCATCGCCGTTGACCGTATAGACAAAGGTGCCCTCCGAGGTCCGAAGCAGTGCCGATCGAGGCACGGTGGCCGTAGGCTGTTCCACGGGATGGATGATCGAGGCGGGAACGAACTCTCCGGCTTGCAGAACAGAGATGGCGTTGGAGATGCCGACAATGACCTCGGATTCTCCCAGCGCCACCGCCTTCTGAATGGCGAGAATGACCCCATGCAATGAATCGCGGGTGGGGAGTTGGATCAGGACGGGGTCACCTTGCTTGAGATTGGACGCGACTTCCTGGGAAACGAGCCCCGAGCCATGGACGTCGCACCCGGAGTGGTCGGCGGGATTGGGGAGGTGATGGTGTCTTTCGCCAAATATCTGGGCGGTGAATCGCGTCTCGGCGGGGAGCCGTTCCTCCAAGACGTCGGCGACTTCGAGACCCAGAATTTTCTTGGTCTCCTCGGTGACGATCACGCCCTTCCCAGGTTTGAACGTGGCTCCTGCGGCCGATTCACCTTCCTCGCCATGAGCGTGCCCATCGCCTTCCTCGTGGCTTTCCGTAGCGTGTGCGTCTGGTGCGCCTGAATTGTTCGGGCCACAGCCTGTCGACACGACAGTCGCGAGCGCCGCAGCCACAGGCAGCCAGCAGTTGGTGAAGTGCTTCACTTGCCCTCCTTCCTTGGGGTGGCACGGGATAACGGCATGGAAACCCCGGTAAGCAGCTCTAATTGGACCGCAGCTTCCAGCGCCTCCCTTTTGGTGTCCAAGAGACCCTCGACCGCATCCAGATACTGCTTCTGGAGCTCCACGTACGTGGATATGGGAACGGCTCCGAGGCGGTAGTGGCGATCGGCGACCTCGGCCGCCTCCCGGAAGTGCGCCACCGAGTCCGGCCGCCATTTGGCCATCTCCCGGAGCTTCGTCTCATACGTAAGAGCCGTTTCGAGCACTCGACGGGTAACGTCCCTCTGCGCGAGTTCGTAGGACACCGCGGCCTGGGTCTGTCGCGCCGAAGCCGCCTCGACATTCCCGCGGTTCCGGTTCCAGAAGGGCAGCGGCAGCGAGACAACAACGCCGAGAATGCGTTCGCGATCCGATCCAGCGTTCTCCTCGGCGAAAGTGGGACCAAGCGCAACCGCCGGGTAGCGCTCGTTGCGCGCGAGATCGACCCGGAAGCCCTGTTGGGCGAGTTCGACGGCTCGAACCTTTAACTCGAAGTTGTTCGTGCGGGCCATGGCCAGCAGTTCGTCGCGGTCCTCGGGTGGTCGAAACGCCAGGGAGCTATCGGCGATCTTCAACGAGATTTGGGGCGGTGCCCCCCTGAGCTGGTTAAGTTCCAGGAGAGCCGATTGCGTAACCAGGAGCGCTTCGCTTGCCTTGCGCTGGGCGTTGAGTTCCGTTGCCTCGATGACCCGAATCTCCAGCAGTGGCGTGAGACCTGCCGGGTCGCGCTGGACCAGGACCTCCCTGAGCGCCTTGAATCGATCAGCCACTTCCGAGGCGGCGGCTGATTTTTCCTCGGCAGCGAAGAGACTGAAGGCGAGGGCTCGAACGCGACCAGCCAGCGCGGTCTTGAATCGGGCTAGGCCCAGGTTGGCCAACTCGACGTCCTGATTGGCGATGGCTTTGCGGAGTCCGATGCGGCCGGGCCACTCGAAGGGCTGGAGAACCGACACCGACCAAGCGACTCCTTCCGCACTCAAACCGCCACCGTCCGCCGTTTTATGGCCGATGGTTCCGGTTAGTTCCGGGTTGCGCCACGCGCCCGCCGTTCTTCGGCCGGCGGTCGCTGCCGCGATTTCGGCTTCGTAGAACCTGAGTTCCGGATTCTTGGCGAGAGCTTCGTCGACCACGGCCTCCAACGTGGCGGAAGCAAGTTCAGTGGGTGGGGTATTCGTCGAAGCAATGGCTTGGTGGGCCATCAGATTGAGGACGAGGAGAATCGCGGCGCCCCTTCCGGCGCCGCAGAAAATGGGTGCAACAGATAATGGTATTGAAAGCATGAGCTAGGTGAATGGTTGAATACATGAAAATGAGCCAGCACGGCATGCGGACGCATGCGTACCCGAAAATGTGAAGACTCACGCCGAGAGCGTGAGCCGTTCAGGAAGCTGCGGAGGGAGCGCGGACAGGGAGGGCGAGACGGAGGGCAAATGCCCAGGAGGTCGACAAAGGCGGCGGGGGTGCCGCAACCAGTACACCTTCAGACTCCTCGGAGGGAAGTCCGACAGCGAGAACCCCGACATCGATCGGGGGCACGAACTCCGGGCGGACATCGGCGACGCGATCCTCCCAGCGAGAAGACTGGTACTTGCCGGATTCCTGAACACAGCAACCGCAATCCTCGCAGGACTTGTTGTCGCTGTGCCCCGAGTGTTCGTGGTCCGCGCAGCGGAGAAATTCAAGTCCTGGCACGGAAGCGAGCCGACAATGGGCGGTCAATGGCACCCAAACCAGGGCCATCACAAGGCACATTACTCGACTGAGCGACTGCACAACAAAAATTGGTAGCACCAGATCAACCGATGTTCAACTCCTGAACACCGAAAGAGCCTTGCACCCATCGTCGGACGTTTCAGGCGCTCCCTTTAATCAACCCTTTCTCGACCAGCGCCGCTCGGAGTTCATTGGTGAGGGTGATGACGCTGGCGAGGTCGGTGGCGGCGGCCTGATCCGCGTTAGCCCGTTGCGCGCTCGGCGCTGCCCCGTGAAATCCGACCTTCGAGGACGTTCCCGCCCCCATCTGAACCTCCCACGAGAACGCTCCGGCATGGCGCTTTAGACCGCCGTCAGCGACATTCAGGATCAGGTACCCGGTCGGGAACGTCCCGCTGGCCGGGTCGGCGCTGACGGTTGCCGGCGCCGTCTGCTGCCAGGTGCCCGGCGTGCCGGCCACGGTGCAGACGAACTCCGCTCGGTTCTGGTCCCGCCAGAAATCGCCGACGTTCCACGCCCCGGAGGATGGCGGGCCGTTCAGCGTGTTCGGGGTGCCCTTATGGTAGGTGGGGACTATGGCGAACGGTTCCTCGCAGGCGATGACCCAGTTGTGTTTGGACAGTGGGACGAAGCTGGGTGCCTAGAGCCCCTCGGGCGACGAGCCATTCAGCGTCCTGAAATCCGCCCCTTCCCGGTGTTGAAGCGTAACGTTCCGCACTGGTGTAGGGCGGCATGGCATTGAGCGCCGCCGCTCGGCACCGGCATGACGGCGACAGAGCACGGCAGGATCAATCCCTCGAACAGTGCGGCGCTTGCCGGCGCTGCTGGCGCGAATAGGCGCCGGCCCCCTCAAGGCGCAGGTTCAGGAGCCGGTGGCGCCTCCCGAAGGGGCGGTCGCGGGGCCGGCTCCTCGGCATGGACCGGCACGATGAAGCGTAACGTTCCGCCCTTGGTTGATGAGCCGCAAATCCACCTTGTCAGCCCGACAACCTCGAATGTTTCCGCGAAGCCTCAGGGGCCGCAAAGGACAACGTTGCCTCTCCGCGCATCGCGTTGCACGCGAGCAACTTGCGCTGCCAATCGAGGGGCATTGGAGATTTGAGGGACAACGTTCCGCACTTGGGCGACGCGCACACGTGGGTCGAACGTTCCCCCTTATGTGTACGCGATGAAAATGTCCGACATGAAACCGAAGGAGATGACCCGATGAGCACCGCCCTCGAAGAACTGATGCACGCCGCCCTGGCGGCCGCCCCGAACCGCCGGGACGACGCCCTCGCCGTCCTGCGCGGCCAACTGGCAGCGATCGATCCCGCGAAGACCGCGCCCACCCATGAACCCTACCTGACCCTTCGCGAGGTCGGGCAACGCCTCGGCATCAGCGCCGCAACGCTCTGGCGGTGGCAGGTGCCCGGCCATTCCCTCGGCGGTCGCCGACGGTTCCGGCTGTCCGAGGTCGAGGCCTACCTGAAAACCGAGGCCTTCGAACGTCGGGCGGCAGCGCTGCGGGCCGACCGGAAACACCACGCCAAACGCGGTGGCGATCCCAAGGCCTGATCGAAGCCGAAATGTTCAACAACTTGCTTGACCGGGGTGGCGGCAAGAACGCGTTGCACAGCGTTTCAAAGTGGGACCAGGAACGCTCCACAGTGTTGCACAGTGCGACCCACTGAGACCCAAACCACCGTCCACGCCATTTTGATACTCTCCCCTCATGACCGCTAACTCTACCAACCCACCCGTCCCCGCCCGCGAACTCGCCAAGCAACTCCTCCAGGAGGAGGCCAAAGGAATGCCGGTCTGGGTCCGCGCCCCCACCGACGGCCACGAGCACTTCACCGGGCTGACCCGCGCCAAGCTCTACGAACTGGCCGGAAAGGGGCACATCCGTTCGGTCTCGTTGCGCGAACCCGGCAAGGTCAAGGGCTGCCGCCTCTTCAACCTCCAAAGCATGCTCGACTACATCGCGAAGATGGAGGCCCAGGCCGGCAGCGATCAATCGCCCGCGTGATCGCGGGAAACGGAGAAGCCCTCCCATGGCCATCCTTGCACCAGATCCCGAAGCCGTCGTTGAGTCCCCGCCCATCATGGAGCGGGAGCCGACGTCCGAGGAACCCACGCCGCTCCTTGGCCGCCCGGTCTCGATGTATGGGAACGCCTTCAGCAAGGAGCCGCAGGATGTCGCGCTGGGGAAAATCCTCGTGGCCATTCGCAATGGACGCTGGGCAAAGCGGATTGGAGAGCTTCGTGTGCTCTTGGCTCGCGATCGGGCGGCCTACGACCGCGAAAAACGAGCCCTCCCAGCCTTTGCGATGTCGGGGACCGCGGAGACGCGCAAGGGGCAACAAAGCCATACGGGGCTTATCCAAGTCGACATGGACCACCTCGGCGGCGATCTGGCGACCGTCCGAGAACTGGTCAAAGCCGATCCGCACATCGCCTTCGGGTACGTGTCTCCCTCCGGCGAGGGACTGAAACTGGGCCTGCGCATCGATCCTGACCGCCACGAGGAAAGCTTCGCGGCCGCCGAGGTCTACTTCCGCGAATGCTATGGCCGAGACATCGACAAGAAGGTCAAGGACCGCCTCCGGCTCTGCTTCGTCAGCCACGATCCGGACCTCTGGGTTCGCGAGGACGCTATTCCGCTTCCGATCCCGGAGCCGAAGCCCGAGGCCCCTCCGCGCACCAGTCCACCCGTTGCCAAGGCAGCCGCCACGCCCACGGCCGAGGGAGAGCCGGGCAACATCGTGATCCTGCCATCTGGCGGGGTTTCGTTCAGCGAGGCAGCCCAGGAGATCTTCTCTCGGCTCGCCCCGGCCCGAACGATTTTCTGGCGCGGTGGCGCCCTGGTTGAGCGGGTGGATTACGATGGTATTGCCGGCCTGGAAATCCTCCGCCCCGAGGCCTTCCGGAGCCGCGTCGAGAAGATCGGCCGTCTGATGGCCTGGCGCGTCGGCGACGACGGTCAGCCAACCCTCAAGCCAACCCGGTTGCCCCGGGACGACGCCACGGCACTGATGGCGACCACCGAAGCCCGGGAACTTCTCCCCCCAATCGCCAGCGTCCTGCGCTGCCCCGTGCTGATTGAAAAGAACGCAAACGAGGTCGCGGTTCTCGGCGAGGGCTACCACGCGGAACTCGGAGGCCTGCTGATTGTCGCCGGAGACGCTCCGCCGCAGTTCCCGCCTGAGCACGCCTCCCTGCTCCTGAACTCGCTCATCGCTGAATTCGACTTCCAGTCGCCCGGCGACCGGAGTCGCGCCCTGGCGGCATTCCTGACCCCCGCGCTCCGCATGGGCGGGCATCTGAAGGGCTCGGTGCCCATCGACTGCGCTGAGGCCGACCAGAGCCAGAGCGGCAAAGGCTACCGCCACCACCTCGTCGCGGCCCTGTACGGCGAGAGCGCTTATTTCGTCACCGCCCGCCAAGGCGGTGTCGGCAGCGTGGACGAGTCCTTCGCCGCCGCCATCATCTCCGGTCGCCCCTTCATCTGCCTCGACAATTTCCGCGGCCGGCTCGACTCGCAGCACCTCGAGGCGTTCCTGACGTGCCCAACCCTGTTCCCAGCGCGAGTTCCCCACCGTGGGGAAGTCATGATCGACCCCAAGCGGTTCCTCCTCCAGATGTCGAGCAACGGGCTGGAAACCACCCGCGACCTCGCCAACCGCGCCAGCATCTGCCGGATTCGCAAGCGGCCAGGCTTTCGCTACCGCGACACCCTCGGCGAGCTTCAGCGGCTCCAGCCCACGTTCCTGGGGGCGGTGTTCTCGCTGGTCACGGCCTGGATCGCCGCCGGGAAGCCTCGGACGGACGAGACCCGCCACGACTTCCGCGAATGGTGTCAGGTCGTCGACTGGATCGTGCAGAACCTGATGGGCGGGGCTCCGGTCATGGAAGGTCACCCGGCGGCGCAAGAGCGGGTCGCCAATCCAGCCCTTGTCTGGGTCCGATCGATCGCTCTGGCGCTGGAAGGCGAGAAACGGCTCGGGGAGTCGCTCAACGCCACCGGCCTCGCCGAGATCTGCGCAATGCACGACATCGAGATCCCAGGGCTGAAGGAAAAGGCAGACGGCGACATGGCCAAGCGACAGGTCGGCTCCCTCCTGCGGCGAGTGTTCCAGGACGCCGACCTGGTCCAGGTGGACGGATTCGATGTCCGCCGATCCCAACAGACGTACCGGAAGCCATCCGGCGACGCCGACACGATGCGGACCTACACCTTCGACCGGACGCCAAAATGAACGCAGCTCCACCCAACCACCCTAGTCCACCCAACCCCTATAACTTTCTTACAAATTGGAATCATCAATATGTAGGGAGTTATAGGGGTTGGGTGGAGCTGGGGTTTCCCGGGTGGAGCACGGTCTGGAGGTCGTCATGGACCTGAAACGCCGAGCCCGGGATTACCTGGCCCAGTTACCCCCAGCCGTCTCCGGCAGCCGTGGCCACGACACCACGTTCACCGCCGCGTGCTGGCTCGTCCGGTTCGGACTTCGCGACCGGGACGCGATGGCGTTGCTGCGGGACTTCAATGAACGCTGCCAGCCGCCATGGACCGAGAAAGAACTGGCTCACAAACTCGACGATGCCAGGAAGATCGTCGGACCGACCCTCCCCCGTCCCCTTGGCGCCGCTCCGGCCGTTCGAGAGACCTGGAGCCTCGAACCTTACCACCGCTGGCTGGCTCATCTGATGCCCACCCCAGCGACCTCGGAATTCCTCTCTTCAAAGGCGGCTGGAATCGAATCCGTGGCGAGTGCCTCGGATTCCGAACCCGCCACCAACCCCAACCATCAATCGCACCTCCTGTGACCCACACCTACCATCACGTCTTCGCCAACGGGACCAAGGCCACCGCCACCATCGGCACCGATCCGGTCCGGTACGAGGTCGAGTGGGATGGCCCAGGATCGAGGAATCTTCTCCCGGAATACCGCCGATGGCGGCAATTCATCTTCGAGGACTTCGCGAAGAGAACCGGAAGGCAACTCGCTGTCGTCGAACGCTGGTGACCATTCCTTGGCCCATTTCCGCCCCGGCCCCGGGTTGCCGACGGGCGGCGGACATTCCCGGCTCGTGCCTGACTGTCCGCGGTGAACCGAACCCGAAGCCAAGAACCACCATGACCCCGAATCCATCCCCCAACCACCAACACCCCCGCGTCGAGGTCGACTTCGGTCGGCTCGCGCTCGTCGTCAAAGGCCCGACGCCCTGCGAGATCGACCTTGAACGCTGCACCGATCCAGCCCGGCTGCTCCACTTGGTCCTCCACGTCTCGACCAAGCCCTGGTGCGACCGCGCCTTGGCCGGCGAGATGCTGGCGGCCTTGGAAACCGCCAGCCGGTCGGAGTTCGGCCGCCCGGCGCAACAAGTCTACTGCCCGAGCGGACGCCCACAGCACGTTGACTGGGATGCCGCCCGGTTCACCGAGATCAGCTACGGCCCCAGTCCCGTTCCTGCCGTCGTAGGCTGACCGGACTCCGCCCCGGTACCGCCTGCCTCTGCCTGCGAGACGCGCCGCCGCGTTCGTTGGCGGTGGTCTACTTGCCTGCCGCCTACGGCCGGCGAGGACCGCCTTCTCGCGGGGGAGGCACCGGTCCTCGTCAGGAGTGTCAGGGATGGAAGGAATCTTTTTCCTACCCCCGGTGGGGTGGAGGTGTGGCGTCAGCCCCGAATGCGCACGCGAACGAACGAAATTCGAAAAAACGCGCACCATGTCACGGAATCGCTCGAAAAACCCAATGAAACCAGGTCAACGCGCGAGCGCGGTGGCCCAAAATCGGCCAGCGTTCTCGACCGGCGTCCGACAGGACCCCGGGACTTCCAGACCTTGCACTGCCACCCCAGCCCCCTGACCGATGCCAACACCCGGAACCATTTCCGCTGCCCAACTCGCCAAGCTGTCCGGCCTCTCCGAACGCCAGCTCCGACGCCACGCCGACGACGGTTGGTTTCCCCGGCCCGTCAAGAACGAGTACCTGCTCGTTCCGGCCATCCAGGGCCTCCTGCGCTACTACCAAGAGCGCGAGCGCACGTCGGAATTGCATGACGAGTACGACTGCTTCTCGGCCTGCGAAGCCGCCACGGGCATCCCGATGGCGGCACTCCGGCGCGCCAAGCGGCGGCGTTGCTCGGCTGTCCGGGACGGAAAGGTCCGATTGGCCGCGTTCCTGCGCTGGTGGCACGTCACCGATCAGCCCCAGGCGATCAGCTACGAGGTCGAGCGGGCCGCCCAGGTCCTGCTCCAGAACGAGAAGCTGCGGGTGATCATCCGGCGGATGAAGCGCGAGTTGGTTTCGGCACGTGAGGTCTCCCACCTCGGCGCCGAACTCGGGGCGGCAATCCGAAAACTCGTAACGCGCATCCACCGGATGGCTCCCTCGCTGGCAGGCCACGACGTCGCGACCATCGAGAAACGGCTTCAGGACGAGGAAGCCGACATCGTCGCCCAACTGCGGATCGTCGATGACCGGGTGAGCACCTGGCGGCAGGCAGAGTAAACGACACTGGTTCATTGCCGGGCGCGCCGCTTACGAGGCTCGCTGTATGGACCTTGCCTCGATCCCTGAAACCATCCGCACCATCATCACCCAAGCTGGAGGCCTCGGCCTCCGCGGGGCCTTCACCTACATCGGCGCGCAAGAGTTCCTCTACCGCTGCGCCCAAGCCGAGGGCGAATACCGTTCCGGCTTTCGATCCCGACTCACCTCGGAAGGTGGTCCGCCCCGCGTCGAGTTCGACGTTGGGTTGCAGGCGCGGGTGAACGGGAAGCCCGGCCGGGCATGGACGCTCATCATCGTCTACGAACCCGACGACACTTACACGGTGTGGCTCGTCGAGGGGCACGCCCGACGGAAGGCCGAATCCATGGTGTTGGCCTGCGTCCTCGACGTGTACTGCGACACATTGCAGTCCGTGATCGAGGAGGCCTACGACCGCGCCATCACCGAGCACAATGGCGGCTTCATCCCCTTGGGCTGACCATGAGCGAGACACCTCCCCGTCGCCGTCGTTCGAAGGACAACCACGAGTTCGGCGTCGTCCGCCTTCGTGAACTGCCGGTGCCCATAGCCTGCTGCGATTCCCCGGACCGCATCTACGACTACTGGATGGCGAACATCGCGACCGCCGTCTGGTACAGCCAAGAAGTGGAAAGCCTCTGCGTGATCCACCTCAACACCCGGCGGCGGGCAACCGGCTTCCACCTCGCGGGCATCGGCACGCTCGACACCGTCCTCATGTCCCCGCGTGAGGTCTTCCGGACGGCGATCCTGAGAAACGCCTCGGCCATCGTGGTCGCCCATTCTCACCCCAGCGGTGACCCGCGGCCCTCCGAATCCGACATCAGGGCGACCCGGGAACTCGTTCAGGCGGGCCGGATCATCCGCATCGAGGTCCTCGATCATGTCGTGATCGGACAGTCCGGTCCCGATCACCCGCGCCCGTGGGCGTCATTACGGGAGATGGGCCTCTTCTACTGAGCCGGCCCCATGGAATCCTCGGAGAACCCTTGGACACTCTCACCGCCTCACCGTAGCGAGACTCACGTTCGGAGCGGATCAACCAAAACCCCCGCCCCGCCAAAGACCAACATGAAGAAGACCACCGAAGCCACCCAGACCCCGAAGACCACGACCACGCCCGAGCCGAAGGCCGCCAAGGCCAAGAAGGCGACGCCGGCCCCGGCGACCGAGCAGCCCGCAACCCAGCCCACCGCCGCTCCGGCGAAGGTCGAAAAGTGTACGAAGCCTGCCAAGGCGGCGAAGTCCGACGCCGACGGCGAAACCACCGACCGGCTCCCCACCACCCTCGACGAGTTGAAGGAGACCAAGGGCGGGTTCGTCGCCTACCAGTTCCTCACCGGCAAGGACCGGGATGCCATCGCCAAGGACCTTGCCGCCGCCTTCAAGCTCGGCGAAGCGCAGGCCGCCAAGATCGTCCGCCGCATCACCGGCCGCGTCCGCCTCTACGCCCGGGTGTTCGAACTCGTGCCGGCGAAGAAGTAGCCCCCAGCACAGCGCCACGACGCCCCTCGGACGACCCCGCGGGGCTTTTTGGCGTCCAGACGGGCAGGCGAGACTGCCGCGAGGCAGGCCGAGGACCGGGGTAGGAGCGGTTTTCCGGCCGCGGCACGTAGGTCCACCGGCCTTCCGGCAGGAAAACCAGCGAGGCGCCAAAGGACAACGTTCCCGCCTGGGGTGTGCGAAATGCTCGACACCCCATGATCGAAGGCTTCTGCGGCGCCTGCAAACCCACCGACCGCCGGACCCCTTGGCATTCCCTCCGAAGATCTCACCACACGGAAGTCAAGCAATGCTCATGATTTGCCAAGAAATGGCCAAGGGCCCCGATGCAGTAGCCGCGTAATAATAGGAGGAGGGGCGTACGCCCCGAACCGAGCACCATCGAGGGATCTGAACATGAAAACGCAAAAGGCATATCTCGTCGGCGCAGTCATCGCCACAATCATTGCAACTACTTCGAGCGTTCCGGCCGAGGATTTCTTCCTCCGCGATTTGGCGAACAAGGCGGTGGCTGCAAGTCCACGCGCCCTGGAGCAGTTCCCTTGGCTGTCACGGACAACATCGACGGTTCGCTCTACGCCCACGGAGAGCGCTGTCTCGATCATCAGAAAGCACCGGGCGCTCGCGGCCAGCCCGAGGATGTTGGAGGAGTATCCTGAATTGGCTCGGGCCGAGCAACTTCTGAAATCGCCAGTTGCCAC
Organism: Verrucomicrobiia bacterium; assembly: GCA_019634625.1. Taxonomy (NCBI): domain Bacteria; kingdom Pseudomonadati; phylum Verrucomicrobiota; class Verrucomicrobiia; species Verrucomicrobiia bacterium. The sequence continues at coordinate 136,690 of JAHCBA010000003.1, forward strand.
CCCAGACACCGGAGGCAGTCAATTCTCTGATGTAATCCGAAACCGCGCGCTTGCGGCGAGCCCTCGCGCGTTGGAGCAATTCCCCTGGCTCTCGCGGGGCTACAAGGCTGAACCCGCTACGCAAACGTTCCAAGTAGCGCCGATCAAGTAGCGCGATAGGGACGTACTTTGATCCGGAGATTTCAATCCAGGCAGGCGTTACGACCCATGAAAGCCAAATACCTCACCACAATCGCGGGCTTGAACATGGCCGCCTCGTTGTTGACCACGAGCACTAGCTTGAGCATCGCTACCGCTGCTGAGAACCCGAACGACAGGGTCCTTGTGCCCAAGGTACTTGAACTACACGCGCCGAACAGCGCCACTCCATCGGTGACCATCTGGGTGCCGAGCGCGGCAATTCCAAAGGCTCCGAAGATCCCCATGGCCAAAGCCCGTGAGCCCAAAGAGATTCGGCTGCACGCTCCCAACGGCCCGACGCAATCGGTCACCGTCTGGCCAAACTAATTGAAGCAAGGTCATTCCTTTGCACCCGCCCCCCGGGGGGTGGGTATGCTGCTGCCCTCCGAAGTGCGCCCGTCCCTCCAACCAGAGTCCAAACGCGACCGCCGCAACCATGAGCATCGCCGAGAATCAAGGTCCCGCAAGTTTCACCGCCACTTTGGAAGCCCTACGCCACTCCGCGTTGCCAGGCAGCCACTTCTGTCAGCCAACCATCCTTTTCAGCTCACCCTTCAGCCGATTCCGGCCGTGGTACAATCGCGTCTCGACGGCCTTGACGGTACACCTAAGCCGCGCGGCTGCCTCCTTGTGGCAACACCCGTCAAAGCAGACCAATGCAATTGCCTCCCGCGACGAAGCCGGGATCCGTTGTAGGGCCTTTTGAAGGGTACCCAGCCACTCATCAGTTGCCGCTTGCTCCGCGGGCGTCGCGTGAGGATCCGAGACAGCGCGCGGACGTGCCGGCTTCGAGCTGAGGGCGAGGCTCGTGGACTGCCAGAACTCTGGATGCCTCTCCCGCCAACGAAGTCGTGTCTGAGCCATCCGAAATGCAATCAAAGAAAGCCATCCCCTGAACGAAGAGCGAACGCTGAAGGCAAGCCGGTGTCTGTAGACACGGTAAAACACCTCGGTAACAAGCTCGGTTGCATCGGAAGCGTTCTTGAGGATACGGTTGAGGTATTGATATAGGTCACGGGAATGCCTTCTCATCAGTGCGCCGAGCGCATCCTCGTCGCCGGCCATCAATCGCCTCATATCTCTGACATCGGCTGCTTGCACCGTGGTTGCTCCCGGGGACCTGGGCGTCGCATCCGAGCGAGCGAAGCGACGATGCGCACACTTGGAGACACTCATAATTTCTGGTAGGCCGCTCGGTACTAAATCGGCCCGGTTTCGCTCGGATGCCCCAATTGTGACGGGTGCTCCGGGTCTCACAACGGGTGTACGCAGTCTCAATTAGTGATTTAGGGGTGTGCCCGCGTGTGGCTGATGGCTTCGGCCTTGACCTGAGTCGATCATACATCGCGTGTGCTCCATAAGGTTCCCTCTCGCACGGCAGGGATACTATGCCCTTCCATAATCCCGAAGACTGTGGCTTCGGACCCGACTAAAGGATCTCACTGCGCAACCGCTTGTGTCTGGGTAGTAATGCCTGACTTGGGTTTCCATTCCTATCGACTCTCATGACGAGGCAGAGCTTGCGCCGGCTGCGGGCGGTGCATCGGCGACTTGGTGAGCCAGTCTTTCCCATTGAACGAATTGCATGCTCAATTCCTCCCATTTCTTGCGTGGCGGGCGAGGCCCCTTGATCCACTCTACCTGGCGACCGCGCCAGAGCGAATAGATCGCCGGCACGATTTCCAGGGTTAGGATCGTGCTGGTGATGAGTCCTCCAATCATAGGCGCGGCGATTCGCTGAATTGCCTCCGCGCCTGCGCCGTGCGCCCAAAGCGCGGGCACCAAGCCCATCGTGACCATGGCAACCGTCATGAGCTTCGGCCGTACCCGCTGAACCGCGCCATAAGTGATCGCCTCAAAAAGGTCATGTTGTGTCTTCATTCGACCGGCCTTCTGGTAAGCGTGAAAGGCCTCGTCCAAGTAGATGATCATGACCGTTCCGGTCTGTGCTGCCAGGCCCGCCAAGGCAATAATTCCCACCCATACGGCGATGCTGAGATTGTAGCCAAGGAACCAGAGCAACCATATGCTCCCCGTCATGGCGAACGGGATGGATAGCAGGATGATGAACGTCTCGGCGACGCTCTTGAAGTTCATGTAGAGGAGGACGAAGATCAGGGCGAGAGTCACCGGAACTACCACCTTCAGCCGATCCCGCACGCGGAGCATGTGTTCGTACTGGCCCGACCATTCGAACCGATAGCCCGATGGCAGGAGTCCTGGTTTCTCGATTTTTTCCTCCACCGCCTTCTTCGCATCGACCACATAACTGCCGATGTCCCGGCCGGCCATGTCCACATAGACCCATCCGGTCAGAGCTCCATCCTCGTTACGGATGACCGGCGCTCCGCTTGTGGTCTTCATTTCAACCAGTTGCCCTAGCGGTATCTGGCGAACAGCGCGCGATGCGCTGCCTCCGGGTGAGGTCGACATTCCCTCCTGGGATCCGCGCGAGTTCACATCCGCCATTGCAGAATCGACTGGCACCAGGACACGCCCCAACTTGTCGACGTCGTCGCGAAGCTCCCGGCTGTAACGCACACTGATGGAGTATCTTTCCCGGCCTTCGATGGTGCGCTCGAACGCCATTCCCCCGATGGCGGTTTCCACCAGCATGAGCACGTCCTCGACGTTCAGGCCATAGCGTGCGATGGCATCCCGTTTCGGGATGATGTCCAGGTAGTATCCCCCCGTAGTTCGCTCGGCATAGACGCTCCGTGTGCCGGGCACCTGGCGGATCACCGACTCCAAGTGCTCCCCGAGTTTGCCAATTTCACCCAGATCGGGGCCGAAGATCTTGATACCGATCGGTGTTCGAATGCCTGTCGTCAGCATGTCGATGCGGGCCTTAATGGGCATGGTCCAGGCATTCACTTGACCGGGAATCTGCAGCGCATCATCCAACTCGGTCACGAGTTCATCCTTCGTGATGCTGCGCAGTTCCGGCCAGACCAGGCGCAGGCCGGACTTCGCCCAATCGGGTGCCCAACGGGAGTACCACCGCTGCACAGGGACTGTTCGCCATTCCTTCTCAGGCTTGAGTTGAACAACACTCTCAAACATTTCGAGCGGCGCGGGATCGGTGGCGGTTTCGGCGCGTCCGGCCTTTCCGTGGACGCTGACGACCTCGGGGAACTGCTTGATAATGCGATCCTGAATCTGCATCAAGCGAGTCGCCTCGGTGATCGAAATCGTCGGCAATGTAGTGGGCATATACAGAATTGTGCCCTCATCGATGGGCGGCATAAATTCTGAGCCCAGCTTCTTGTAGATGGGTACAGCCGAGCCGACGGCGATCAGGGCAAGAACGATCGAGAGAATCCGACGGGTCATTAACATGCTGACCCATGGATAGTAGATCCGGTGCAGAATACGGCTGATGGGGTGCTTGTGTTCGGGGATGACTTTGGCACCGGTCATGAGGACGATGAGGGCCGGACCAATGGTCACCGAAAGGAAGGCCGCCCAGGCCATGGTGAATGTCTTCGTGAACGCCAGGGGCTTGAAGAGTCGGCCCTCCTGGGATTCGAGAGTAAACACCGGCATGAAACTCACGGTGATGACCAGGAGCGCGAAGAACAGCGGTTTCCCCAGCTGCTTGCAGGCTTTGATAATGATTTCCTGCTTCTCCTTGCGGTTTAGCCCGGGCGGCGCGTGCTCCAGGTGCTTGTGGACATTTTCCACCATCACCACGGCTTCGTCGCAGATTGCGCCAATGGCGATCGCGATGCCAGCGAGGGACATGATATTGGCGGTGAGTCCCATATAGTACATGGGAATGAAGGCCAGGGCGACCGCAACTGGCAGAGTGATGATCGCGCGAAGGGCGCCTCCAAAATCTAACAGGAAGACAATGACAATAATCGAGACAATGATGGACTCTTCGATGATGGTCCGCGTCAGGGTCTGGATCGACCGGTTGATCAGATCGGAGCGATCATAGGTCGTCACGATCTCCACCCCCGGCGGGAGTGAAGGTTTGACCTCTTCCAGTTTCGCTTTGATGCTCTCGATGACTTGGAGGACGTTCTGCCCGAAGCGGACCACGACGATACCTCCCACGGTTTCTCCCTCGCCGTTCAATTCCCCCGCACCACGGCGCATCTCGGGCCCCAGTTCAATCTTGCGGGCTACATCGCGCAGCAAGACCGGAGTACCCTTGAAGTCGGCGCCCACGACCACGAGTCGGAGATCCTCCAACGATTTGATGTACCCATGGCCACGAATCAGATAAGTGGTGCCGAAGCGCTCCAGTTCGCGTCCGCCCACGTCGTTGTTTGCGGCGCGGACCGCCGAGAAGATCTTCGTGATTGGAATCCCGTACGCCAGAAGCTTGTTGGGATCGATGTCGATCTGGTATTGCTTCTGGAAGCCTCCATAGGTCGCCACCTCGGCTACACCCTCAACACTTTGAATCCAGTAGCGCAAGTGCCAGTCCTGGAAGGAGCGCAATTCCGCCAGGTCGTGCTTTCCGCTCTTGTCCACAAGGGCGTACTGGAAGCCCCAGCCGACACCCGTCGCATCCGGGCCGAGGGACGGGGTAACCCCCGGAGGCAGGCTTTCCGTAAGGCCCTGCATGTACTCCAACACGCGGGACCGGGCCCAATATATGTCAGTTCCGTCGTCGAATACTGCATAGACGAACGAGTAACCGAAGAACGAATACCCGCGCACGACCTTCACTTTGGGCGCGGAGATCAACTTGGTGACGATCGGATAGGTGATCTGATCCTCGACCAAATTCGGGCTCCGACCTTCCCATTGGGAGAACACGATGACCTGGACGTCCGACAAATCAGGAAGGGCGTCGAGGGGGGTGTTGCGCATCGTGAACACACCGGCCAGCGTCAACGCTCCCACCAGCATGAACACCATGAATTTGTTGCGGGCACTCCACTCGATCATGCGCTCGATCAGGGACTCCTTAAGAGGCGCAGAGTTGGCAGATTGAACCATGTCGGACATAGCTTTTCGGGGTGGAGTTAGACTCAGTGCTGATGTCCACCCGCTGCACCCATGCCGGCGATGGCAGCCTTTAGTTGGCTCTCCGAGTCCACAAGAAAGAGGGCGCGGGTCACCACTCGCTCGCCCTCGCGGAGGCCGGACACCACTTCGTAGAAATCATCGGTCTTGGTGCCGATCTTGACCTCCCGTGGTTCCAGACGCTCTTCCGGCCCATCGACGAAAGCCACATATCGCTTTCCGGTGTCGATCAACGCGCTGGCAGGGGCCGTCAATCGCTCGCCGACCTTGATCTCCAGATCCACATTAGCCCACATGTCCGGCCGCAGTCTGTGGTGCGGATTGTCGATTTCCAGCCGCACCTCCCCACGGCGCGACTGGGGCTCGATATGGGGATAGATGAATGTGACCGAAGCGGGGAAGGACTCATCGTTCAGATAGGGGAAGTTGATGGTGGCCTCCTGGCCGAGCTCGATGAGGGGAAGCTCGGATTCGTACACATAGGCACGCAGCCAGACGTGCGACAGGTCGGCAATCTCGAACAAGGATTCCCCGGCCATGAATGCCTTCCCGTCGATGGCATTCTTCACCAAGACGTGGCCGGAGAGCGGCGCTCGGAACAACAACTCGGAACTGGGCCTTCCCCGCTTCTCCAGTTCACGAATCTCCTCCTCCCCGATCTCGAAGAGCGCGAGGCGCAATCGGGCGGACTCCAGCAGGGCCTCGGCCGAATCCCGTTGCTGGCTATTGGCCGAGTTCATACTTTGCTGTGAGCCTCGCCACGCGATGAGGTATTCGCTTTCGGTTGAGAAGAGCTCCGGGCTGTAGACGGTGAAGAGCGGTTCACCCTTCTCGACGGGAGCTCCGGTGAAGTTCACGTGCAGCTTCCGCACCCAACCGGCGAATCGGGGGGCGATCTTGGCGTAGCGTCGCTCATCGTGTTCCACCAATGCGGCCGTCCTCAGCGTCCGTGTGAGATTTCGCTTCTCCACCTTGGACATTGTTAGTCCGATCAATTGCCGTTTGTCGGGTGAAAGGCTAATGGAGATTCTGCCTGGCACCGTGGTTCCTGCCGCGCTCTCCGAATGGCCCTCGTGCCCCGTTGGCGGAGCCTTCTTCTCTACCAGCTTCATGTTGCACTCCGGGCAAGTCCCTGGGGCATTGCTCACCACATTCAAATGCATGGGACAGTAAAACTGACCGGGGTTGATATGCGCCGTCTTGGAATCGGCCGTCGTCGTCGAAGCAGCGGCCGGCTTGTCGCCCTTGATCGGGACCAGCTTCATATTGCAGATGGGACAGTCCCCGGGCCGGTCGCTCACGTAGGTGGGATGCATCGGGCAGTGGTACTTCTGCTTGCCGGCCGCGCCAGACTGCTCGTGGCCGCCGGAGGGATCGCCGCAGCCCGTCAGGACAGCGCCGAAGGCAAAGGTAACGACCGCAGCCAGAATTAAACTCAGTCGAAATCGCATAAATGGCTTTCTTATGTGGAGTGAGAAGACGAAGCGGTGGTCGGGGATTACTTGGCGGCGCGTCTGGACGACGGCGGGGACAGGGCCGGCAACGTGGTTGCCGGAGCGCCGGGAGGCTGGAGTCCGACAATCAGGAGAGAGATTTCCGCAAGCGCGAGCTCGCGGCGGGTACGAGCGTCCACCTCCGCAAGCTCGAATTCGAGCAGTGATCGCTGGGCCTCTTGGAAGTTGATGAAATCCGTGCGGCCGGAGCTGTAACTCATTCGTGCGACTTCGAGTGATTGGCGAGCTTTTGGAAGCAAGGTTTCCGTCAGCAGTCTCAGATTCCGCGTAGCCTCCCGATACATGAACGATCTGTCCGCAAATTCCACTGCGAGCTGGATTTCCTCCGCCGAAAGGCGGGCTTCCGCAGCCCGCTTGCCTGCCTGTGCCGAGCCGATTTCGGCCGCGATCTTGTCGCGCCAGATTGGCAGAGTGACTCCCAGCGTGGGGCGCCACATGACGGGCGATGCTTTTACATCCGCCTCCACGCCGACGTTGAAGTCCGGGAGCCGGCTCTGGTGCGCAAGCTGGATGCCGGATTCCGCCATCCGCACTTCGGCCTCCATCTGCCTCAGGCGTGGATTTCTTTCGATTGCCGTGGCGAACAATCGCTCCGAAGTCAGGTCAAGCGGTGTCGAGACGAACTCTGCAGGCACGGGGGGGTTGGGTTCGCTGGCTCGAAGCCCGAGTGCGCCCTTGAGCTGAGCAAGCAAGGAATTCCGCGAATCATCGAGATTGGTGATCTCGGTGCGAAGGCGCTCCTGCTCGATTTGTGCGCGAAGCACGTCCTGGAGCGTGACCTTGCCAGCTTCGTTCTGGGCCCGTGCGATTTGCTCCAATTCCTCCATCAACGCCAGCGTGGCCCCGTTGATGCGGATGCGGCTGTCGAGAAAATGAAGCTGGTAATAGGGCCGCTTGACGTCGTACGCGGCCTGCAAAACCTGGGAGGCGAAAATGTAGTACATGGCCTCGCTCTCTGCCGTGGCCACATCCGCGCGAATCCTCAACTTCCTGACCCATGGCAGATCACTCATCAGCCCGGGCATCACCGTCATCACCACGTCCTGTATGTCCAACTCCAGGGTGAGGCGAGGATCGGGCAGCGAGCGCTCCAGCGTAATGCGCTGGACGGCCGCGGCATAGTCAAAGTAGGCCGCCTCAACGCGCGGATGGTTGAGCATGGCGTACGTCAGCAGGGTTTCGAGGCCCGCGCTTGCGTCAAGATTCGGAAGTTGTGGCCTCTGGTCCCCTGGACGGTACTGCCCGCGGAGCACTTCCAGGTGCTGGCGGGCAGCACGCTCGTCACGGGTCGGGATTCCCCGGCAACCCGCCGCTAGGAACGCCGACGCCAGCAGAGCTGCACTTCCCGACATGGCCACTCGATAAAATGGATTCCGTGTGTTCATTCCGTTCCGACGATGTTGCCTGGATCAGTGGCGAAGCCATCTTTGGTCTTCGCCGTAGCCCCCCACTCGATCCCGCCTTCCACGGCGCTTCCGGACAGGGCTCAGTGTTGATGGCCGGAATGGGTCGGCGCTTCGTGCGAGGAAGACGAGGAGTCCGACGATTCGCATCCCGCGAGAGCGAGGAGGGCGACGAACAGGGCAGCAATCGTGGTGAATGTGCCAAATACCTTCATGATCTTCATAACAGTCGTTGAGGGATTTAAGGTTTGCGGCTTGTGGCCTTCTAGCCGCCGCGTTTGTGTTGCCGGTCCCCGGTCGGGAGGACAAGCCAAGGGCTTCCCCTCCTTGATACGCCGCGAGGCCCAAAACCCCTCACCGTCCGTTGGTGGAACCGGCAGCCCCTGGCTAATGGCGTGAAATCGTGGCGTCGCCGATCATCCGTTCGAACGCCTTCCTGGTACGGCTCCCCGTGACGCGCCGGACAGGGCGCCCTTCGGCGTCGAAGATCACATAACTGGGAAGCTCGTTCACCGAGAAGCGAGAAGCCAGTCGGCCCTCGCGGTCGAAAACCATGTTCAGGCCAGGCACGAGTTGACTCGCAGCATCGGGCAAAACCGTCTTCACCTGGATGCTCGGGCTCGCCGCGGCGCTTGGGCCGTCGTGGCACCTCGTGCTGGTTTTCGGTTCGATCTCGTCGGCTGCATGATCGTCGCCGTCCTCATGGTGATGGTCCGCCAGCGAACTCACGTCAGTCGCCACAACCGCCAGGCGATCTCCGCGTCTCGCCAAGATCGATCGAAGCGTAGCTGCATCGTTAAACGTAATCTGATTGGTAGCATTCCAGAAGGCCAGCACTACCGTCTTGCCGCGTAACGCCGAGAGACGTATGCGCCTGCCAGCCAGGTCTTCCAACGAGAAGTCGAACGGCGGCTGGCGGACCGGCAACGGTCCGGCGGGCAGGGCCAAGCTGCTGCTGGGGAACTCCGCCCGATGGCCACGCAACCAGGCGTCAAGAGCGTCCCGGCCAGGCTGAATAGCAGCCCAATCCGGATTTGGCAGCGGGGCATCCCCGAAGGCGGCGAAGCGGGGCAACGCCTGGCTCAGGCGAATCCCGAAGTCCTGCCCGGTCACCCGGCGCAGGACTGTGGCCGCACACACGACGACTCTCGGATCCTCGTCATTCAACAGGGGCCACACGATCGCCACATCATTGGAATTCGCCATCGGAAGAAGGTGCTGAAGGCCGAGGACGCGAAGGGCCGCATCCGGGTCCGCGAGTTGTTCGTGGAGAAGGCGCCGCAGATCCGGGTACTTGTGCGACCCCAAGAGAGTAAAGCCCATCTCCCGTACCCCTGGATCGAAATCGCGGACGGCCTCAAGAATTAGCGGCTGAAGACCTTCGGGCGTTGCTGGCGCTCGTGTCGCTGAGTGGCTCAGGTAGTCCATTACAAACAACCGTGACGAAGTGGCCCCGGACAGCCAGATCCGGCCAAGCACAGCTGTCGAATACCCTTCCGCCTCGGCAATTGCCGCGATTGCCGCATCAGATGGAGCATCCGAACGCAAGACAAGAACCGACACTACCCACCGCTGCACGCGGCCACCCAACAGGGCCGCCAGGACGGCGACGACGGCCAGCACGAGTGCAGCCCTCCGGTTACGTCGAGCCAAGACCGTCCCAACGTCTGCACTCTCGTTGATACCTACCTTCATCATGGCGAGCGATCCCCAAGTTGATCCTCTTTCCGCTGCCCCTCCCACCGCACTTCGCGCAAGACGAACCGGCCACTTTCCATCCGATAATAGCCTCTTATGGAGATTCCAGGAGCCAACCCGGACGCCGTGCACCTCGTTCCGCTAATCTTGAACCTCGTGCGCGAGTTCCAAACATAGATCCGTTCCTCCCGCATGCTCGGGTCCGCCAGCACCAAAATCCCCTCTGCGAAGCCCACACTTTGGATCACGCCACGGACGGCGTGCTGTAGTGGCGGCAGCGCAAACCCCGGGGTGGCGAACACCAGCCCAAACAACAATGTGCAGCCCAACCACTTGAGCCGTTGTCTCGTGCGTATCGGTGTGTCGCGCATAGATATCTCCAAAGGTCTGCTCACCTTCCCTAAATCAGCTCGATCAATTTCTGGCCCCCTTTGACCGTCTCACCGTAACCATTGGGGTGACTCGCGACCGTTGAAGCGCACGAAACCGCAAAGGAAACCAGAACGAGTGCTACACAAAACCTGAATCGTCCCCATTCGCGAGCGCCCCTCTGCATCGAGACTCCGCGCGGCCCCGGGATTGACACCGCGGCGCCTCCATCCCCTTGGATTCGGGCGTCGGTCGCGCCGTGGCGGCGCACACTCCCAGACAAACGAGGACCGCCAGTGGGAGTCAGATCGCTGCAATAAGACCGCCGAGCATGTATAGGCCTTTCAAATCTCATTTGGGCTCGGACGTCACAGCTACTTCAATGGAGCAACCTGAATCGGTTTCTCCATTCCCTTCGTGGCGACTGCACTGCTCTTCCGAGTGTTACAGCAATCGGCCATTTCCGAGCCGCACGACTCGCACTTGTGTTCAGCCACACTGAGCTTGGCTTTGCCGTGCCCGGTTGTGGACCAGACGACACTGCAACCGTCGCAATTGTGCCTTGGGACAAACGATGTCGGAACCCCTCCTGCCATCAGAGCCTTGGCACCCGCTCCCTTCGTCGGTTCGTTCCGTTTCAGCGCGACCAAGGTGTCCGTGCACTTGGGGCAAGTCATTCGTTGGAAGTCCGATCTTGAAACTGGCTTCCATGGCCTCATGAGCAGCATGGCGCCGCCTTTTCCTGAGCGCGTCTCCGGCACCTGACCCAATGCATTATTCAAGGGCAGCAGCAGGAGCGAAGAAAGGAGGCCTGCGAGCGCTCCGATTTGAGTAATGGATGCATTCATGTTTCCTGAGTGTTGATGGTTTCTGTGCGATTCACCGGCTTTGACTGGTGTCTATTCGTGATACGTCAGCGCACCCGCCAGCTCCTCGGCCACTTTTTGTCAACGACTCACCATCCCTTGCTCTGTGTTCATCTTGGATTGGCCTGCGCCGACTCAGCAGACAGCGCCTCGAAGGCGGACGGGAAGTGCGAAAAATTTGCTACGAACAGCACCGCGACGCGGGGAGAGAGGACCTGAATTCGACGCCCATTGCGGAACGGGAACAGCATAGCGGCAACGGCCGCAACCCTCTTGCTCTCACCTTACACAGGCTCGACAATCAGGATCGAGTTGAATCCCCCATGCGGATTCGACACGATCTCCTTCGCGTTGGGGTCGTCAATCCACTCGCCGTCCGCTATAAAGCGGTATTCGTGGCGCCCTGGCGCCAGGCACAGATCCACAACCCAGATCGACTCGCCCAAATGATTCAGGGGCGAGGCGGCCACCTGCCAGTCGTTGAATGAACCTGCGATGAACACTTCGCGAGATTCGGGACGATACAGTTCCAAGCGCACCTGTCGCGTGTTCCCGAGACCTCTCTTCGGCTTGTCGCTTTTTCTCATAGTTCAAGGACTTTCCGTGGGCTAGTTCTGTTTTGTGGAGACACACTGGAACCTCGAACCGGATTTCCCTAAACACATCAATTGCGATCCGGTAGATCATGACGCGCGCTCCATTCCTTAGTACGACCAACAGTAGACAAACCCTCTCGGGCCGGATCCATGACGCTGCTGCGAAGCGATTAGTGGGCCATGGCCCTTGTGCCACAGAATCCTGCACAAGATGGTCCTGCCACCGAGCGTGGCCCTGGGAACCGGCCCAGTCGTCCAAAACGCACGGACTTCAGTCCCGTCTCAGCATCGAGTGTTCGTTTCCGCCCATGTGATGGACGTGCAGGCGGATGACCACAGCGGTAGCATGCAGCAATCGCATGGGCCGCCGCGCCGCTCGGCAGATCGGACGCACAGCGATGGAGGCACGCGCAGAAAGCTAGATACCCCAGTGAATTGAGTAATCAAGACCCGGGGAATGGCGGATCGCAGGACGTTCAGTTCAGTTCTTCGCCTGCCCTGCCGATAAGACTCCCGCATGCAAAGATACGGGCCTGTCCTCAACAATGCTCCCAAGTGTAAGACGCGACTCAGTGCCATTCATGGGACGGGGTTGTTTGCAGGTACGAGAATCGAGGCCGGTGAGCCTTTCATGAGTCTGGAAGACGGCGAGATCATACCTGTCACCAGCTTTCATTACGATCCGGAAGGCCTGGCAGCAAGCGAGTGGAATGCCATCTCTGAGCATGAGTTGCTGGTGCGGCAGCGGCGAACGCTCTACTATTTCATCAACCATGATTTGCGACCGAATGCCTTGGTTGATATCCAAAGCAGACAAGTGGTTGCTAGCGTGGCAATCGATGCAGACCAGGAGATCACGCTGGATTACATGCGGGAACCACTACCAAAGCGGTACTTACAAACACACGGAGCCTCGTATCTTTTTTGGAGTGAAAGAGGCATGCGTTATGATAGCTTCCATTGACGCGCAGAGTGGTGCTGAGGATAAACCGCCTGCGACGAGGCATCCGAGCGTTCGTCAATTACTCTTTGAGACTGACCAGACCTGTTGTGCCTGGAGTCGCGAGGCCGTCCGTGTGCTGGGCAACACGTCGAGGTGCCGCGGGTGATGGTCCGCATGCCGAAATCCCTTGGGCTCCTCAAGTCTTAACCCTACCACAATCCAGCATCGCCCGGCCAAAATATGGATTCCGAACCACTGTGTCCATCTGTAGCCAACTTGACTTGGCCATCGGGCAGTAGACTTCAACGAAGGTTCCCGCCGGAACCTTCCCTGCCTTGACCTCTCGCACCAAGGACTCGCTCAAGATCTGGAAGGCCTTGCGAGCGGCTCCCAAATCCCTTGCTCGGGCAAGCCGTTCAGCCTGCTCGGCAATTTCCTTGGGAAAGGCCCTTCCACCCTCGCTCCCGATTGCCTTAGCGAGCGACTCGGCGCTGGTGCCGACCTTGTCCAAGGAATCGTTCGCCAGAGCTGCCTGGATCGTGAGGTAGTTGCTGAACACGGCCTTGGCCGCTCCCTCCAGATTGGCCGGGACCGAGGCGACCGCCAGGGATGGCGTCACAGAGTGGCCCAGGTGGACTCCGGATTCACCCGAAGGCGAGGCAGGACGGCTCCCACAACAAGAACCCCCGCAGGATTCGCCCATCAGGGGATGCGCTGTCAAGAGCACCACGGTTACTGTCGCGAGGATCGTCTTCGTCGAGCTTTGAAATGTCGTCATGCGGATTTCTTTCATGAGGCGCATTGCTGCGCCCCCTCTTGATACGAAATGGGGTTTGCCCCATCCCTCTTCCAGTACGTCTCGAAAACTGAAATCCCTCTGCCGGCACCGCACACACCCCCATTGTTGACCGGAGTTGGCAGCGTTTCGTTTGCGGGTGCTGCCAATTGGCTTTCAGGAGTCCGCCAAAGCCCGCTCCTGATCGAGAAACGAGGCTCTTAAGATCCTTTTGCCGGCCGAGAGGAGGGAGAACTCTAGGATCTCGGTAGCGCTTTGCCGCGTAATTCTACTGCTCACAAGAGCCCCCGCGCTGTGGGGTTTGCATCGACCGGCGTAGTTCCTGGAGTAGGGTCTGTCTCGCAAGCTGTTCGAGGTACCGTGTCGGCTCCTGTTGATACGCCTCCAAACATAAGGGGCAGCAGATCGGCAACTTGCTTGTGCCTGACGGCAGTTTGGCAAGGGCCTCGCCTGGGCGTAGGCACTTCCCGCAAACGACACACACCTCCTCACCCCGGTCGGCACCCGTTGAATAGTCGGGGTTCATGATTCAGAAACGAAGGCCGCGGCCTCAGCAACGCCCAACCGCGCCTCAGTGATAGTGAGGGCTTTGACCTGCGGCGGGGATGCCGGACACTCCCGCTTTAGGCTGCTTCTTGAGAGCCTGATCCAGCTTCCTCAAGAACTTTGCCGGCTCCTTGTTAAAGTCCTTGATGCAGTCCTTGCAGCACAGCTTGATCTCCCGCCCCTCGAAGACCAGACTCAGTGGCTCCCCCATGTCGCCGCCCAGCTTCTCGTTCGACACAAGGCAGATGGCCAATGGGTAGGGCTTCACCCTTTTTGTGGCCTCATCGACCTTAGCGACGAATTTAGCTGGCTCTGCCTCGAAGTCCTTGAGACAGCTCTTGCAGCAAAGCTTTATCTCCCGGCCTTGGTAGGTGAACACGTGCGGCTCCCCCATCGCACCGCCAAGCTTTTCCCCGGAGACAACGCATGTAGCGAGCGGGTAGGGCTTGGTCTTAGCAGATGCAGGCGCCTCGGCCGCGACCGAGGCGCGAAGCAGTTGAAATGCCAGCGCCATGGTGAGGCTTGTGATGAGGTTGGATCGGAGGATGGTTGTCATAGGCTGCGATAATTTGACGATCGGCTTGGGCGGCCTCGGCAGTGGCCCCACATCTGTTTACGCCGTCTGCGGAACAATCCCTCAATGCTACCGGGGGCTCGAGTGGAGGACTATAGCACAGGCAGCAGGTCTATGAGGTCGGCACGAAGCCGCCGGCGTGCTCGGTAGATGCGCGTCTCGACTGCCTTCACGGTGCAACCGAGGATTACGGCGATCTCGGCCTGCGAATGCTCCGCGTATTCGGCCAGAATCAGCGGCTGGCGCAGTTCGTCCGGCAAATTGCTGATGGCGCGGAGGACCGCACGACTTCGCTCCTGGTGCTGCAGGTCCTCAGACGGGGACGGGCCCTCGATCGGTAGGTTCTGCGCGAAGCCCTCGCCCGTCGCTTCGTGGTCCGCGTCCATCGAGTCGACAGGATGGCGCACGCGCCAACGGAAGCGATCCTTGACGAGATTGGCGGCGATGGCGAACAGCCACGTGGAAAACCGCCGCGCCGAGTCATAGCGGCCACGGTGTTGATAAACTCTCAAAAATGTTTCCTGCGCCAAGTCCGCCGCATCCTCCTCATCCTGCAGGCAGCGAAACAGATACAGATGAAGTTTTTCGGCGTGGCGATCCATGAGATTGTCGAGCGCACCCTCCCGACCACTCGCAAGAAGTTGCATATCAGCAATGTCGAGATCGTCCGAGTCTGGGCGTTTCATCGGGGGACCATGGTCAATGGACGGGCGGCACCGCTGCGGCGGAGGGCCCGTCGCCGTGATCCATTGGCTGCTCCCGGAGGCATGTGTTTTCACGAACCCATGCCAGATACCGATCGCCCTGATCCGGCGGCATGGTCCGGCTCACATCGAAAAAATGTCTGAGCATTTCAACCTGGCAGAGGGCGCGGGTCTGGGCGCGCTCCTGAAGAATGCTCTCGATCTCCTGCGTCACCTCTCTTGTTTCAGTCAGAGCTTTCGAGAGCCTGACACCCAGCTTCTCAATCTGCATGCACCGCTCCCTGCACTTGCCAAGGTAGTTTGCGTGCAGCTGGGTGACGCGTGAATACTCCTCCTGTGTCAGGTTGAATTCCTGCCTAAGCCAGGCAAGCTCCGGCAGACCACTGCGCATCATTCTTCGTGGAGTAGCCGTCCCGAGGGCATAGACGCAACAGTACGCCACCAACGCCGCAGCCAACCCCATCATGATAGTGAGGATCCCGCGTCGCATAGTTCAGGGGAGGAGTTGGTACGGATCTACCGCCTGGGCATAGCGCGCACCAAGAATGTCGTGGACGCGGGCAGTCTCCTGTCGCGCCTCGCTAAGACCTGCACCTGCGCCAACTACGAGGAGGATGGCCACGTACACGATGGCGGATGCCGGGCGTGGCAGCCTGTCCGTCAGCCATGTCGTGAGCACCTGATTGATCCTGGAGGCCCATGAGGATCTGGCTTCCGCGTGCGCGATACGTCGCCACACGTCTTCCTGGAAGCGCGGTGGCAGTTGGCATCTGGGCTGCCACTCTTGAAGGAGCGCGCGCATTGCGGCGTCGTTCTCGGGCGGAATGCGGGAGTTCATGGGAGCAATCGTGACGGGGTTGATTGGGGCTGTCCTCAGTTCGCTAGCCTTTTCGGGATCTACTATCTCGGTGTACCTACTTCAAGGGAGCAACCTGGAATTGTCGTCGACTGAGTTCACGAAGCGCTGCCTCGTAACGCGGGTCCTTGGGCGACATGAGGGGGCGCGGCCCATGGACGAGGTCTACGCTCGGACCGTTGCTGGGCGCTTTGCGAAGCGATTGCCGCAACGCCCACAGTTTGGCGTTTCCAACCGGACGGTCCTTGAGCAGGTCTGGTTCGGTGCGAGTGACCGGGACCCTCCGGAGGGAGTCCGCCTGAGCCCTTGCCCTTGGGGAAAGAAAGACCTCGTCCGCAGCGGTGGCAGTGGTGATGGCAAGAGCAATGAGAACGGCAGCAAGGACGAGGGTGCTCTTCATGTCGGTGACTTTGTTTCAGTGTGCGATGAATCGCAGTTCGAGTTCCTACCTTAAGTACGACACGAACTCCCCAATCCCTCAGGGCCGGCGAGGCGCGGGAAGACCGCTGGGACAAGTCATGGGATCCCCTCGAACATGGGGAGATCAGCCGAAGCCCAAGAACTTGGAGATTAGGGCGTTCGGACGCGACCGAGGCATAGACGCCCGGAGCCCGCGTCGAAAGCAACGGCTCCGAATTGCGCGAGAAACCCGTTCCCGAGGAGGCCCGCCTCGCCCGGGAAGATGGATTTGGAGTGAAGCCCCGTGGGTACGGTATCGAAGCAGCGGTCGCCAACGCGGACGCTGGTCATCGTCTGCGGTATTAAAAGGTCTGAAAGGCCGACAGCCTGGGTGCCGTGTCGTGGCCGAGTTTGCGCCCCCTGGATGACCCATTGAAGCGTCGTGGCACAGCCCGTGTCGACACGGACCGGTTGTCGACGGCCTCCATTTACGCTGACCGCCACACAGAAGCCACAGGGACCTGATTCCAACGGGATGAAATGGTTCTTATCACTGGGAGAAAGCCCGTTAAGGATCCGTAGCCTTTGCTCCTCGTAATCAATCTCCACAACGCGACCGCGGAAGAAATCGGCCCCGACCAGCCCATCCACGGGGCGCTGGCATGCCTTCGATAGCTTCTTCAGATCAAGTGCCAGGAAGTCTCCGGGCAGTCTGAGGCCGCCAAGC
The DNA here is from genome assembly GCA_019634625.1 of Verrucomicrobiia bacterium. Lineage (NCBI taxonomy): Bacteria > Pseudomonadati > Verrucomicrobiota > Verrucomicrobiia > Verrucomicrobiia bacterium. Next base: position 153,844 of record JAHCBA010000003.1, read on the forward strand.
GATGTCGTCATCTGCATAGGCCAATACCCGGTCACCGTTTTCCCGACTCCGGCGACATTGACCCTTCCCCCCAGCGGCAATCCCAGACGGCGGACGGTTTCGATGCTGACGACGTTCGCACTCGATCCGGAATCGAGAAGGAAATTCAGTTTTCCCCCGCTCAGAGGCAGATCTACCGCCAGCCAAATGAGCCCCTCGCGAAAATGTATCGGAACCTCAAAATCCCCGATCGGACGGTGGTCAGCCTGCGACCATCGGGCGAGAAGCACCAAGGCGGCGCAGAACAATCGACACACCTAACCCAGGAAGCAAAATCCGCACCAGGGCGTTCGCTCGCCAAAAAACTGGGGAGGTTCGGCCCCAGCGACCTCGCTCTCAGTCCCGGCATCGGGAGAAGTTGGCGCTTCTTGATCACGCTGAACATCCCGGAACATGAGCATTGCCCTTATTCCGCCTCTGGCACGGTAAACCGCCCCGACGATCAGCGGTATCGGGGTCGATAGAAAAAAGGAGCCGACGCCCTCAGGGGAACATCGGCTCCCGGTCCCAACTTGAACCCGGGTTCGGTGCCTCAGTGCTTCTCCATCCCCTCGGTGGCCTTTCCCCCCTTTGAGGTCGAGCAGCAGAAAACGGAGCCATCGCCGCAACCTGAGCACGTGTGTTTGATCTTGTCGGTCTTGCCCTTGCCGTGGCCGACCGTTTCGATGGTTGAGTTGCAGCCAGAGCAGAGGTGCTTCGCGGTCATGGTTGGGATGTCGCGTCCCTTGCTCTTGCTGACCGTGTGCATCATCACGGTCTGGCACTTGCCGCACACCATGACGAACTTGTCACCGGGCTTCAGGTTCTCCAAGTCGCCATAGGTCGACACCTTTGTCAGGCTCTGAAGGCGCTCCGCGCCTTTCTCAGCCGCCGTGGCGTTGATCGCCGAGAGGCCGAGGACGAGAAGCGCCGCCGCCCAGATTTGGAGGATGGTTTTGCGAGAGATGTTCATGTGGTGTTTCAGGTTCGTCAGAGGGAATATGGTGCGATGCATCCGGCGTCCTTTCAAGCATACGCCGGCGGTACACCGACCCCTCGGATTAACCTTCGCCGCTGCCCACCGCGATGGAAGCAGGCGACATCCGCCTTCAATTTCCGCTGCAGAATTCATGACTTCGCAAGTCGATAAAATCGAACGCCCGCCACTTCGTTAACGTTGACGGTCCAACGGCCAGAGACGATCCCGGGTGTTGCGGTCAAGGATTCCCACGGTGCCCCTGACGCCTTAGCAGAGCTTTCCAGACCCCAACCTGTCGCCGCCTCCGGCCACGACAGCCGGACCTCTGTGCCTTGCCGCTCGATCTTTAGGCTGGGCGCGCTAAGAACTTCGAAATTCTGCATCATCCCGGAGTCCTCATGCTCCAGGTTGTGACAGTGGTGAACGAAGACCCCCGCGTGCGAGTCGAAGCGCGTCAGGATGCGCACCGTTTCGCCCGCGTTCACCAACACCGTGTCCTTCCATCCGGCGTCCTCCGGAGCCAGGACCGCCGTCGTGCTCCGGCTCAACACTTGGCACTGACCGGCGTGGGCGTGCATCGGGTGCGGCTCGTCACCGAGGTTGCGGTACTCCCAGATCTCGACGTCACCGAACGGCACGCTGAAGTCCACCCGCTGCATATCGAAGAGTTGGCCGTTGATTGTGTGAACCATTCCCGACATCGCCAGCGTGAAGACTCGCGTGCGCTTCGCATCGGCGGCGGACAGCGCCGCAAACGGCCCCAGCGATTTCGGAACCTGCGCGTTGCCCGTAGAAAGCCGGTCGACGAATACCCGGATAAGGTCCAGCGCAGAACCTTGTGCTGGCCCCCCCATCGACATTCCGCCGCCTGCGGCGAAAGGCAGGCTCCGGAGCACCGACGAGGAGCCGACCGTGTATCCGGAGAAATCGACGAGGATTTCGATCCGCTGTCCGGGCGCGAGCATCACCGAAGCGACGTCCGCCGGGGCCGGGAGCAACCCGCCGTCGGTGCCGATGACCTGGAAGGGATGGCCGTCGGCAAATCCCACCTTGCAGATTCGAGCGTTGGAACCGTTCAACAGCCGAAAGCGGTAGAGCCCACGATCTACCGAAAGCCAGGCGTCAGGCGTTCCGTTGACGAGCATCACGTCGCCCAAGTATCCGGACATCAGATCCATCATGGAGGGCGCGTAGACGATCTGCTTCTCGGCGCTGACCCGCTTGTCGGTCAGAACGAGCGGGACATCGTGATCGCCGGCCGGCAGGCCCAGGGATTCCTCGGCCGGATCCTCGATGACGAACAGACCCGCAACGCCCGCATACGCCTGTTTCCCGGTCAGACCGTCGGTGTGCGAGTGGTACCAGCAGGTGGCGCCGCGTTGGGTCACCGGGAAGCCCACCTGATAGCTCCTCCCGGCGGCGACCTGATCCCGCGGATGCCCGTCCATCCGTTCTGGGGCCAAAATACCATGCCAGTGCAGCACCAGCGGTTGGTCCAGGTTGTTCAGGATGCGCGCCGAGAAGTCCTCACCGCGCCGGACACGGATCGTCGGCCCCGGAACCAATCCGTTGATCGCGAGAACGTCGGTCAACGAGCCCGGCCAGATCGCAGCCTGGGCTCGGGCCACCGAAAGGGAATCGCCTGCCCACAAGGGGGGCATCCGCAAGGCGTTGCCCGAGCGAGGTGACACCGCGGCGCGTAGTCGTCTGGTCAACAAAGGGCCGGTGCCAGCCAAGAGCCCCGTAAGCTTCAATCCGCGCCCGAGGAAACGGCGTCTGTTCATTGCAGGAGGCGGCAAGAGATGGAAGTTGAGACACGCAGGCACTACGGCTGCCCCACGGTTCGCCAGAACATCGCCGGTCCGCTCACGCTCATGTTCATCGTCGCCATGCCCCCATTGCCAGGCATGATCATGGTTCCCTGATCAACCCAACGGACAAGGTCGGTGGACGACTGTAACTGGAACATCCATCCCATCATCATGGAGGCAATCTCCATTGTGGCGCTCCCTGTGACGGGTCCCGGGACCAACCGCATCTGCGCGCCGGATTCCATCTGGTAGAGTGCCTTGACCTCGTCCGGGCTCAGCGCTCGGTCATACATGCGCAGGTCGCTCATCATGCCGAAGAATGGATAGGCCGTGGCCGTTTGCCCATTGGAGCCCCCAACAAAAGCCATCGAACTGGCAAAACCCGACATCATCATTCCCCCCTGCATTCCGGACATCGACATCATCCCCGCCATGGGCTGGCCATTAACGTACAGTTGGGATTCGGAACTCGCCCCGTTCTTGAAGACCGCGGCGATGTGCATCCAACTGTTGGTGGGCATCATGCCAGAGCCCATCCCATACACGTCACCCATGCCCCCGCTGAATCCAAACCGACCGCCGTCGGAACTGTCGAAGAGCAGGCAGGAAGGCTTGTCGGCGTCGCCCCATCCGAACGGCATTGAAACCGTCGAGCTCCCCATCTGCCCGTTCCAGTTCATCCAGAAGGAGACCGAGTTCTGCATGTTGGTCATCGTGCTGACGTCCAGATTCGTCAACATCATCCCATCCATCCCTCCGTTGAATGCCATGGCCTGCATCGGCTGCCCGAAACGGTTGGTCGCCATCTGCGGGCTGCCCATGAGCATCCCATTCATCCCACGGCCTGTGGCTTCCGTGGCGTCCCCGTGCATCGGGTAATAGGCCACCAGGCCATTCGCCATCCGGCCTATGGCGGGCTGGGCTTGAGAGATACCGGAGCCGGCTACGCCTAAAATGACTGCAACGAGACGGATTGCTGATCTGAGGATCATCGAGATGGTTGGGTTCGGATTTGGCGACGCGAGGCGGGAGCCCCGAAGGCGAAAGAGTTGATGGCAGGACTCCCGTTCTCTGGTAACGCATACGTCTGTCGCCGCAAAATCCCTCGGGTGACTTGTTCGACCATCTCCGTACTGGCGCATCTGTTGGCCGACAGGAACGCCTCCCACCGGGCGGCAGTGAAACAACGGTCATCCCAACCTGGCATTCCGCAGTCGGAGCGAGTTGGCGATCACGGAGACCGAACTGAAGCTCATGGCGACGCCGGCGAGCATCGGGCTCATCAGCACCCCCACGATCGGGAACAGCACGCCCGCCGCGATGGGAATCCCCAGTGCGTTGTAGAGGAAAGCAAAGAACAGGTTTTGGCGGATGTTGGACATCATCGCCCGTCCGAGCCGAATGGCGCGCACAAGGCCTCGAAGGTCTCCTTTCACGAGAGTCACGCCGGCGCTCTCCATGGCGATGTCGGTGCCGGTTCCCATGGCAATGCCGACGTCTGCCGCAGCCAGGGCCGGCGCATCGTTGATGCCGTCACCCGCCATTCCGACGACTTGGCCGGTGGCCTTGAGGGCCAGTACCTGTTCGTGCTTCTGCTGCGGCGTCATGCCCGCGTGGTAACTGGCGATGCCCAGGCTGTCCGCCACCGCACCCGCGGTGCGTGGATGATCGCCGGTCAGCATCACCACGCGAACGCCCAGTTGCCGCAATTCATCGAGCGCACGGGGCGTGGACGGCTTGATCGAATCACCGACGATCAAGGTGCCGGCCGCATGGTCATCCACCGCCACGAACAAGGCGATCGCACCGCCGGCCTGAAGAGGGGCGGCAACGGATTCCAGTGAATCGACTCCGGAAACCCCGCTGTCCCGAAGGAACTCTGGCTTGCCCACCATCACCCGACGCCCATCGACCGTGCCGGACACGCCGCCCCCGGTCAGGGACTGAAACCCCGTCGGGGCGCTCAGCGGGATGTTTGATTCCTTCGCGGCCAGGGTGACGGCGTGAGCCAGCGGATGCTCGCTCGCCTGCTCCAGCGATGCCGCCAGGCCGAGAACCTCGTCTGCGGAGAAGCCGTCGGCGGGTAGTACCTGCGCCAGTCGTGGCTTTCCTTCGGTCAGCGTGCCGGTCTTGTCGACCGCGAGGGTGGTGATGCGGGCCAGTTTTTCGATCGCCTCCGCGTTGCGGATGAGCACCCCCGCCTGGGCCCCGCGTCCCACACCCACCATCACGCTCATCGGAGTGGCGAGGCCGAGCGCGCATGGGCAGGCGATGATGAGCACGGCCACCGCGTTGGTGATGGCGAACCCCAGTCGAGGTTCCGGTCCCCAAGCCATCCATGCAACGAACGTGGCAGCAGCCACTACCAGCACTGCTGGGACGAACCAAGCCGCCACCTTGTCGGCCAGCGACTGAATCGGGGCCCGGCTGCGCTGCGCCTGGGCCACGAGGTCCACGATGCGCGCGAGCAACGTTTCCGCGCCCACGCGTTCGGCACGCATCACGATGCCGCCCGTCGTATTGAGTGTGCCCCCAGAGACCTTGGCCTCCGGCTCCTTCTCTACCGGCAGGGGTTCGCCCGTCAGCATGGATTCATCGATGGACGTGCGCCCCTCGACCACGATTCCATCCACCGGAACCTTCTCCCCCGGTCGCACGCGCAACAGATCGCCCGGCTTCACGGCATCCAGCGGCACTTCCTCGTCGCCCTCGGGTGTGACGCGCCTCGCGGTCTTTGGTGACAGGCCAATCAACGCCTTGAGGGCGCTTCCCGTTCGCTGCCGGGCGCGAAGCTCAAGCACCTGGCCCAGCAGCACCAGCACAGTGACGACCGCGGCGGCCTCAAAGTAGAGCGCGGGTTTGCCGGGGTGCCCGGTGCCGGGAGGAAACCACTGCGGAAAGAGCATCGCCGCGGCGCTGAACAGGTAAGCCGCGCCGACTCCCAGGGCGATGAGGGTGAACATGTTCAGGCTTCGGTGAACCAGCGAGCGCCAGGCTCGCACGAAGAACGGCCATCCCGCCCAAGCCACGACGGGTGTCGTCAGGAGGAACTGGCCCCAACGCGATACCTCCCCAACGGCCCACTCGGCGTGCCGCCACGCGGGGACGAGATGGGCCATCGCCACCACGAACACGGGCAGCGTCAGGACCGCACCCCAGCGAAACCGACGCGTCATGTCGCGGAGCTCGGAGTCGTCCTCCTCGGCCTCCGGAACCAACGTCTGCGGCTCCAGCGCCATGCCGCACTTGGGGCAGGCTCCAGGGTGATCCTGCACCACCTCAGGATGCATCGGGCAGGTGTAGACGACCTTGCCAACGGGCTTCCAAGCGGGATTGCGTTCGAGGGCCATGCCGCACTTGGGGCACGAGCCAGGCTCGTCCGACTCCACGCCTGGGCACATCGGGCAGTAATACTTGGCGGTTGGGGAAGGCGTGACGCCGGGGACTTCATAGGCGTGGCTCGGGTCATGTCTGTGGTCCTGCGCCCGAGGATGATCGTGGTCATGGCCTTCGGCGGAGTGCGGGTGGGAGGCCTGCGGCCGAGGCTGGGAGTAGCCGCCGCAGCACGACGGCTTCTCGGTTTCCCGGTGGGTGGGTTCGGTTTTCAACATGCACACCGGCTAACGCAGCCGACGTTGAATCATTACACACGTTCGCTGAACCGCGACCTCCTTGGCGTAACGCGTTCATTCTGCGAGGTTCGGCATCATGGATTCGATGAACGAGGTGATCCTGAAGAACCTGGAGACGTTCGTCGCATTCACCCGGAAGCGGGTCGGCGATCCCCACCTGGCCGAGGATCTCGTGCAGGAAAGCCTATTGAAGGCGTTGGGGGCAGACAAGAAGCCGGCTGCCGGCGAGCACACGGTAGCGTGGTTCTATCGCATCCTGCGCCGGACGATCATCGACCTGTACCGACGGCGCGCCGCGGGGTCGCGGGCGTTGAATCAGTTCGAACAAGGGCTTGCGGAATCACCGAGCCCGAGCGACGCACGGGTTCTGTGTGCCTGCTTCAAGCGGCTGCTTCCCGCCCTGCCGGAGACGTACCGCGAACTCGTCGAACGGATTGATCTTCGGGGCGAGGAGCCCAGCCTTGTCGCCCAGGATCTGAGATTGACCCGAAACAACCTAACCGTCCGCCTGCACCGAGCGCGCCGCCACCTTCGCGATGCGCTGTCCAGGAATTGCCAAGCCTGCAGCAAGCACGGCTGCCTCGATTGTACATGCGGAGACGTCGGGGATGGCTCGCATAGCGGCTGACGCGCGTAGCATGTTCGGGGAACAAGGTCGGGCACCCACGTCCCGTGCATAATCCCCATCACTCCCAGGCGAAGACCATGAATCACTCCGCGTCCCGTCGGCCCGAACGGGCAGTCATCTGCGCCGTAATCCTGATTCTGATCCACGCATCGGCGGCCCGGGCCCGTGCGGAAAGCGAGATCGCCCTCGTCCGCGTCCCGGACGGAGGAATCCAGCCCCAAATCGCCTCCGATGCTCAGGGCACCCTCCATCTCCTCTATTTCAAGGGGAACGCATCAGCCGGGGATCTCTTCTACGCCCGCCAATCTCGCGGTGATGCGGGTTTCGGCAGGTCGCTCCGCGTCAACGGTCGGGCTGCAAGCGCCATGGCGGTGGGGACGATTCGAGGCGGCCAACTGGCGATTGGTGAGAACGGGCGCGTTCATGTGGCGTGGAACGGACCTCCCCCCAAGGGGGGCGACCACATGCTGGCGCCCATGCTTTACACGCGCCTGAACGATGACGGCACCGCGTTCGAAGCCGAACGCGATGTCATCACGAACGCGCGAGGACTGGACGGTGGTGGTTCCGTGGCAGCCGATGGCCGGGGAAACGTCTACGTCACCTGGCACGCGCCCAAACCGGGAAACACACAAGGCGAGACGGGTCGGGCCGTCTTCGTCGCGCATTCCCCGGATGGTGGCCGATCCTTTGCTCCGGAACGCCTGGCGACCGAGCAGGCCACCGGCGCGTGCGGATGCTGTGGCATGAAAGCCTTCGCCGACGGGCGGGGGAGCCTCTTCATCTCTTACCGTGGAGCCTCGGAGACTGGATTTCGCGACCAACTCCTGCTCGTCGCGCGAGATGGCGGTCTGGATTTCCAGATCGCGCTCACCCATCCATGGAAAGTCGCTGCCTGCCCGATGAGCAGCACTTCGTTTACCAGAGCAGGGACTTCGGTCCTTGCAGCGTGGGAAACCGCTGGCCGGGTCTACTGGTCGGCCCTCAGTCTCCAAGGTCAGCAGCCGTCGCTGCCCGTGGCGCCTACCGTGGTGGGCAAAAACCCCAAGCATCCGGTAGCGGTCGGAACCGCCCGTGGAGAGGTTCTTCTGGCTTGGACCGAGGGGACTGGCTGGGCGAGAGGGGGCGACGTCGCATGGCAGCGGTTCGATTCGGCAGGGAAGCCCGTCGGCGATAGAGGGCACGTCACCGGGTTGCCTTCGTGGAGCATGGCCGCGGCAGCGGCCTCCCCAACGGACGGATATGTCATCGTCTATTGAGCAGATGAGGCTGCATGAGTGGCACTGAGGAAACGGCGTCAGGCGTCCCTCGTTGCCCTACGCACCGGAGCCGACCGGTCGCCCGAAGTCCAATATTCTCCGCCACGCGCTGGCCGATTCGTCCTCGGCTATCAGTACGACTTGAACCTGCCGCCGTTCCGGCCCGGTTTTACGGTACCTTTGTTCCACAACTCCGCCCGCGTAGGCACGGAATTGCAGGGGATTTCACGGAGACCGGGTTCGGGCGGGTTTGGCCTCTAGAAAACGACGAAGCCGCTGGAGGCCAGCGGCTTAAGTCGTTGCGGTGCAATGGAAATTGGTTGCGGGGCTAGGATTTGAACCTAGGACCTTCAGGTTATGAGCCTGACGGTGTGTCGTGTCGATTCACCCTGCGACGACCTCGACTCGAGCCGAGTAGCCGAGCCGGCCCAACAAGGCTTCGCAATCTTCCCACGAGAGCCCAAAAGCCCGGACGTCGGCAACACCGATTCGGGCAACAACCTCGGTCAGGTTCGCGGCGTCGGCCGGATCGAACTCGCCGTCCATCACCGCGTTTTCCGCCCAGCCCACCAGGTCGTCCAATCCGATGCGGTGATGCAGGTAGGCAGCGATCCGGTCGGCGATGGTGTCCTTCGTGATCGTCATGGCGATATTCTAGGCCTTCCTGTGCCCGCGATCCACGGGGTACTTCTCGTGAATCTCGATCAGCACGCCCAGGTCGTCGTAAATTTCCTGACAGAAGCGGATCGTCCTCTCCCCGGCGTCAACGTCCTTCACGTATCGCGCCAGCCAACCGTGTCGCCCGGGGACATCCAACAGGTACCGCCTCCCTCCTCCAGGGAGTTCTACCCAGCGCTGAAACCTGCGTTCATTTTGGGCGCGCGTGCCCATTGGCGGCAGACTTCTACCTCGCCGTCCGGGTCTCGACAATCTCGCGAAGGCACGTGGACGTGAGCCCTTCGGGACTCCGGGGTTCGAGGTTTGGCAATGGTCTGGCTTCCGGCATTGAGTGGCACTTTCCGTAACCGAGCGGACACGGATTGGGCTGGAAATCAGGGCAAGGCAGGGGCGCCGGGAGGCATCCTAAGGCTTTAGGGCCAAGACTTTTCCGTTGGATTGAACGTGGATGGGGGTGCCGTACCGGCGGGCGACGACGCGTGCCTGCCTCGCGGCCCGTCTCAGTGCCCGTGCCGCCGCCTTGGCGAGGACGGTTCGGGGCTTCAGGCTGGGTTTCATGGTCCTTCATCGATGAGTTGATGGTGCTCGGTGGAGTTGTCGTAGACGGCCCACGCATCCGCCAACGGCCGATAGGTCGTCAGGAAGTTCCGCCAGCCGCGATCCCAGCGACGCCGAACGTCCGCCTCCGGAACCGAATGTCCGCCCTGCCGAACACGCGCGGCGATGCGGCGGAGCGCAAGACGAACGGAGGCCAGTCGAAGAAAGACGAGTTCGACCCGATAACCCTCCGCCTTCCACTGCCGCAGACGCGTGGCATAGGTCCGCCCGCTCAAGGTGCTTTCGAAGGCGAAGTCCAGCCGGGCGGCAGCGAGGCGATCCAGTTCAGCAAGCAGGAGCCGACCCGCGGCGAGGGCAGCCAACTCGGGTTTCAATGGGGAGAGTCCAGCGGCAATGAGGTCGGCGTTGACGAAGTGCAGGATCCCGAGCTCCTGGGAAAGGAATTCCCGGGCGAAAGTGGTCTTGCCGGCGCCATTCGGACCGGCAATGACGAGGCAAACGGGCGGTCGCTTGTCCCTTTTCGACACGGTTACCATGACCCGCCGAAATGAAGAATCCGGACCTGATGGGGGCCCGGATCCTTCGTAAATTGGTTGCGGGGCTAGGATTTGAACCTAGGACCTTCAGGTTATGAGCCTGACGAGCTACCGGGCTGCTCCACCCCGCGTCGCGGTCGACAGGGAGAGAGTGCCCCGGGGGGTGGGGGGCTGGCAAGGGGTTTCGAAGAGCACGTCGTAAGACTGAAGATCGTCCCCACCTATCCGACCAACCCCGTGGCCTCCTCCAGAAACGAGTGCTCGAAGGCGCTCGCATACGCTGCCACCGAGCCTTTGGACAGCCGCAGCCGACGGGCCGTCTGGCGCCAATCCACCACCGCGGCCAAGACCTCGCGCAATATCGGCTTCGCCTCGGCCGGACGGAGGCCGAATCGCGGGGCCGCGTCCAGAGCGACGGCGACGCTCGGGGCTTCCTGTTCCTCCGTCACCGCGGTCTTCGGCGTTTGCGCCCGGTCCATCTGCGGAACCGGGTTGAGATCGTAGGCCGGTGAGAGCGACCGATGCCCGGATCTTCGCATCAGGAACCCGTGGTTGCGGAGATGGTCGTCGTCGTTGCCTGCCAGCAGCGAAAAGACGAGGCGTCTCCAGAGCTCCCGAAGGTCACCGCGAACGTCGTCACCGAACTGCCGAATGCCGTCGGCCAGCTGCCCACGGACCGGCCGTTGGCGGCAGGCACCATCTCCGCCCCCATGACGCTCACACCTGGACTTGACGCGCTCAGGCTGACCCGGTCTCGATCTACGCCCATGGCATGCCTTCGCGGATGGGATGTTCGGTCCGCACGTTCCGCCGCGACTGGATGATCATCACGGCCGCCGCCTGGGATTTCGCGGCGCCAGCGCCCGAGAAATGGCCAAACTCCAGGCACCGTTGGAGTCAGCGGTTGCTCCGGAGGGCGGCAACGCGCTGGAGTCCGGCGCGGGCCGGGGCGAAATCGGGGCGGAGTCGCAGGACTTCCTCGAACTGAAGGGTGGCACCGTCGGGATCTCCCAGCACGAGGAGGGCGTTGCCGAAATTGCAGCGGGCTTCGGGGTAGTCGGGTTGGAGGGAGAGGGCCCGCTCGAAGGCGGCGGCGGCTTCGAGGGTGCGTCGGAGCCGGCCAAGGGCGGTGCCGAGGTTGTTGTGGTTGATGGCGTGGTCGGGATTGATGCGGACGGCCTGTTCGAAATGGGGGATGGCCTGCTCGGGGCGCCCCATGCGAACCAGCAGATTGCCCAGGTTGTTGTGGGCTTCGGCGTAGTCCGGGGCGAGCCGGATGGCGTCTCCGTAGTGGCGGACGGCTTCGTTGGTCTGGCCGGTGGCGGCGAGGGCGATGGCGAGGTTGAAGTGGACGGATTCGGAATCGGCAGCGAGACGGAGGCTTTCCCGGTACGACGCAATGGCCTCGCCGAGGCGCCCTGCTTCCAGGGCGGCATCGCCCGTTTCCATGAGATCCATGGCGCGGTCGGCGTCGCTGCGGAGCAGGTCGTCGAGGCTGTCGATTTCCTCGAAATCCCCGGGGTCTTCCCCGGTGCTGGTAACCTGGGCGGTCAGCGCGGGCGGGGTGGGAGGTTCGGTGGCCGTGGTGGGGGCAGGTGGAGTGGAGAGGGTGGAAGGGGTGGCGGAGGCACCGGCGCCGGGATCCGAACCGCAGCCGCCGACGAGGGCGGCCATGGCGGCAAGGAGCATTCCGAGGACGGCATGCGATGGGCGCATGGCGGCACGGTAGTGGGAGGGGAGGCGAATGGCGAATAGCGAATGGGGAATGGGGAGGCTGCGCCTCTCAGCCGTAACGATGCGATGGAATCGCACGTGGAGAGGGCATTCGACTTGGGCATTGGCCTGACGCCGGAGATTGTTCACCGAATTGTGAGGCAGGCATCGTGGGGTGGATTGGGAGGCTCACGCTGAAGCGTGGACACCCAGCGGTTCTGGCTGGGCGGGGACGTGGGGGCACGGGGTTTGGGCGTCTTTCGTTGGGTGTGCAGGCTTGATGGAGCCTGCGGTGTCGATCGCGATTTCGATTTCGATTCCGATTCGGATTTGGATTTCGATGGCGTTCTTGACGCGGATGAAGGGGCTTTCTGGATGTGAGAGAGGCGGGTTGATGCGGCCCAGCTTCCAGCGCTGGGGATTGCCATGGTTGTTCCTGGTGTCCGGGGCGCCGGGGTTGGCGGCGCAACTGGCCTGGGTGCGGGTGTTCAGCGCGGGATTGGGGCATGAGTTGCCTTCGTTGATGGGGGTGGTGGCGGCGTATTTTGCGGGGTTGTCGGTGGGGGCCTGGGCGTTGGACCGGCGGGTGAGCGCGAGCCGATGTCCGGCGCGGTGGTATGCGGGGCTGGAGTTTTTTTGTGCCGGTTGGATTGCGTTGACGACGCCGTTGCTGGGCTGGGTGAACGGGTTGGCACTGGAATGGATCGGGTTGGAGGGGTCGTGGATGCGGCAGGCGGCGGTGGCGTGGTGGGTTCCGCTGGCGGTGGTGGGTCCGGCGGCGGCGGCGCTTGGGGGGACGTTGCCGGCGATGGATCGGGCGGTGGCGCCCTGGGTGAGGGATGGCAGGGCGGTGGCGCGGTTGTACGCGTTCAATACGGCCGGTGCGGTGGTGGGCGTGGTGGCGGCCGTGGGCTGGGCGATGCCGACGTTCGGGTTTGGCGCGACGTTGTGGATGGCGGCGGGGGTGCAGGGGGTCTGCGGGGTGGTGGCCTGGGTCTGGGGGGGGCGGGTTCCAGACGGGAGTGGGCGGGATGCGGAGTCGGGGATGGCGGAGCCTGGGAATGCGGATGGAAAGCGGTCGTCCGGATTGGCGATGGGCGATGGGCGATTTGCCGGTTCAGGGGCCGCCGGTTCCGAGGTCACCGGGCGAAGGCGTCTTTGGGTGACGGCCTGGCTGACCGGGATGCTCGGGATCGGCTACGAACTGCTTGGGGTACGGGTGCTGGCGCAGGTGACGGAGAACACGGTGGTGACGTTTGCGGCGGCGTTGTCGGTGTTTCTGGCGGGGACGGCGTTGGGGGCGGGATTGCTGCGGGGGTTGGAGCGTCGGGGCTGGGTTCCGGGATTGGGCGGCTGGGTTTCGGGGCTGGCGGTGGTCTGCGTGGCGGAGGTGTGGGTGATGGTGAACGGGGCGTGGTGGCTGGCCTGGGGAACGGGTTGGGCGGGGCCGGTGGGGGGGGAAGTGGTCCTGGCGCTGGCGGTGTTCCTGGTGCCGACGGTGCTGATGGGGGCGTTGTTTGCGTCCCTTGCGCAGGCGGCGCGGACGGAGCGGGGCGGGGTGGGGCGGGTGGTGGCGTGGAACACGCTGGGGGCGGCGCTGTCGGGCCCGGTGTTCCTGGGGTGGATGCTGCCGTTGCTGGGCTGGAAATGGACGCTGGTGGCGTTGGCGCTGGGCTACGGGATTCTGGTGCCGCGGCCGTGGGGGGGATGGCGTTGGGTGGGGCCGGTCTTGGCGGCGATGCTGGTGCCGTTTCTGCCGGGGCGGGTGCGGTGGCTGGATCTGCCGCCGGGGGCCACGGTGGTGCGGCACGAGGAGGGGCCGCTGGCGACGGTGACGGTGGTGCGGACGGCGGACGGGCACCGGGTGTTGCGGGTGAACAACCGGTTTCAGCAGGGGGGCACGGCCACGGCTGGGGCGGCGCGACGGCACGCGCATCTGCCATTGCTGCTGCATCCGGGACCGGAACGGGCGTTGTTTCTGGGAATGGGCACGGGGATCAGCCTGGCGGCCGCTGCGGCGCACCCGGGGTTGCGGGCGGACGGGGTGGAACTGCTGCCGGAAGTGGTGGCGTGTCTGCCTGAATTCGAGCCGGAGAACGCGGCCTTGCGGGATCGGGACCGGTTCCGCTGGTGGGTGGCGGATGCGCGGCGTTTCGTGAGGGCGGCCGCCGGCGAGTACGATGTGATCGTGGCGGACCTGTTCCATCCGGCGGAGGACGGGGCGGGGTTCCTGTACACGCGGGAGCATTTTGCGGCGCTGCGACGTCGATTGGCGCCGGGGGGGCTGGTCTGCCAGTGGCTGCCGGTGCACCAGATGGACGGGGCGTCGCTGCGGGTGGTGGCGCGGACGTTTCTGGAGGTGTTTCCGGAGGCGACGCTGTGGTTGTTGCGTTTCAATGTGGATGCGCCGGTGGTGGGATTGGTGGGGGGGCGCGACCTGGGGCCGGTGGATCCGGAGGCGCTTGGCCGTCGGCTGGCGGGTGCGTCGCTGTCTGAGGCGTTGGCAGCCGTGGCGATGCAGACGGTGCCGCGCGTGCTCGGGTGCCAGGTGATGGGGAATGCGCGGTTGCGGGCGTTTGCGGACGGGGCGGAGGTGGCGACGGACGACCGGCCGCTGGTGTTGTTCCGGGCGCCGGCGGCGGCGTACCGGCCCGAGGCGAGTCCGGCGCAGCGATTGGGGGCGTTGATCGAGGCGGGTGAAGCGGACTTCGAGGGGTGGCTGGCGGGGGAGGATGCGGGGTTATGGCGGGGACGATTGGAAGCGTTCCGGCGGGCGCGGGACCGTCATCTGGCGGGCCTGGTGCGGGAGAGCGGGGGGATGTTGCGGGAGGCGGTGGAGGAGTACCTGGCGAGTGCGGCGGGGAGTCGGGACTACACCGGGGGGTATGCGCAGGCGATTCTGGTGGCGTCGGCGTATGCGGCGGAGGATCCGGTGTGGGCCCGGACGATTCTTGAGAGACTGATGCTGGCCCGACCGGAGGAACGGCTGGCGGGGGAGATGCTGCGGCGGTTGGGGCCGTGAGGGCGGCCCTCATTGCGTTGGGATGGCAGTTCGGCGCAACTTCCGGGTCCCGGCTGTGTGCTGTTGCCAGGCGCCAAACAGGGCTCGGGCCAGGTGATCACAAACCAGGACAACTTCGAGGACTTTATGAGGTCCTACCAGAACATGGTCTTTTCGACCGCGTCGCGGCTGCTTGGGAACGACGCGGAAGCGCAGGACGTGGCGCAGGAGGTTTTTGTGCGGGCCTACGAGCGGTTCGACGATCTGGGACAGAGTGTGACGGCGGGCGGGTGGTTGAAGACGGTGACGCGGAACCTGTGCCTGAATCATTTGCAGCGGTACCGGGCGCGATGGCGGTTTTTTTCGGAGATGGGGAGCGGGGACGACGACCGGGACGAGCGGGCGTGGGATGTGCCGGTGGAGGATCGGGCGGTGATGGAGGCGGGGACGGGGGATCGGCGGGAGATGCTGGAGCAGGTGTTGCAGACGTTGCCGGCGAGCCAGCGGGTGCCGCTGGTGCTGTTTCACTTTGAGGACCTGAGTTACGAGGAGATCGCCGCGCAGTTGAAGATTTCCCTGAGCAAACTGAAGACGGATATCCATCGGGGCCGGGAGGCCCTGCGACGCAAACTGCAGATCGGGGCGAACCGCGCCGAATTCGCCGACGAGGCGCGCACCGCCCACTGAGCCACTGAGCCATGAAGATCATTCGACATCCCCTCTTGATGCGGCCGAGTCCGGAGCAGGAACTGGAGCAGGCGGTGGATCGTGCCCTGCGGGCGCTGCCCGAGCGGAGCGCCCCGGCGACGCTGATGCCCCGGGTGCGGCAGGCGATCGCCGAGCGCCAGCGACTGCCGTGGTGGCGCAAGTCGTTTCAACACTGGCCCGGGCCGGCGCGCTGGATGTTTCTGGGACTGACCACGGCGCTGGCCGTGCTGGTGTTGTCAGCGGGCTGGGGCGGATCGGACGGGGCGGGCTATCGATGGATGGCGCAGGAGGCGCTGGCGGTGGCGGGGTACCTGGAGGTGGCGGCGGGCGTGCTGGGAACGCTGACGAACGCGGGGCTGGCGGTGGCGGGAACGCTGGGGCCGGCATGGATCTGGGGGGCGGCCGCGGTGGCGGGGGCCTGTTATCTCACGACGCTGGGGCTGGGGACGTTCTGTTATCGCCTGGTGTCGCAACGGATTTGAAAAAAGGAGACGGCTTATGAAGTTGGATCGACCCATTGCGACGGCCTGGAGGGTTCTGCCGGGCGTCGCCGTTTTGGGATGGATGCTGGCCGCGGGTCAGCCCATCGAGCCAGGGGGCCAGGAGGCGAACGCCAATGCGGCACCGGTGGAACGACGTGCGGAAGCGCCGGCGGGGCAGCGGCATCGACTGCACCAGGTGGTGAGCATCGGCGGCGATGCGGTGGTGCGGACGAACCAGGTGGCCGAGCAGGTGGTGGTGGTGCGGGGTTCGGCAGTGATCGAGGGGGATGTGGACAGCGACGCGGTGGTGGTGCTGGGCAAGGCGCGGATCACGGGGCGGGTGCGCGGGGATCTGGTGGTGGTGCTGGGCGAGGTGGAGTTGAACGGGCAGGTCGATGGCGATGTGGTGCTCATTTTGACCCGGGGGAAGCTGGGGCCCGAGGCGCGGGTGCGGGGCGGGATGGTGGCGGTGGGGACACCGCCGGAGGTGGATCCGCTGGCGGAGATCCGGGGGCGTCCGGAGATTGTGTCGCTGGGGCCGATCATGCGGTATCTCGATTGGGGGAAGGAGTATCTGGTCCAGGGAGTGTTTCTGTTGCGGCCGTTTCCGCCGCGGCTGGGTTGGGTGTGGGTGGTGACGGGACTGTTCCTGTTGTTTCACCTGGTGATTGCGGCGGTGTTTGCGCGGCCGCTGCAGGGGTGCATGGAGATCCTGCGGGAGCAGCCGGCGCGGTCGTTCCTGGTGGGGTTGCTGGCGTGCGTGCTGGTGGGGCCGGTGTCGATTCTGCTGAGTTTCACGATGGTGGCGACGCCGCTCATCCTGCTGGCGTTCTTTGCGGTCTGCGTGTTCGGGCGGGTGGCGGTGTACGGGGCGACGGGGGTTGCGCTGGGACGGGGGGTGGGTTGGGCGGGGATGCAGGCGCCGGTGGTGGCGGTGCTGGTGGGCTCGGTGCTTTTCTATTTGTCGTACATGATCCCGGTGGTGGGTTTTGCGGTGTACTGGCTGGTGGTGCCGTGGGGTGTGGGGGCGGCGTTGATCCAGATGTTCGAGGCGCTGCGACGGGAGCGGCGTCCGACGTTCCCGGGGCCGACGCGTCCGGCTTCGCTGTCGCCCGAGGCGGCGCGGGCGGCGTCCGGGTTGATGGCGGGTGCGACGGGGCCGGCGACGCAGGCGATGGTGGGGGTTCCCGGGACGCCTGGGGTGGAGTCGGGAGCGGGCCCGCACGATGCGAAGCAGGGGGTGGCACCGGCGGTGGAACCGGGTGTGGAACCGGGTACGGGATTTGGGGAGGCGGAACCGGCACGATCGGCCCCGGGGGCGACTGCCCCGCCGCCGCTGCCCAGGATGGCTGCGCCCATCGTTTCCCTGAATGAAATGGATCCGGTGCTGGCGGTGCGGGTGGGGTTCTGGCCACGGCTGGGAGCGGCGCTGATCGACGGCCTGGTGGTGGGCTTTGTGAACGCGATCACGTTCGGGGAGGTGCGGTCCTTCTGGCTGTTGCTGGGGGCGTACCACCTGGTGATGTGGGCGTGGAAGGGGACGACCCTGGGAGGGGCGGTGCTGGGGATGCGGATTGTGCGGCTGGACGGACGGAGGGTGGACTGGTCGGTGTCGGCAGTTCGGATGCTGGGGAGTCTGGTGTCGCTGTTGCCGCTGGGGTTTGGATTTTTCTGGGTGGTGTGGGACGACCAGTTCCAATCGTGGCACGACCGGATTGCGGGGACGACGATTGTGAAGGTGGATCATACCAAGGCGTTGATCTGAGGGGGAAGGCACGCTGAAGCGTGTACACCGAACGGAGGGGGACTCGGGCACGCTGAGGCGTGGACACCGAACGGGGGGGGACTCTTACACGCTGAAGCGTGTACACCGAACGGAGGGGGGATTCGGGCACGCGGAAGCGTGGACACCGGGCGGCGGGGTTCAGCGCGGGGGCAGGGTGGGGCGGGCGGCGGCGAGGAAGCGCGGGTAGCCCTGGTACACGAAGGTTCGGCCGGAGACATCGACGGCGAGGGCGGGGCAGTAACGATCGCGGACGGACGGGAGGGGCTGGGTCAGGGGACCGGACTTGGCGGTGGATTCGAGAAGGATCGGGGCGCCGCGGTCTTCGAAGGTGACCCAGGCATGGGCGGTGTCGTTCCAGAGGCCGGCCATGAAGAGAGGGTGGAAGCCGAGGCGATGGAGCTGGCGCCAGGCCCAGAGGGCATGGTCTTCGCAATCCCCTTTGCGGAGGTGTTCGAAGGTGACGGGGTGCTGCCAGAAGTCGGCCTGGAAGAAGAGGGTCTGGTCATCGAGCGCCTCGCAGTCGCGGAGCCAGTTGCAGAGGTCTTCGAGGGAGGCGATGGGGACGCGGCTGGGGCCGTCGAGGTAATCGAGGAACTGGCGTTCGCTGGCCAGTCCGAAGGCGCGGGCGGCGACGCGGATGGCGAGTCGTTCCCAGGGATCCGCCTGCGACTGGAAGAAGCGGGTCAGCCGGAGGAAGTCCGAGGTGCCGCGACGGAGTCTGGCGAGGAGCCCGGGCATGGCGGGCGGGAGACGGGGGGGGGTGGTGGGGTTAGTGGGTGGCGAGGAGGGCCTCGCTGGCCAGGCGGCGGGTGATGAACTGGCGCAGCAGGGGGATGCGGGCGTGGGAAAGCCAGGCGAGTCCCAGGTTGGGGTTGGCGCCCACGACCGGTTCCATGGCGAACCAGTACATGAGGGGGAGGTTATGGTCGGTGGCGTCCTCGGCGCGGGCGATGAGGGGTTCGAGGATGGGGTGGCGCTGGGGGACCGGGGTGCGCTGGAGGGCGGCGGCGAGGTAGAGGCGGACGAAGGGCGAGGCGTCTTCGCGGGCGAGGCGGGCGAATTCGGCGAGGGCGGTCGGGCTGGGGCGGCGGTGTTCGGCGAGGAACTGGATGGCCCAGGCGCGGAGGTATTCGTCGGCATCGCGGAGGAGGGCGAGGAGGAGGGGTTCGGGGGCGCCGTCGGTGACGTGGAGAGCCCAGAGGGCGCGGAGCCGGACGCGGCGTTCGGGTCGTGAGCGCAACTGGTCGAGGAGGGCGGGGTGGACGGCGGGGGACAAGTCGCCGCGGGCGGCGCGTTCCTGGAGGACGCGGCGGGAATGGCGGACGGCGAACTCGCGGAGTTCGGCCATGTTGGCGACGAGTTCGAGATCGGAGAGGCGGGCGAAGTCCACGCGCGAGACCGGCTGATTGTTGTAAACGACCTTGTAGATGCGGCCGTTGGAGCGGTCGTGGCCGTCCTCGCGGTTGTGATGGCACTGGTTCCGGTCGTACCAGTCGATGATGTACATGGAGCCGTCCTGATCGTAGAGCTGGTTGAGGGTCTGGCTCCAGGTGTCGTTGAAGTTGAGGAAGTCGGGGGCATGGCGGCCGACGTAGCCGGAGCCCTGGCGTTCGGCGAAGTCGGTGTTGAGGCGCTGGCCGTGAATGTTGCCGATGAGGATCTGGTGCCGGTATTTGTCGGGCCAGGTGCCGCCGAGATAGACCATGAGGCCGGCATGGGCATGGCCGCCGCCGACGGCGTCGCTGCGGGCGTTTGCGGCGTGGGGTCCGCGGGAGCCGGCCCAGTGGACGTGGTCCCCGTGCGACTGGATATCCTGGTAGATGAAGGGATTGAGGTGGCGCGGGGCGTTGCGGGGCAGGTGGGGGAGGCAGCGTTCCTTTTCCTCGAGGGTGATCGAGTAGTGCTGGCCGCCCTGGCGCTGGTAGCGGGCGCCCTGGATGATGTGCCAGAAGTGCGGGATCACGCAGGCTTCGAGGAAGAGCTGACCGTCCTCATCGAAGTCGATGCCCCAGGGGTTGCTGGTGCCTTCGGCGAACACCTCGAAGTCGTGCCGGACGGGGTGGTAGCGCCAGACGGCGCAATCGACGCGCTGACGGCGTTCGGCCGGGGTGCCGGGCTTGCCGACGTGGGACGGGCAGAAGACGCCGTGGCAGCCGTAGAGCCAGCCATCGGGTCCCCAGGTGAAGGTGTTGAGGGTTTCGTGGGTGTCGGCCACGTAATCCCACCCATCGAGGAGGATGCGAGGCGGTCCGGCCGGGCGGGGTGCGTCGCCATCGGCGATGGGCACCACCATCAGGTAGGGGGCGGCGCCGATCCAGAGGGCGCCGAAGCCGATTTCGAGACCGCTGACGAGGTTGAGGTTTTCGAGGAAGACGGTGCGGCGGTCGAAGCGGTGATCGCCGTTGGTGTCCTCGAAGACGAGGATGCGGTCGAGTCCGCCGAAGATGTCCTTGAGTTGGGCCTCGGTGGGTTGGGAGAGGTCGTCGGTGGGGGGGCGATCCTCGCGGGGGGGATGGCTGCGCCGGCGGGGATAGGAATGGCCTTCGGCGACCCACACGCGGCCGCGGTCGTCGAGGCAGAAGGCGATGGGCTGGCGGATGTCGGGTTCGCCGGCGAAGAGGTGGGCCTGGAAGCCTTCGGGGAGGGAGATGGCGCGGACGGCTTCCTCGGGGGAAAGACCGGCGAAGGGGACGATGTCGGCGGGGGGTTCCTCGGCGATCTGGCGGGGATCGAGGGCATTGGCGAACCGGGGCCGGGCGGCATGGAAGCGGAAATCGTCGAAGTTGAGGTGGCCCCAGTGACCGCTCTGGCGATCCACGAGGCGGATGAAGATCGAGCGGCCCTGGAGTTCGCGGAGGTCCACCACCACGGGGCGGAGGGTTTCGTGTTCGTAGCCGGTGGAGCGGAAGAACACTTCGTCGGTGTCGGCGCGGACCAGTTCGACACGGGTGTTGGCGTGAGCGCCGCCGGCGACGAGGAAGCTGGCCCAGGGCTGGGTGACGGGAAAGGCGACCGAGGTCAGGGTGCCCTGGGGATCGTCACCGACCTTCTCGAACCCGCCGATCCAGTATTCGCCCTGGTGACCGCTTTCCATGTCGCCGCGGCGGGGCTTGACGGTGTCGCCACGGATTGGCTGGCCGAGGAAGGCGTCGCCCTGGGCCTTCCAGTCGCGGAGATCGCCGGTTTCGAAATCGAGGTTGAGGGGGCGGCCCGAGGAATCGGTCGGGCGGATGGATTCGGCGGCGGGGAGGGTGGCAGCGGCGAGGCAGGCGGCCAGGAGGGTGGCGGCGCGGAAAAGCGGTCGGCCGGCGATGGGCATGGGGGGAGTTTGCGAGGGTGCGGAGAGGGAGGAAAGGGGATTTGTGTCCGGGAAGGATTGCGATTTCCCAAGGCAGGGTGGGCCGGTCAGAGTCGGGCCTGCGGAAGTTCATGGCGGCATTTCTGCGACAGCTCTGGCGGTTTGCGCGTCCCCATCAGCGCCGGTTGTGGCTGGGGTTGGGGTGCGGGCTGATTCATGCCCTGGGCAGCGCGCTGCTGCTGCTGTCGGTGAAGCTGGTGTTCGACGCGATCTTTCCGACGGAGGGGGCGCGGACGTTGTCGGATTCGCTGGCGCGGGTTCCGGGGTTTCTGCGGGAGACGCTCGAGGGGGCGATGGCGCATTTGCGGCTCGAGGCGGATTCGTGGGCGTTGATCGCGGTGATTGCGAGCGTGCCGGTGGCGATGTTGATGCGGGGGATGGGGGCGTTTCTGAGCCTGTACTGCATGCATTGGGCGGGGACGGCCACGGTGCATGACGTGCGAGTGGCGATCTTCGGGCATTTGCAGCGGTTGTCGCTCGGGTACTTCCACGGGGCGCGCACGGGGGATCTGCTGTCGCGGTTGATCAACGATACGGTGGCCGTGCAGCAGGCGGTGTCGCTGGGGTTTTCGACGCTGGCGAAGGATCCGGCGACGATCGTGTCGCTGGTGGCGTACCTGGTGGTGATGCAGCCGCGGCTGACATCGGTGGCGCTGGTGGTGTTCCCGCTGGTGGTGGTGCCGATCGTGGTTTACGGGCGGAAGGTGCGGCGGTCCTGGAAGGCGGCCCAGACGCATACGGCCGAGTTGAGCGATCAGATGCAGGAGAACTTCACCGGGGCACGGGTGGTGAAGGCGTTCAATCTCGAGACGCTGATGACGGAGCGGTTTGCCGAGACGTCACGCCGAATCACCAGCCAGTTGCGAAGGCTGTTCCGGGCGGCCGAACTGCCGGGGCCGGCGATCGAGGCGTTCGGTGCGGTGGGGGTGAGCCTCATGCTCTACTACGTGATGCGTTCGCCCGAGGGGGAACGCCCATCGGCGGGGGACTTCTCGTCATTCGTGGGGGCCCTTTTCCTCCTTTACCAGCCGGTGAAGAACGTGAGCCGGTTGTGGGGGTTGCTCGAACAGGGGCGGGCGGCGGGCGAGCGGCTGTTTCCGATCCTGGCCACGCCGCCCGGGATCGAGGAGCGGCCCGATCCGGTGCCGTTCGAGGTCCGGGACGCCGCGATCGAGTTTCGGGATGTCGAGGTGCGGTACGACGACGAGCCCGTGTTGCGCGATTTCAATCTCACGGTGGCGCCGGGGCAGTTGGTGGCGCTGGTGGGGCCGAGCGGGTCGGGGAAGACGACGGTGACCAACCTGCTGTTGCGGTTCATCGATCCGAACCGGGGGAGCGTGCGGATTGGCGGGGTGGACCTGCGGGATGTGCGGCTGCGGGACTTGAGGGACCGGATGGCGATTGTCACCCAGGAGACGCTGCTCTTCAACGACACCATCCGGGCCAACATCCGGATGGGGCGGTTGGGGGCGACCGACGCGGAGATCGAGGCGGCGGCGCGACACGCGCACGCGGAGGAGTTCATCCGGGCGCGACCGCAGGGGTACGACGCGCCGATCGGGGAAAGGGGGACGGCGTTGTCGGGGGGCCAGCGCCAGCGCCTGGCGATCGCTCGGGCGCTGCTGCGGGACGCGCCCATCCTGGTGCTGGACGAGGCCACCAGCGCGCTGGATTCGGAGTCGGAACGATGGGTTCAGGCGGCCTTGGAGGAATTGACCCAGGGGCGGACCACCTTGTGCATCGCGCACCGGCTATCGACGATTCAGAAGGCGGACCGGATCGTGGTGATGGAGGCGGGTCGGATTGTGGACACGGGCACCCATGAGGAATTGCTGGCGCGCGGGGGGCTGTACCGGCGGTTGCATGATCTTCAGTTCGCGGGGTGATGGGGGGGCGAATGGGGAATGGGGAATCGTTGGGGGGGGAGGAAAGGTGTGCGCTTCCTGTGCGGAACGTCTGTTCGCGGCGACGCTTACGGGGCGGAGAAGGGTGGGGCTGCTTCGATTCGCCTTTCTGCGCTGCGCAGGTGCGGACGGGACGTGTTTAATAAGACAGTCGAAATGAAATTGACCGCTCGCATTTAACCAGTCTGGCAGATCGTTGTTGACGATCTGCGAGTGGGTCAGAGTGGGCGGTCGAGTGGGTTTTCCGGGGTTGCCGGGAGGGAGGGAAAGGGAATGTGGCGTCAATAATAGAGAGTCTGACTTTATGTTTGAGAGCGTCAATAATACTGAGCCTGACTTTATGTTGACGTGCTTCGGAATGTGACGTCAATAAAAAGTGCCTGACCATATAACTAGGTGCGACCCAACGCTTCGCGCCATTGTGGCCTCGTGGAACGCGGCCCTCCGAGGCAACGCTGCGCGCTGCGCGAGGTTCGCCGTTCTCCCCACGACTCCGGGATGCACGGATGCACGGGTGCACGGGTGCACGGGCCCGAATCGCCAATCCCGAGTCGCCCTGCTGGGCTGCTGGGTCAGGATCGGAGGCTGACGGGGACGATTTCGCGTGGAGAGGGGGCGAGGGCGGGTTGGGAATGGGTGCCGGCCCACTCGAGAAGCCGGGCTTCGACGGCGTCGATGGTTTCGTCGGGGGTTGAGGTGCCGGCGGTGATGCCGACGGAGTCGCCGGGTTGGAACCATTCGGGCTGGAGATCGCCGGCGGTTTGAACGTGATGGGCACGGGCACCGAAGCGGCGGCAGGTGGCGACCAGTTCGCGGGTGTTGTTGCTGTGGGCGCCGCCGACGACGACCACCACATCGCTTTGGGCGGCGATGTCTTCGGCGGCTTGCTGCCGTCGCTTGGTGGGCAGGCAGACGGTGTCGGCGAACTGGATCTGGCTGTCGGGGAACCGGGTTTGAAGGAGGGCGAGGAGATGGCGAACGCGGGAGAGCGGCTGGGTGGTCTGGGCCACCACGCCGAATTTTTGGTGGGACGCCACGGAGGCGACATCGGCGTCATCGAGGACGACGTCGAAGGCCGCGAGGTCTTCGGTCATGCCACGCACCTCGACGTGGTTTCGTTGTCCGACGATCACGGGATGGAAACCTTGTCGCACGAGGGCGGCGAGGCGTTCGTGGGCGAAGCGGACGAGGGGGCAGGTGGCCTCGATGAGGCGGTGTCCGCGATCGCGAACTTCGGCGAGGCGCCGTTCCGAGGCGCCGTGGGCGGTGATGACGACGGTGGGGGTCTGCACGGTGTCGAGCCGGGGTTCGAAGCGGACGCCCTGATGGCGGAGCTGGGAGAGGACGGTTTCGTTGTGGACGAGGTCGCCGAGCACGGTGACGGGGCCGGCGGCAGCCTCCTGGCGGGCGAGGGTGATGGCGTCGCGGACGCCGAAGCACATGCCGAGATGGGCGGCGCGGAGGATCTTCATGGGCGATGCGGGGGCTGGGGGTTGAGGGCTTTGTTTGGCAAAGTGATGGGGTGGAGGTCCGGGGTGGACTGGAGTGGCGGAGATCAGGGTTGTCGGGGCCGGGTTTGGGCGACGATCTCCTCGAGGAGCAGGAGGTACCCGGCGAAGGCCTGGCGGCCGGTTGGGGTGAGGGAGTAGCTGGTTGCGGAGCGGCCGCCTTCGAGGGACTTGGTGACGGCGACATACCCGGCCTCGTGAAGGGTGCGGAGGTGGGTGGTGGCGTTGCCGTCGGTCATGCGGAGGGTGTCGCGGATCTCGGTGAAGAGCAGGGAAGGGGAGGCGGCGAGGAGGGACATGATGGCGAGGCGTCCCTTCTCGTGGATGACCCGGTCGAGCTGCAGGAAGGGTTCTGGGTTCACGCGCGGCGGGCCCGTCGTTCCGTCACCGCCAGGTAGAGACCGTAGGCGAAGTGAAGTCCGCCGAAGGCGAGGCCCATGACCGCGTGGGCGTGTCGGAGGGAGGGCATGCCGGCGGCGTAGGAGCGGGCGTTGACGTAGAGGAGGAGGGCGGCGCCGAGGGTGGCGAAGAGCCAGGCGAAGAGTTTGATGCCGCGGGGCATGAAGAATCCGGCGGCGTGGGTGGCGGTGCCGAAGGTGAGCATCCAGGCGCCGGGGAGCCACCAGGCGTGGAGGGGATCGCGCCAGGCGGGCAGGAGGATGACGAGACCGGCGAGGACACCGGCGAAGAGGGAAGGGAGCATGGCCTGGGCGACGCGGCGGGCGGGGGGGGACCAGAATGGTTCGGCATCCCGGAGGGCCTGCTGGCGGACGACCCCGAGGGCGAGGGCGAGGGCGACCCCGGCGACGACCATCCAGTAGGCGGCGAAGCCGCGGGCGGTGTCGATGTCCTGGAACCAGCCGAAGGCGCCGGCGGCGAGGCCGAGAATTCCGACGGCGAGGCAGATGGGGGCGAGGGTGCGCCGGTACACGGCGGAGCGCTCCATCAGGTTGCGGATGACTTGGAGAGTGTCGGCCGCCCAGGCGTCTTTCACCGCGCAAACTTTGCATGGCAAAGTCAGGACGTCAACCGGTGCATCCCGGAGTCGTGGGGAGAGGTGCGAACGTCGCGGAGGGTCGCCGCGGCCGGCCGGGTTCCACGAGGCCGCAAGGGTGTGGAGCGTTGGGTTGAGGACTCGCGGAGCTCGTCCCTCCGATTCGCTGCCTTCTCACCCACAACTCCGGGATGCACCGGACGTCAACGAGGGTGTGAAACGGGGCTTGCCTATCCCGGTGGGATCATTATTGAAATCATTCACGCCCATGATCGATCGAAGCCAAGGAGGGAGGAGCATGATTTCACATCCGACAACCGTTCCGGCGCGCACGAGCCGCCTGGAGTTTTGCCGTCCTGGATGCCGCCGTCCGGGATTCACGCTGATCGAATTGCTGGTGGTGATCGCCATCATTGCGATCCTGGCCAGCATGCTGTTGCCGGCGCTGGCGAAGGCGAAGATGAAGGCGGACCGGATCAAGTGCATGAACAACCTGAAGCAGATCGGGTTGTTCATGCAGTTGTACACCGACGACGGGAACGACACGTTTCCGGGGCATCGGAACCACAACCTCACCACCGACGCAGCCGGGCCGTCCCTGACCAACTGGTGGGGGCGGACGATTGTCGGGTACGGGGACACCAGCGCCAGCAACTACTTCCGGTGCCCGAGCATCAAGGGGCGGCGTCTGGACCACAATCTGCGCTGGGACTGGGCGTTCGATGCCCACCGGGTGGGGTACGGGATGAACGCCTATTTCCTGGGGTTGCACCCCTACACCCCGCAGAGCGTGAGTGTGGGGGGCTTCCAGTTCAGTTCAGCGCCGTGGTTCAAGCGGACCAGCATTGTCAGCCCGGCCGAGAACGTCTGTGTGGGCGACTCCATGCCGACGCCGAGTCTGCAGTGGAGCAGCAGCCTGTGGTGGCCGACGTCGGGGATGCGGGATGGCACGGGGAATTCGTTTCTGGAGGGCATCGACAACACCCGGCATGGCAACAACGGCGTTGTGGTCTTCAACGACGGGCATGCCGAGGTGCGAAAGAGCACCTCGATCAATCCGCCGGTGGACCCGTTGACCGGGGGCGCCCGGGGCCTGATCAACTCGCGCTACTGGGATCCGCTGCAGCGGGCGGGGCAGCAGTAGGCGCGGCAGGCCGGGCCGGGGGGGCTACCACCAGAACGCTGGGGATGACTGGTTGGGGGATGTCCGGACGCGCATGAGGTTGAACTTCCGCCATTCGACGTGGCCGTCGAGCATGAGGAGGTTGCCGCCTTCGGGGAGTTTGCCGGTGCTGTTGAGGTGGGCGGCCTGGTGGCCGCGCCAGCCGCCATCGACGCGGACGTAGCTGTTGCGGGTGCGCTCCTGTTCGTTCTCGCCATTGGACAGGGTGGCATCGGCGGCGACCACGCGGGCGGAAGGGCCGGGGTCATACATCGTTCCGTCGGACATGCGCCAGGGGGCGGGCTGCATGGATTCGGTGATATTGGTGGCGCGGACCCGGCCCGATCCCTGGAAGGCCACGGCGTAGCCGACCACGCGATAGCCGGTGGCGTTGTCGGCGGCGACTTCGCCGAGGTTGCCGGTGGTGAAGGCCCAGAGTTCGTCGTTGTTCTGCTTCGAGAAGCCGGGGCAGTAGAGGATGTTGCGGGTGCCGCCGTTGCGGACGAAGGCGTTGGCGGCGGCGGCGGGGAGGTCCCAGGGCCAGGCGGCGCCGGTGCAATTGGGGAAGCGTTCGCGGGGGTCTTCGTCGGCGTACATGCGGATGGCGAGGCCGAGCTGGCGGATATTGCTCATGCACTTGACCTGGACGGCCTTGGTCTTGGCGCGGGCGAGGGCGGGCAGGAGCATGCTGGCGAGGATGGCAATGATGGCGATGACCACCAGCAGTTCGATGAGGGTGAACCCGCGGCGGGCCGAGGCTGGAAGACGTGGGGAACGATTCATGACGGGTTGTTGGAAGGGCAGGAAAGGATTGGCTTGGGGCGGAGTCGCACGGGGAATCGGGATGTTTGTGCTGGATGGAGGGGGATGCGTGCAACCTCAATCTGAGGACCTCTATCTGAGGATCGAGGGATTTGCCTTGGCTGGTGGGGCCCGCCGATTACCTTCGCGGGACCTTGCTTCCTGTCGCCGGGGGTCGGGGTGCGGCATTCCGTGGGGATGTCGGGCGGACGGCGGTGCCTGCAGGCCCATGGACACAGCTCATATTCGTAATTTTTCGATCATCGCGCACATCGACCACGGGAAGACGACGTTGTCGGACCGGCTGCTGCAGCGGACGGGGACGGTGGCGGAGCGGGACATGCAGGCGCAGTTGCTGGACGCGATGGATCTGGAGCGGGAACGTGGGATCACGATCAAGGCGCATCCGGTGACGATGTATTACCGGGCGCGGGACGGGGAGGAGTACGAGCTGAACCTGATCGACACGCCGGGGCACGTGGATTTTGCGTACGAGGTGTCGCGGAGTTTGAGCGCGTGCGAGGGGGCGTTGCTGATCATCGATGCGGCCCAGGGGGTGGAGGCGCAGACGGTGGCGAACGTGCACCTGGCGATGAAGCAGAACCTGACGATCATCCCGGTGATCAACAAGATCGACCTGCCGCATGCGGACGTGGCGCAGGCGCGTCAGCAGCTCGAGGAGATTCTGGCGATTCCGGCGGACACGGCGATTGCGGCGAGTGCGAAGCAGGGGATCGGGATTGACGACATTCTCGAGGCGATTGTGGCGCGGGTTCCGCCGCCGAAGCCGACCGGGGCGCCGTCGTTGCAGACACTGGTGTTCGACAGCTATTTCGACACGTACAAGGGGGTGGTCTCCCATGTGCGGGTGTTCAACGGCGAGCTGCGGGCGGGGACGCAGTTGAAGCTGCTGCATTCGGGCCGGACGGTGGAGATCAAGGAGGTGGGCAGCTTCAATCCGAAGCCGTATGTGCGGGACTGCCTGACGACGGGCGAGACCGGGTACATGACGGCGAACATCAAGAGCCCGAAGGACGTGAAGATGGGGGACACGCTGACGGATCCGCGTCATCCGTCGCCTCCGTTGCCGGGGTTTCAGGAGGTGCATCCGATGGTGTTTTCGGGGATTTACCCGATCAACCCGGCGGATTTCGGGCATTTGAAGGCGGCGCTGGAGAAGTTGCAGCTCAACGACTCGGCCTTTGTATTTCAGACGGAGTCGTCGGTGGCGCTGGGGTTTGGGTTTCGCTGCGGGTTTCTGGGGTTGCTGCACATGGAGATTGTGCAGGAGCGGCTGCGGCGGGAGTACGGGATGGACATCATCGCGACGTATCCGTCGGTGGTGTACCGGGTGATGATGACGGACGGGGAGATCAAGGAGGTGGACAACCCGGCGTTCATGCCCGAGGTGACGTACATCGAGGCCATTGAGGAGCCGATGGTGAAGTCGTTTGTGATCACGCCGAACGAGTACATCGGGGACCTGATGAACCTGATTTCGGAGAAGCGGGGTGTGATTGCGCACACGGAGACGCTGGATACGAGGCGGGTGATGCTGACGGGTCGGATTCCGCTGAACGAGATCCTGATCGACTTCCATGACCGCATCAAATCGATCACCCGGGGGTACGGGTCGATGGATTACGAGACGGCCGGGTACGAGGTGTCGGACATGGTGAAGCTGGACATGCTGGTGAACGGGGAGTCGGTGGATGCCTTTTCGTGCATTGTTCACCGGTCGAAGGCGGAAGGGCGGGGGCGGGCGCTGGCGGCCAAGTTGAAGGACGTCATTCCGCGGCAGCAGTACCAGGTGGCGATCCAGGGGGCGATCGGCGGGAAGATCATCGCACGGGAGTCCATCAGTGCGCTGCGCAAGGACGTCACCGCGAAGTGTTACGGGGGCGACATTTCGCGGAAGCGGAAGCTGTTGGAGAAGCAGAAGGAGGGAAAGAAGCGGATGAAGTCGATCGGGTCGGTGAACATCCCGCAGGAAGCCTTCATCGAGGTGCTCAAGGCCTGAGCCGAATTCGAACATGAGCACTGCCGAGACCTTGCCCGGGGCCGCCACATCGTTGGGCGCAACGACACCTTCCCTGCCTTCCGGGGGGTTGCGGCAGTGTTTCCGGCATCCGTCGATGCTGTGTCGCTGGTTCCTTTCGAGGCGGTTTCGTCATGCGGTGGAGGTGCGGAAGCACGTTTGGAAGATCCGCAATTTTCAGCGGGACGAGTTGTCGGCGGCGGCGGTGGCGGGGATCGACGAGGGGATCCGGGCGTTCGACCGGGTGCTGCGGTCGGGGCCGGACCGGGCGCAGTTGGAGGCGGGGATGGTGAAGTTGGAGGAGAGTGCGCAGAAGTGGCTGCGGCCGTACGCTCACGCCTCGATCCGGGAGAACGTCGAGGTGTTTCTGGTGGCGATCGGGGTGGCCATGGCCATCCGGACATTCTTTCTGCAGCCGTTCAAGATCCCGACCGGATCGATGCAGCCGACCTTGTACGGGGTGCATTTCGAGGATCTGCGGGACCGGCCCGATGTGGCGACGCCGGGGATGGTGAGGCGGGTGTTTTCGGGGGTGTTGCGGGGAACGTTTCACCACGAGTTGATTGCGGAGGCGGACGGACAGGTGCTGGGGATCCAGCCGCGGGGTTCGCGGTTCATGGTGAAGTACCAGGACATCGTGGTGCGGTACGCGGAGGGGGGGCGGACGTGGGACAAGTCGCATCGGATCTGGTTTTCGCCGGTGGACGGGCACAACGGGGATCTGACGGGATTGCGTGGGGTGCTGGGGTGGGAACGGCCGGAGCCGTTTCAGCCGCTGAGGCCGGGCCAGACCTTCCGGAAGGGCGAAGTGCTGCTGCGGTTGCGGGATTCGGCGGGGGATCACCTTTTTGTGGACCGGCTGACCTATAACTTCCGTCCGCCGCAGCGGGGGGAGATCATCGTGTTCGAGACACGGGGCATTCACCGGCTGCCACCCGACCAGTTTTACATCAAGCGTCTGGTGGCGCTGGGTGGGGAGCGGGTGCGTCTGGGCGACGACCGGCGGCTGGTGATTGACGGGCAGCCGCTGGATGCGACGACGCCGCATTTCGGGAAGGTGTACGGATTTTCCGGGCCGCCGGCGGAGAGCGAGTATTCGGGGCACCTGAACGGGACGGTGTTCCGGGCGATGGGGCGGCCGTTTCAGGATGTGGCGTCGTATTTCCCGAACGGGAGTTCCGAGATCCAGGTGGGGCCGGACCGGTACATGGTGATGGGGGACAACACCATGAACAGTTTCGATTCGCGGGGATGGGGGGATTTTCCGAAGACCAACGTGGTGGGGAAATACTGCTTTGTGTGGTGGCCGTTCACCTCCCGCTGGGGATCGAGGGTGGACTAAGCCGTGGGGCGGCGGTGAGGTGAGGTTCGAAAGGGTGTGCCTGCGGGATTGAGGGATGGGATCTGCGACCCCTGTCGGGGTCGTGAGCGGGGTGGGACTTCTCACCGGGGGTCGAACCCGCGGAGCCGGGCTGGACCCCCGGCTAATGTCTGGAAACCCTCCGCGTTTCTGGGACCCGATCGAAGGTGAAGCTTCCAGGATCATTGGGATCACGGGGAGTTTCGCGGTGATCCGCCTTGGTGGGCACCACCAACCCCCCTTCGAGAGGATGCACCTCGGGTTCATGCAGCAGGCCTCGTACTCGTACTCGTAATCGTAATCGTCCCTTTCCCTTCGCCCTTCCCGGTTGCCCTATGGAATGGGAGGTCCGGGCAAGGCTGAACGCATCGGGGCAGCCGTGAGGTGAGGTTCGAAGGGGTGCGCCTGCGGGATCGAGGACGAGGACGAGAACGAGTACCGCCCTTCGGGCTGAGTACGAGGACCGAGGGGGGAGAATGGGTGTGGAGCGATGGGATGGGGACTCGCGGAGCTCGTCCCTCCGAAGGGTGAAGCGGGGTGGTGAAATCGGAGGGCCGAGTTCCACGAGGCCGCAAGGGAGTGGAGCGATGGGATGGGGACTCGCGGAGCTCGTCCCTCCGAATCGCTGGGTTCTCACCGATAGCTTCGGGGATGCACGGGTGGTGGGTTTGCTTTGGAGATTGGGCGTGCAAAACGGGGGGCGGGGGGCACTCTCCGCGACCATGTCTTCCTCCACGTTGACATGTCCGGGGAACGAGCCGGTGCGGCAGTTTTCAGTGTTCGTGGCGAACAAGCTGGGGCGGATCCATGACCTGAGCAGCCTGTTGAAGCAGCATGAGGTGCACATCCTGGCGGTGACGGTGCTGGACACGACGGACAGCGCCATTCTGAGGCTGGTGGTGGATGATCCGGAGCGGGCGCGGGCGTTGTTCGAGGAGCACGGGTTCCCCTACACGGAGGCGACGATTCTGGTGGTGGAGGTGGATGTGGAGAGCCGGGTGGAGGTGTGTCTGGCGGCGCTGCTGGAGGCGGAGATCAACATTCATTACATGTACGCCTTCCTGGCCCTGCCGAATGGTCGTCCGCTGCTGGCGTTGAACATCGAGGACATGGACGTGGCGGCCGAGGCGTTGAGGCGTCATCAGATCCGGGTGCTGGGACAGGGGGATTTGGCGAGGTGAAACCTGAGACCTGAAGCCTGAAGCCTGAGACCTGAAGCCTGAGACCTGAGACCTGAAGCCTGAGACCTGAAGCCTGAAACCTGAGACCTGAAGCCTGAAACCTGAAGCCTGAGACCTGAAAACTGAGGGCTGAGGGCTGAGGAATGGGGTTAGGGATTGGATGGGGGGTAGGGGCGTTCCTGGAGGAGGGCTTCGGCGACGGCGGGGGGGACGAGGTGGTGGATGGGTTGGCCGGCGGCGGTTCGGGTCCGTATCTGGGAGGAGGAGAGGGCGAGGGGGAAGCCGCGGAGGCGGGTGAGTCGGAAGGGGGGGGGGAGGTCCGGGGCGGGAGGTGCGCCGGGGCGGGGGATGACGACGAATTCGAGCCATTGGGCGAGGAGCGGGGCGTCGCGCCAGCGGGGCAGGGCGGCAACATGATCCTCGCCGATGAGCCAGAAGAGGGTGGCTTCGGGGAAGCGGTCCCTCCAGGTGCGGGCGGTGTCGATGCTGTAGGAAATGCCGCCCCGGTCGAGTTCCTGGGTGTCCACTTCGGTGCGGGGGAATCCGGCGAAGGCGAGGCGGAGGAGCCGGGTGCGGAGCGGTCCGGGGGCGGGTTGGGAGCCGGGTTTGAAGGGGGACTGGGCGGCGGGGATGAGCACAAGGCGATCGAGGGCGAGTTCCTCGACGGCGCTCTGGGCGACCAGGAGGTGGCCGAGGTGCACAGGATCGAATGAGCCTCCGTAGAGGCCGATGCGCCGGGCCGGGATCATTCCGGATCGGGTCGGCGGCGGACGGTGACGCGCGGGGGCCGTCGGCGGGAGGCGGTCGGGCCTGTGGCGGCGGGGTCGGAGGGGGAGTGGCGCTGCTGGGCGGCGAGGAGGAGGGCCTGCTGGCAGCGGAACGGCGGGGGATCGGCCTGGCCGGGTGTGGTGCGGGAGTAGGTGCCGTCGGGACGGAGGAGGCGGGCCCTGGCGTTGTCCTGGAGATTGGCGGCGAGGATTTCGTGGATGAGGCGGTCGCGCAGGGTGCCGTCGAGGATGGGGAAGAAGACCTCGATGCGGCGGAAGAAATTGCGGGGCATCCAGTCGGCGCTGCCGATCCAGAGCCGGGGGTTGGCGGCATTTTCGAAGTAGTACATGCGGCTGTGTTCGAGGAAGCGATCGACGATGCTGCGGACGCGGATGTTGTCGCTGAGGCCGGGGACGCCGGCGCGCAGGCAGCAGATGCCGCGGACGACGAGGTCGATGGACACGCCGAGGCGGGAGGCTTCGTAGAGGGCCTCGATGATGGCGGGGTCCACGAGGGAATTCATTTTGGCGACGATGCGGGCGGGGAGGCCGTTTTGGGCATTGCGGGCCTCCTGCTGGATGAACTCGAGGACGCGGCGGTGGAGTTCGAAGGGAGCGACGAGGAAACGGCGCATCGGCTGGAACTGGCAGATGCCGGTGAGGAGATTGAAGAGGGCGGTGGCATCCTCGCCGAAGTCGCGGCGGCAGGTGAAGAGGCCGAGGTCGGTGTAGATGCGGGAGGTGGTGGCGTTGTAGTTGCCGGTGCTGAGGTGGAGGTAGCGTCGGATGCCCTCGGGTTCGGCGCGGACGACGAGGGCGACCTTGGCATGGATTTTGTAGCCGAGGAGGCCATAGACGACGTGGACACCGGCTTCCTCGAGTTTGCGGGCGGAGTCGATGTTGTTCCGTTCGTCGAAGCGGGCCTGGAGTTCGACGATGGCGGTGACCTGTTTGCCGAGGCGGGCGGCGGTGGTGAGGGCGTTGAAGATGCGGGGATCGCCTCCGGTGCGGTAGAGGGTCTGTTTGATGGCGAGGACCTGGGGGTCGCTGGCGGCCTGCTGGAGGAAGGCGATGACCGTTTCGAAGCTTTCGTAGGGATGGTGGACCAGGATGTCCCGTTCGCGGATGGCAGCGAAGAGGTCGGCATCGCCGCGCCATCCGGCGGGGAGGGGAGCGATGTGAGGGGCATCCTTGAGGTCGGGGCGATGGACGCCGTCGCCGATGGCGGCGATGCGGCCGGGGTGAAGGGGGCCGTCGATGCGGTAGAGGTCCTCCGGTCCGAGGTGGAGGTGGTCGAGGAGGGTCTGGCAGACGTCCGGCGGACATTCGTGGTCCACTTCGAGCCGGACCGCTTCGCCCTGGAATCGGTGTTGGAGTTCGTTTTCGACGGCACGGAGGACGCTGAGGCGGCTTTCGCTGTCGATGTAGAGTTCGCCGTTGCGGGTGACCCGGATGTTCCAGTGGCCGAGGATGCGCATGCCGGTGAAGAGCCGGCCGAGGAAGTGGCCGATGACGCGCCCGAGGAGGACGAAGTCGTGGCGGCCGTCGGTACGGGGGAGACGGACGAGGCGGGGGAGGTTGCCGGGGACCTGGACGACGCCGAGTTTCTCGACGGGGGCGGGGCCTGTGGGATCGAGGAGCCTGACCACCACGTTGAGCATTTTGTTCACGAGGTGGGGGAACGGGTGGGATTGATCGATCCCGAGCGGGCTGAGGACGGGATGAACCTGTTCCCGGTAGAAGGTGTCGAGCCAGGCGAGATCGGAGGGGGAGAGGTCTTCGATGGCGAGGAAGTGGATGTTCTGGCGGGCGAGTTCGGGGACGAGATCGTCGCGCCAGCATCGGTAGAGGTCCTCGACCTGGCGGCGGATGCGGAGGCGGACGGATTCGAGGGTGTCGATGGGGAGGAGACCGTCGGGGGATCGTTCCTGGACGCCGGCGGCGACCTGCTGGCGGAGGCCGGCGACACGGACCTCGAAGAATTCATCGAGGTTGGAGCTGGCGATGCAGAAGAACTTGACCCGCTCGAAGAGGGGATTGGAGGGGTCCCGGGCTTCTTCGAGGACGCGATGATTGAATTCGAGCCAGCTCAGTTCGCGGTTGAGGAACCTGGGCGCGGCGTGCGGTTCGGAAGGGCGGCTCATGAATCCGGCGGAGAGGATACCGGCGGGCTGCGGACGGGCGAGCGGTTTCGGGGTGGGGGGATGGCGAGTGGTGAGTGGCGAGTGGCGAGTGGCGAGTGGCGAGTGGCGAGTGGCGAATGGGGGGGCGAGGTTGATTCCCGATTCGGGATTCCCGATTCGCATCAAGACGTCGGCGCCTATGAGGGAGGCCCGAGGCGGGCGGCGAGATCGCGGGCGAGGCGGGCGGCGTCGTCGTGGAGGAAGGAGGCGATGAGTTCGTGGAGGCGGTCGAGGTCGGGATGGTGTTCGGCGGGGAAGGGGGCCTGGCGGAGGGTTTTGGCGGTGTCGTCGATGGCGGCGAGATCGCCGGAGTCGAGGTGGTCGGCGAGGGTGAGGAGGATGGAGTCGGTGGAGGTGGACGGGATGGCA
Organism: Verrucomicrobiia bacterium; assembly: GCA_019634625.1. Classification (NCBI taxonomy): domain Bacteria; kingdom Pseudomonadati; phylum Verrucomicrobiota; class Verrucomicrobiia; species Verrucomicrobiia bacterium. The sequence continues at coordinate 189,258 of JAHCBA010000003.1, forward strand.
GGGAGGGGCGGGTGGGCTTCGGGGGGGTGGGTGCGCTCATGGGCGAGGGCGTCGAGTCCGGCGAAGACGCGGGCCGCTTCGCGGTCGAGTTCGTCGAGCATGGCGGGGAGGTTGCCCTGTTCGAAGCGGAGGGCGAGTTCGATGGTCTTGGCGAGGCGCCGGAGTTCCAGGATGGAGAGGTTGCCGGCGGCGCCGGCGAGGGAATGGGCGAGGCGGCGGGCTTCGTCGGGTTGGCGGGCGGCGATGGCACGGCGGAGGTCGTCCACGACGGTACGCTGGCCATCGGCGAAGCGGAGGAGAAGGGACTCGATGGCATCCTGGGGGAGGCCGAGGCGCTGGGCGGCGTCGGCGAGGTCCACGCCGGGGAGGCGTTCGGAGGGTGGGGGCGGTTGGGGGGAAGGAGGGTTGGGCAGGCCCAGTTCCAATTCGGGATGAGTCGGGGCGCGGGGGCGGCGCGGGGTGCGTGGTTTGGGAGGGGGTTGGGGGATGGCGGAGGGATCGGGGTCGGGGTCGGGGGTGGACTGCGATGGCGATGGCGATTCCGATTCCGACTCCGACTCCGACTGCGACTCCGATGGGGATTCTGATGTTGATTCGGGGGGAGCGGGGGTGGGGAGCCAGCGGGCGAGGGTGGCGAAGAGGGTGGAGCGCTCGATGGGTTTGGCGACGTAGTCGTTCATGCCGGCGTCGAGGCAGGCATCGACATCGGAGCGAAGGGCATTGGCGGTGAGGGCGACGACGGGGAGGGTGGAGGGGGGGAATTGTTCGCGGATGCGGCGGGTGGCTTCGAGGCCGTCCATACCGGGCATCTGCATGTCCATGAGGACGAGGTCATAGGGATGGGCGAGGACCCGTTCGAGAGCGGCGTGCCCGTTGGCGGCGAGGTCCACGGAGGCGCCGGCCTGTTCGAGGATTTCGCGGACGACGAACTGGTTGGCCTCGTTGTCCTCGGCGACGAGGATTCGGCGTTGCTGGAGGAAGGAGGGGGGCGGGGCATCGGGAGGGGGGTAGGCGGAGATTTCCGGGCGGAGACCGGTGGCCCGCGTGATGGCGTCGAGGAGGAGGGAGCCGGTGATGGGTTTGGGGAGGAAGGCGGAGACGCCGGCATCGCGGGCGGCGCGTTCGTCGTCGTCGGTGGCGTGGGAGCCGACGAGGATGATGGCGAGATCGGGACCGACGGGGAGCTGGCGGAGGCGACGGGCGACTTCGAGTCCGGGGAGGTCGGGGAGGAACCAGTCGAGGATGACGAGGCGATAGGGGGGGGCTGTGGCGGGGATGTCCGGAGGGTTCAGGAGGCGGAGTCCTTCGTCGGCGGTGGCGACGCCGTCGGCCTGAAGGCCGAAGCGGCGGAGCATGGTGACGAGGAGTTCGCGGCTGAGGCTGGCGTTTTCGATGACGAGGGCGGGGGTGTTGAGGAGGCTGTTGGGGAGCGGAGGGGAGGGGTGGGATGGGGCGGTTTCGGAGGCGAGGCTGAATTGGGCGGTGAAGGAGAATTCGCTGCCCTGACCGGGCTGGCTGCGGACCTCGATGCGCCCGTGCATGAGTTCGACGAGACGCCGGCAGATGGCGAGGCCGAGTCCGCTGCCGCCGTAGCGGCGGGACGTGGAGGAATCGGCCTGGCTGAAGGCCTCGAAGAGGCGTTCGAGTTTGTCCGGGGCGATGCCGATGCCGGAATCGGCCACGGTGAAGCGGAGGCGGACGGTGTCGGAGGGGGCGGGGCGGGGAGCGTGGGAGTCCGGATGGGAAGGGTTGTCCGGGGCGGAGGCGACGCGGACGGCGATTTCGCCGTGTTCGGTGAACTTGAAGGCGTTGCCGAGGAGGTTGGTGAGCACCTGGCGGAGGCGGAGGGTATCGCCGACGAGGGCATCGGGGACGTCGTCGGCGACGAGGACACCGAATTCGATGCGGGTTTCGAGGACACGACCGCGGAAGGAGTCGGCGACCTCCTCGAGGAGGAGGCGGAGGGTGAAGGGGGCGTGTTCGAGTTCGAGTCGGCCGGCCTCGATTTTGGAGAAGTCGAGGATGTCATTGAGGAGGGCGAGGAGGCCGCGGGCGGAGGAATGGGCGACGGAGAGGTACTGTCGCTGGCGTTGGGAGAGGGGGGTCTCGAGGGCGAGGGCGGTGAGATTGATGACGGCGTTCATGGGGGTCCGGATTTCGTGGCTCATGGTGGCCACGAAGGCGGACTTGGCGCGGTTGGCGGCTTCGGCGGCATCGCGAGCCCGGGCGATCTCCTCCTGGGCGCGTTTGATGTCGGTGATGTCGGTGGAGACGCCCCCGAGACCGAAGAGGCGGCCCGAGGCATCGAGGAGCGGGAAGCGGTGGGCGAGGAAGTGGCGGGGTTGGCCGTGGATGGGGATGGTGGCCTCCCGGGCATGGGATTGGCGATGCAGGATCACGTCGCGTTCGACCTTGGCGAAGGTATCCGCGGTTTCGGGGGGGAAGACGTCGCTGGCGGACCGGCCGAGGATTTCGGCGGCGGGGCGGCCGAGGAGATCGACGTAGGGCTGGTTGACGAGGAGGTAGCGGCCTTCGAGGTCCTTGACGAAGATGTAGGCGGCGGCGTTGTCGATGACGCTCTGGAGGAGTTGCTGGCTGCGTCGGAGTTCCTCCTCGGCGGCCTTGCGGTCGGAGATGTCCACGAGGAGGCCGATGAGCCCGCCGACGCAGCCGTCGGCGAGGCAGAAGCCATCGACGCTGTAGAGAGTGACGTGGGTGATGCCATCGGCGTAGGTGATGGGGAGTTCGTAGGAGAAGCGGCGTTGTTCGCGGATGGCGGTGAGGTCCTCCTCGTGGAAGTGGCGACGGGCGTCGGGGGGGATGTAGGGGAGGTCGAGGACGGTTTTGCCGCGGAGGGATCGGGAGGCGATGCCGAAGGCCTGTTCGTAGGCGCGATTGCAGCCGAGGAAGCGGGCGGAGGCGTCCTTGATGAAGATGGGGTAGGGGATGCGGTCGATGAGGGCGCGCTGGAAGGCGACCTGATTGGCGAGTTCGGACTCGGTGCGGCGGCGTTCGGAGACATCGCGGATGGCGGAGCAGCAGAGGCGGATGCCGTCGGCGCTTTCGAACGGGGAGATGGTGAGTTCGATGGGGAATTCGGAGCCGTCCTTGCGGCGGCCGGTGAGTTCGATGGCGGCTCCGGGGAGGCGGTCATGGAGGTCGAGGAGATGGGCGACGCTGCTGGCGTGTTCCTCGGCGAGGCGTTCGGGGACGAGAAGGTCGGCGGAGCGGCCGACGAGTTCGTCGCGGGACCAGCCGAGGAGGCGTTCGGCCTGTCGGTTGAGGCTGACGATGGTGCGATTGCCGTCGGTGATGACGAGGGCATCGGGGGCGGCCTCGATGAGGCTGCGGAAGCCGGCCTCGCTACGGCGGAGGCGTTCGACGTTGTCGCGTTCCTCGTCCTCGAGCTGGCGTTGGCGGACGAGGTTGGAGCGGAAGACACCGAGGGCGGAGGCGAGGAGGCCGATTTCGTCGGAGCGTTCGCCGCCGGGGATTCGGAGGTTGGTATCGCCGGCGACGAGGCGGCGGACGGCATGGACGAGGGCGTGGAGGGGGCGGGCGACGGAGGTCCAGACCCAGACTTGGGCGGCGGCGAGGGCAGCGACGAGGACGAGGACGCTGAAGGCGAGGGTACGGCGGATGAGGCGTTGGGAGCGGAGTTCGGTGGCGTGGGCCTGGTCGAGGGTATGGATGCGGATTTGGTCGCCGAGGGCGGGGAGGTAGGTGCGGAGGCGGTCGAAGCGGGGGGTGAATTCGCGGTGAGCGAGGTGGAGGGCCCAATCCTGCCGGCCGCTGCGGGCGGCATCATCGAGGGTTTGTCCGACCTGATGCAGGGAGTCGAAGGCGCGTTCGAAGTCGGAGATGGGCTGGGAGAAATCGGGGACGATGCTGCGGAGTTCGCCGGTCTTATGGCGGAGGATCTGGCGGAGGGCATCCCATTCGGCGGTCCAGCGGGGGGCTTCGGGGGGGGGGGTGGCGGCGAGCCGGGCGCTGACGAGGCGTGCGGCATCGTGGAGGACGACGGTGATTTGGGGGATGACGCCGAGGGCGCGGCCATCCTGGTCGAGGAGGCGGGCGTAGGTGCCTTCGAGGCGGCGCAACTGGGCGAAGGCGACGAGGGCGGTGGCGATGAGGATGACGCCCAGGCTGGTGAGGAGGATCGAGATGCGCCGGGAGAGGGTGATCCGGGAGGCGAGCATGGGGGTGGGGGCAGCGTCAGGGTGGGATTTCGGCCCAGAGGGTGGGGATGGGGTGGGCGATGCCGCGGAGTTCGACGGGGCCGTTGGGGGTGCAGGGGAAGCCGGGACCGAGGAGGGAGCGGGTGGTTTCGGTGATCAGGATACGATCGGGTTGGGAGGCGGTCTGGAGGCGGGCGGCGACGTTCACGACGGTACCGATAATGGTGTAGTTGAGTTGCACCTCGCTGCCGAAGTTGCCGACCACGCATTCGCCGGAGTGGATGCCGACACGGATGCAGGTGCCGAGATCGCGCGCGGCACGGACCATGTCACGGGCCATGCGGAGGCAGCGGCGGGCATCCTCGTCGGGGCCGGAGGAGTCGGGGTCGCCGAAGAAGACCATGACGGAGTCGCCGATGAACTTGTCGAGGGTACCGCGGTGGCGTTGGGCGATCTGGGCCATGCGATCGAGGTAATCGTTGAGCCAGGCGGCGAGTTCGGCGTCGCCGGTGGCCTCGGTGCGGGCGGTGAAGCCGACGATATCGGAGAAGAAGACGGTGAGGTAGCGGCGCCGGGTTTCGCGGCGGACGGCGCGTTCGCCGGAGAAGATGGCGGCGTGGACCTGTGGGGAGAGGTAACGGGCGAGCTGGGTGGCGAGGCGGCCGAGTTTTTCGCGGGCGGCGCGAAGCTGGAGGTGAGTATTGACGCGGGAGAGGAGTTCGGCGGCGTGAAAGGGTTTGGTCACGTAATCGACGGCGCCGACCTCGAAGCCCTTGACGACGTCCTCGGACTCGCGGTTGGCGGTGAGGAAGATGATGGGGATGTCGCGGAGGTCAGGATGGGCCTGGAAGGCCCGGCAGGTGGCGAAGCCGTCGAGGTCGGGCATGACCACATCGAGGAGCACGAGATCCGGTTGGGCGCGGCCTGCGAGGTCGATCCCCTGACGGCCGGAGCGGGCGACATGGACCCGGTATCCTGCGGCCTGAAGGATGGTGGCGACGACCTGGAGATTTTCGGCCGTGTCGTCGATCACCAGGATGCGAGCCGGCACCGGGGTGCTCACGGGGGGAGGGGATCAGCCGGGCGAGAGGAGTTGGGCGGCGGCCTCGGCCATGCCGGGACCGGTGAGGCCGTGTTTGCGGTAGAGATGATCGGCGAGGTAGGCGCTCTGGCCGAACTCGCCGGGGATGCCGAGGCAACGGAGGCGATGGGGGATGCCGGCGCCGCTGAGGGCGGCGGAGAGTTGGGCGCCCATGCCGCCCACGACCTGGTGATCCTCGATGGTCACGAGGCGTCCGCCACAACGCCGGACGGCGTCGCCGAGGGTGTCGAGGTCGGGGCGGTTGACGAAGGGGTTGTTGATGACGGTGGCCCGGACGCCCTGCTGGGCGAGGATCTGGGCGGCCTCGATGGCCTTGGCGAGCAGGACGCCGGTGCCGACGAGGACGACGTCGTCGCCGGTCTGGAGGACCTGGGCGCGGCCCCAGGGGTAGGAGGCTTCGGGGAGCCAGTGGAGGGGGTAGTTTTCGCGGCCGACGAAGAAGACATAGGAATCGCCGTCGCGCCCGGCCTTGCGGTCGTCGGCCTGGCGCTGGATGGCGGCGTACATGAGGGCCTCGGCCTCATCGGCGCAACTGGGGGCGATGACCACGGTGTGAGGGATGGCGCTGACGGCGGCGAAGTAGGTGGTGGCCTGGTGGCTGGCGCCGTCGGCGGCGTCCTGGAACCCGACGTGGGAGAAGAGGGCGATGACGGGGGCCTGGGAGAGGGCGGCCATGGTGAGGGGGAGGTTGCCCTTGGTGACCCCGAACTGGCCGAAGGTATCGACGATGGGGAGGAAGCCCATTTTGGCGAAGCCGGCGCCGACACTGATCATGTTGGCCTCGGCGACGCCGACCTCGAGGAAGCGACCGGGGAAGGTTTTCTGGAAGGGGCTGATGCCGGTGGAACCCTGGACATCGGAACTGATGGAAAAGACGGGGTAGCCATCGACGGCGGCGCGGATGGCGGCGCGGGCGAGGCCGGACTGGACCTTGTCCTTCTTGACGGCGGGAGCCGGGGACGGGGAGGGGGGCTTGGACTTCCTGGCCTCCTCGGCGCGCTGCCAGGCGTCGTGAAGTTCGGCGGCCCAATGGGTGAGTTCGGCGGGGGGGGTGTCGCCGGCGTAGATTTCGGCGATCCAGTCGCGGATTTTCTCGGCATTGCCGAGGGGGAAGCCGTGACCGCCGGCGCTGTTTTCCTGGGTGGCGCGGATGCCGTAGCCCTTGATGGTTTTGACCCAGAGGCAGACGGGGCGTTGGGGATGGGCCCGGGCCTCATCAACCGCCTTTTCGAGGGCCTGGTACACGGATTCGAGGTGATGTCCGTCGGGGACGCGGAGGACATTCCAGCCGAGGTCGTTCATGGCCTCGAAGGTGGGCTGCATGGAGAAGGCGTCCTGGGTGATGCGCCCGGAGAGTTTGGTATCGTTGTCGGAGAGGACGAGGACGAAGGGGTTGAGGCGGCCCCTGGCGGCGAGGCCGGGGATGGCGGCGAAGGCCTCGCGGGATTCGCCTTCCATGGCGGCGCCATCGGAAACGACGAGGAGGGTGACGCGCTGGCGACCGGCGGCGTGATCGGCGAGGGCGAGACCCTGGGCCTGTCCGACGGATGAGCCGAGGGGTCCATTGGAGAGGAGGACGCCCTCGGGGTTGAGGTGGGATTCGCCGTGGCCGGTGAGTTTGCTGTCGATGCTGCGGAAGAGGCGGAGGTCGGCGAAGGTGAGGCCATCGAAGCCGTAATTGGCGCGGAGGGCATAGAGGCCGTTTTCGGCGTGGCCGGCGTCGTTGACGTAATTGAAGGCCTCATGCCACGGGTGGCCTGGGGTGGCGAACATGAGGGCGTGGATGGCGGCATTGATTTCCGCGAAGGCGGCGGGGCCTCCCCAATGACAGGCGGCGCCACCCTGGACGGCATGGATGTTCATGAGGGCGACCAGGGCCCTTGTGGCGCGCGGGTCCGCAACGGTCACCTCGGCGCCGGCGGCGTTTCGGACGGTGACGGCATAGCGGGGCGGGTCGGTTGGGGCAGGGGCGAGCCGGGTTGGCAGTTCGAGCGGGGACAGGGGCGGAGCGGAAACGGATTGGGCAACGGAGTTGTCGGCGGCCATGGCGATGCTTGGTGATGGTTGGGCCTCTGCGGCGCGTACCGGCGGGGAGCATGATGGGGGTGGCGCCCGGGGAAAAGGCGGAAACGGGCGGAGTCTGGGGAGGGGGGACGGGAGGCTGGCGGTTGCCGGATTGAGGCTTGAACTGACGGGGGCGGGCTGGGCACCCTTTCCCCGGTTTTTTTGACTTATGGCCGATCTTGCGAACCGCTATCCCGAGAACACCGGCGGGAAGTACTACGTGGATAACCAGTGCATCGACTGCGACCTGTGCCGGGAGACGGCGCCGAGCAACTTCCAGCGGAATGACGACGGGGGGTACTCGTACGTTTACAAGCAGCCGGAGTCGGCTGAGGAGGAGGCGCAGTGCAAGGAGGCGAAGGAAGGATGCCCGGTGGAGGCGATTGGGGACGACGGTTCGTAGGGGCGCCGGTGAGGGGAGGGATTTCAGGAGGCTCGCGGGCGTCGGCTCGCGGGCCTTTTTTTGCGGCGGTGCGGGCGGGGTTTCGAGAGAGGCCCAGGGAGGCCGAGGGCGGTTGGCGAGGTGTCGCATGAAGACGGGCGCGGAGGAGGGTGGCAAGGAGGAGGCTCAGAGACCGGGCCCGGCAGGGGAGCTGGGCGGGTTTCGACCGCCGGTGCCCCTGGCGCCGGGGCGACGGTTGTCGGACGAGCTGCAGCGGTTGATCCGGGCGTTCGAGGAGCGGTCGGTGTCGCTGCGGGAGGTGCTGGAGGTGATGCACGGGCGCGGGTACGACATGCTGTTGATTCTGCTGGCGATCCCGTTCTGCACGCCGATTCCGTTGCCGCTGTTTTCAACGCCATTCGGGGTGGTGATCGCGCTGATTGGGTTCCGGCTGGCGACGGGTCAGAAGCCGTGGCTGCCGGCGCGGCTGCTGGACCGGCGGCTGCCGGCGAGATTCTTCCCGATGTTCCTGGCGGCGACGCGGCGGCTGGTGCGGATGCTGGAGGTGCTGCTGAGGCCGCGGCAGATGTGGCTTGTGCGGTGGTGGGCGCTGCGGCGGGGGATGGGGTTGATGATCCTGGTGTCGGGGCTGCTGCTGTTGCTGCCGCTGCCGATCCCGTTCAGCAACTTTCTGCCGGCCATGACGATCGTGTTGCTGGCGTGCGCGATGCTGGAGGAGGACGGGCTTGCGGCGCTGGGAGGGGGGGCATTCTTTCTGCTCACGCTGGGGTTCTTTGCGGCGATCGTGTGGGGGGGTGCGGAGGTGATCCAGTGGTTGGAGGATCGGTTTGGGGGAGGGTTGCTGGACCCGCAGTACGAGGAACCGCTGGAGTTATAGGGAGACCTGCCAATGGCGGGAGGCAGGGTCAGGGCTGGGCCTGGGGCAGGGGTACGGACGGGGTGATGGGGCTGTCGAGGTGGAGGGAGAGGCCGCGTTGCCGGCGGCGGACGCCGACTTCGGCAGCGCCGGTGGCCTGGCGAAGGAGGGTGGCGAGTTCTTCGAGGGTGCGGACGGGCTTCCACCGAAAGGACTGGATGAGGTCGAAGGGTAGGAATCCGGCCCTGGCGGCGGGGGAGTCGGGCGGGACTTCGAGGACGATCACGCCGCCGACCTCGACGCTGACGCCGACGCTGGAGGCTTCCTCGGGGCCGGCGAGGGATTTCAGGGTGGCGCCCATCCAGACGTGTCGGAGGGCGGCCTCGGGAGCGGCGGCGAATTGGGCGGCGCGGGCGGCGGGGAGTTCGGGGGTGCTGGCAATGGCCCGGAGGTTGGGGCGGCGGACGCCGAACCGGTCCATGGGGAAATTGCGGAAGCCGAGGGTGAGGGCGGGGGAATCGGGGTGGACGCGGTAATCGCCACGTTCGGGATCGAGGAAGCGGGCATCGGCGAGGATCGAGGAGGCGTCGCGTCCGCTTTGGGCCTGGAGATTGGTGGCGGGCAGCGGGGTGTTCCGGCCGGGGGTGTGGAGGAGGTTGAAATCCGATTCGTCGCCCCAGGGAGTGGGGACGCGGATGGGTTTGTAGGTGTCGAACACGATATTGCGCCGGAAGATGTCGCCGCTGCCGCGGTACCAGACGTGGGGATGGAAGGAGTTGGCGACCATCACGTTGTTTTCGCAGAGGCGGCCAAAGCCTTCGCGGAGCTTGATGCCGCCGCTCAGACAGAGGTTGTCGCGGATCTGGTAGTTGGAGGAACCGTCGTCGAGGTCGATGTCCCAGCCGTGGTCGCAGCGCCAGCGGTTGTTGCGAAGGATGACGGGCCGGACGGCGTCGAGGAACGGCAGTTGGGGATGGGGACTGGCGGCGAGGGTGTTGGCGTCGAGGTCCTCGAGTTCCCAGTAGCGGTCGCGTCCCCAGGAATTGAAGGAGCCGTGGTCCCCGGTTTCGAGGACGGTGTTGAAGACGTCGCAGAACTCGATGACATGGCCGCCCCAGCAGCCGTCGCCGATGTTGATGCCGGCGCGAGGGACATCGTAGAGGGAGCAGTGACGGACGGTGATATCCCGGGCCATGGCGATCTGGATGGGGGCGGTTTGTTTTTCGATCTGGCCGGTGCGGTAGATCAGACAGTCTTCGACAAGGCCATCGGCGGGGTAGTCCGGGGTCAAGGGCCCCGGGGTGAGGTCGAGGTCGGCGAAGCGCTGGCGTTCGCCGTATTCGAAGAGGGGGTTGCAGACGGCCCGGGGATCGCCGACGAAGGCGACGCCGTTGGCGCCGGCGTTGGCGATGTGACATCCACGGACGACCGTGCGGCGGTTGTAGCGACTGACGAAGACGGCATTGCCTCCGACGGTGTCGAAGAAGGCGTCTTCGACGGCGCAGTCCTCAGTGCCCTCGAAGAGGAGTGCGCCGCCACGATAGATGGTCCAGTCGCTGCGCAGAAGGGGTTCCCGGGTCTCCATGAACGTGCGGGCGGTGTGGCGGAAGGTGAGGTTGCGCAGGGTGATGAAGCGGACGGGACGTTCCGGGGTGCCGCGCAGTTCGACCAGGTGGGCGAGCCGGGCCGTTTCGAACCGGGTCTGGTGGGGATCGAGGCGGGTGGGCGGGCGGAGGTAAAGGAGATCTGCGGCGGGGTCGTGGAACCATTCGCCGGGGGCGTCGAGTTCCTCGAAGATGTTCTCGACCATGCGGAAGCGAGGGTGGAGGCCGAGCCGCCGGTTATTCTGCCAGCCGCCTTCGAGGCGGAGGGTGTCGTCGGGGTTGCGGCCGAGGATGCGGAAGTGGAATCCGCCCCATTCATGGCGGTGCAAGGCATGGAGGAAGCCGCCGGAGGGATCTGCCCAGCGGGCGACGCGTTCAGGGGCGATGGCGTCGGGGTCGAACCCATGGAAGGGACGGGTATCGGCGTGGAAGTTCGGGTAACGGGCCATGGGCAGGCGCTGGCCGTCCGCGAAGAGTTGGTCCATGGCGATGCCTTTGGGGACGGCTGTCCGCAGGATGCCGTCGCGAAACGGCTCCCAACGCGGGTTGAGCGGTGTGCCGCCGCTGAGCACGGCTGTCTGGCCTTCGGCCGCCTGCCAGACGACCGGGGCGTCGCGGGTTCCGGAATCGGCCGCCGTCAACACCAGGGTGTCGGCGAGGTAGTGGGTGCCTGCGAGGAGATGGACTGTGACGGGCTGTCGTCCGGCGATGCTGCGGGCCGCGAGTCGGGCATGGTTGGGCGATGGGAACGGGTCCGCGAGGGTGCCGGCGGCGCGGTCATGACCGCTGGGGCTGACATAGAAGTCGGCGGTGAACGCAGCGAGCGGGACCAGCACGGCGGCGAGGAGACCTGGGAAGATGGGGTGCGGGCGGAGGCCGCGGAGGGGGTGGGTCACAAGAGTGTTCTAGGGGCTTCGGGCCGGGCTGTAAACGGGTTCGGGATGATCGGATTGCGGTCTCGAATCCTGAGCTGCGGAGTCAACAATTAAAATGCCTGACCTACTATTCTATTGGATTTAGGCAACCAAAAAGCGCATGGCCCTTTTCCAGTCGTCAATCGTCAACACGCAATTGCGCCTGGCCTATTAATTCTCTCCTCAGTCAACAAAAATGTGCCCGACCTACTAATTGGATTTCAGTCAATAAAAGTTTGCCTGACCTTCTATTTGGATTCGCCTCGCTCACTCCTCTTTTTGCCCGAAGATCTGCGGCGCCATCGCTTTCGCCTTCCTCCGTACTGCGTGGATACGGTTTAGCGGGTCGATACGGTCAAGGCCACAGCCTTCCAAGCCGCCCCACACCCCTCCCCACCACCGCCCACCCTCCCCGACTTTGTCAGTAGCCTTGCCTGCAGGGCGTGGGGAGGCAGGATTGGGCAACCCGGAGACGCTCATGGAACCCTTCACCCTGCCCGCGACGATCGCCCCAAAGGATGTGGATGCCGCCTACGTTCTCGCGCAGGAGCGGTATGCGGCGGTCGGGGTGGATACCGAGGCGGCGTTGTCGGTGCTGGCCGGGGTGTCGGTGTCGATCCACTGCTGGCAGGGGGACGATGTGGGAGGTTTCGAGGCCCGGGGCGGGGCGCTGGGGGATGGGTTGGCGGTGACGGGGGACTATCCCGGGAAGGCGCGGACGCCGGATGAACTTCGGATGGACTTCGAGCGGGTGCTGGCCTGGGTGCCGGGACGGCACCGGTTCAATCTGCACGCCAGTTATGCGGACACGGGCGGGGTCCGGGTGGATCGGGATGCGCTGGAGCCAGGGCATTTCGCATCGTGGATCGACTGGGCGAAGGGGGTGGGGATCGGGCTCGATTTCAACCCGACGTTCTTCGGGCATCCGCGGGTGGAGCGGGGCTGGACGCTGACGCATCCGGACGCGGGGATCCGGGAGTTCTGGGTGGAACATGGGAGGCGATGCCGGGCGATCGGGGAGGCGTTCGGGCGGGCGCTGGGGACGCCTTGCCTGACGAATCTGTGGATTCCGGACGGGATGAAGGATACGCCGGCGGACCGGAGGGGTCCGAGGGAGCGGCTGCGGGAATCCCTGGAGGCCATCTACCGCGAGCCGTGCGATCCGCGATGGAACGAGGACTCGGTGGAACCGAAGCTGTTCGGGATCGGTTCGGAGAGTTACACGGCGGGGTCGCATGAGTTTTACCTGGGATACGCGGCGAGCCGGGGGTTGCTGCTGACCTTGGATTCGGGGCATTACCATCCGACCGAGGGGATCGCGGACAAGATCTCGGCGGTGCTGTGTCATCTGCCGCGGCTGGCATTGCATGTGAGTCGAGGCGTGCGCTGGGACAGCGATCACGTGGTGACGCTGACGGACGATCTGCAGGCGATTGCGCAGGAGGTGGTGTGGGGGGGGTACCTGGACCGGGTGCGGCTGGGGCTGGATTATTTCGATGCGAGCATCAACCGGGTGGCGGCGTGGGTGATCGGGTCGCGGAGTCTGTTGAAGGCGTTGCTGCTGGCCTTGTTGTCGCCGGTGGAGGCCATGCGGGAGGCCGAACGCGCGGGGGATTATGGACGTCGTCTGGCGTTGCTGGAGGAGGCAAGGCTGCTTCCGGCTGGGGCGGTGTGGTCGAGGCATTGCGAGGTGTCGGGGGTGCCGGATGACTTCGCGTGGTGGGAGCGTGTGCGGGAGTACGAACGGGGCGAGTTGAGCCGGCGGGGATGAGAGGGGCTGAGGAGGGGTTGAGAACGGCAGTTGCGCTGGAGGCGGGAGTTGGCGTGACATGGGGACTTCGATGCCGTTCACACGCGTTTTTGCCGATACCTCGCAGCATCCGCTGGTGCCGGTGCCGGTGCTGGCCGCGTTGCTGGCGCGGGGCCCTGCCCGGGCGATTGCGCCGGCGTTGCCGGCGGAGGCGGAGGGATACGGGCGACGTCCGTGGCTGGAGGTGGTGCAGGAGTTCCAGACGGCGGGCGGGGTGACGGAGGATCAGGTGACGCGCCTGATCGACGACGATTGCGAGTACGTGCGGCGGTTCGAGGACTTGAAGCGGTCGCTGCCGGAGGTGGCAGAGGTGACCGGCTGCCATTTGTTGAGTGTGGAACGGCTGGCCCGGTCGCTTTTTGCCTTCCGGTTGCTGGGGGACTACCTGGAGATTCTGACGCCACCGCACCTGACGTATGAGCGGGGTCCGCAGGGGACCGTGGATCTGCTGGCGCTGTTCACGCAGACGTTCCGGCGGCTGATCGGGGCGACGTGGTCGGTGCTGTTTCCGCCGGGCGAGCTGTCGCAGGTGGCGGATGCGTCGGCGCAGTTCTGGGTGGCGTGCCTGCATCACCTGCGGCCGGAGGAGATGGGCAACGGGTTCGTCGGGTATTTCCGGCGGCCCCATGCGGACCGGTTCCGGGTGTTGAATTCGGGGTTTGTGCCGGACCGGAGCCTCCGGGTGCGGGACGTGATCAGCGAGCATGTGGAGACGGCGAGCGACCGGTTGAGGAAGCTGCACGAGGCGGTGGCGGACGGGGTGAAGGAGGGACCGGAACGGTTGTTCGGGGAGATGACGCGGCTGGCGGGGAAGCTCGAGCTGCCGCTGGTGGTGATGCACTTCTGCCATCACCTGGTGCGGGAGTCGTGCGACGCGCTGGCGGGTCTCGACGGGAGGCTGACGGCGCGGGAGAACCGGTTTCTCCAGTACTTGCTGCAGCAGACGGCGCGGGCGATCGAGGAGTACGGGGCGCATTCGGGGACGCGTCCGGATTTGTCGCCGGACAGCGTGACGGCGATTCTGGCGGAGCTGGACGGGCTGGTGGGGATGGCGGAGGTGAAGCGGAAGATCCGGGAGGTGGCCAACGTGGCGCGGTTGCAGCAGATGCGCTCGGCGCAGGGATTGCCGCCGATCGCGACGAGCTATCATGCGGTGTTCACGGGGAATCCGGGGACGGGGAAGACCACGGTGGCCCGGTTGCTGGGGCGGATCTACAAGGCGCTCGGGGTGTTGCGGAAGGGGCACCTGGTCGAATGCGACCGGGCGGCGCTGGTGGGGGAGTACGTGGGTCAGACGGCCCCCAAGACCAACGCGGTGGTGGACGGGGCGCTGGATGGAATCCTGTTCATCGACGAGGCGTACACCCTGTCCCGGGAGCGGGAGGATTTCGGCCAGGAATCCATCGAAACGCTGCTGAAGCGGATGGAGGACAACCGGGACCGGCTGGTGGTGGTGGTGGCCGGGTATCCGCGGGAGATGGAGCGGTTCGTGCACTCGAACCCGGGTCTGCGGTCGCGGTTCAACCGTTTCGTCGAGTTCGCGGATTACCCGCCGATCGAGCTGTGCCGGATCCTGTCGCTGCTGTGCCGTCGAAGCGGGTTGCGGCTGGCCCCGGAGTTGAAGGCGCGGCTGATCGCGCTGTTCCATGCGCTGCATGTCCAGCGGGATTACCATTTTGGGAACGCGCGCCTGGTCCGGAATCTGTTCGAGGGGATGGTGACGGCGCAGGCGTCGCGTTTGGTGGACGGACCGGCGCCGGATGCGGAGGCGCTATCCCAGTTGGTGGCGGCGGACCTGGTGTGGCCCGACGGGGTGGTGGATGCATTGCCGCCCCAGGAGACGCGGCGGTACCGGGTCCATTGTCCGCACTGCGGGGAGGTGTACGGGTGGACGCCGGAATTGAACCTGACCGACGCGCAATGCACCCGTTGCCAGGGGATTTACGACGCGTCGTTCGGGGATGTGGCGATGGAGGCGACCGCGCCGGCGCCGCCCTGCACGGAGGGTTCGGGCGGTGCCCGGTAAGGGAGGAAGGTATTCGCCCGGATCGATGCCGGTGGGAGGGCGGGAACGGGGCGTCGGGAGATCAACGTTTGAAGCCGGTGATCATGCCTTTGAAGTCCTCGGTGGCCTTCTCGACGACGGCCTTGGGACCGGTGAACCGGACGAAGACATGGCCGGCGGGGTCTTCGACGATGGCGGCGAGCATGGCGAAGCCGGGCTTGGGGGTTTGGGGCCCGCCGGGCATGCCGCTGAGGTAGGTGCCTTCGGCGTGGACGTAGGTGACCTTGGTATTGGAGACGTTGGTTTCCTCGGTGCGGCCCTTGCTGGCGGCCCTGCCTCCCTCGAACTGGCGGAACCAGCGTTCGATGTTGGCGGCGGTGCCGCCGGCGCCGCCGGGTCCGAAGTGGAAGAAGACAATTTCACCGGCCTCGCCGGAGGGGTTGGGGACCTTGAGCTGGGCCTGGCGCATCGAGGACTGCGTGGGGACCCATTCCCAGGCCGCGGGACGTGCGAAGGTGAGGGTGCTGACCTTGAAGGTGTCGTTTGCCGCGTGGGCTTGAAAGGCGAGGAGAACGGTGGCCAGCGCCGGGAGGGAACGAAGGAGGGTGCGGAACATGAGGGCGTAGGGTGTGGACGGAGGCGGAATTGTCAAACCAAGGGAAGGCTTCGTTCCGGCGGCTGGCCGAATCCGAAGGTGGCGAGGAAATGTTCTTCCGGGGCGGCGATGCGGACGGGCCGACGGGTGAACGGGTCGCGATAGCGGAGTTCGATTGCGCGCAGGGCCAGGCCGCCGCCTGCGCGGCCGTAGAGGTCGTCGCCCAGGACGGGCCAGCCGTCGGCGGCCAGGTGGAGGCGGATCTGGTGGGTGCGTCCGGTGACGGGGCGGGCTTCGATGAGGGCGCGGTCGTGGGCGGTGGCGAGGACGCGGAAAGCGGTTTCCGCGGGCTTGCCGTGTCGGCGATCCACACGGCGCCGGGAGACGTCGTTCGGGTCGGTTCCCAGGGGGAGCTGGCAGATCCAGGTGTCGTGCCGGGGGATGCCCTGGACGACGGCGAGGTAGCGCTTCTCCATCTGGCGGGATTCGAACAGGCGTCCCAGGCTTTCGACCGCGCCCTGGGTCTTGCCGAAGAGGAGAATGCCGGTGGTCGGGGCGTCGAGGCGGTGGATGTAGCGAAGGAACCGAAGGTGCCGGGACCGGGCCCAGAAGGCGCCGGCACCGATGGAAGACTGGATGGCGGCCTGGAGATTGCGGTCCGTCTTCTGCCATCCGAAGGGCACCAGCATCCAGCCGGCGGGTTTGTCGATGGCCAGCACGGCGCGGTCTTCGTAAAGGATCGGGATGCGGACGGCGTCGCGACCGCGACCGAGTTCGACGTGAGGCGGCTTGGGCATGGGGGCGGAGGGCGGAGGGCGGAGGGCGGAACGGGGTTCGGAAGGAGTGAGAGCAGGTAAATGGCCCTAAACTTCGTGCATATGCACGAAGTTTAGGGCTGTTTCGATGGGGGGTGAAGGAGGCGGAGGGCGGCGGGGAGGAGGTGGAGTGTGGCGGGGAGCCAGCCGACCCATTCGCCGTCGAGTTGGAGCGGGGTGGGGCGTGGGGCCTGGAGTTCGAGGTGGCGGATGCGGGCGGCGAGGAGGTGAGGGGATGGAAGCCAGCGCCGGGTGAGGTAGGCAACGAGGGCGCGAAGGAGCAGGCCGGGAGTGATGGCGGGGACGAGGCGTGCGTGGAGGAAGCCGCTGTCGAGGGCGCCGTCCTCGAAAACCGGGATGGCACCGGCGTAGTGGCGTCCGTTGCCGGCGAGGAGGAGGGGGCCGCGGGCGGGCGGGTTCCAGGAAGGGCATTCGACGAGGTCGGAGTGGCGGCGCCAGGCGCGCCAGGCGGCGGCGACGTAGGCGAGTTTGCCGAGGCGCCGTTTGAGGCGGGGATCGACTTCGAGAACGGCGCGGGCATCGAGACCGGCGCCGGCGACGGCCAGGAAATGGGCGCGGGCCGGCTGGAGGCCGGGGTCCTGGAATTCGGCGAGGCCGACATCGACGGGGCGGGGGGTGCCCTGCTGGAGGAGGTTCCAGGCGCGGGCCGGGTGGAGGGGGAGGCGGAGTTCGTGGGCGAGGATGTTGGCGGTGCCGAGGGGGAGGATGCCGAGGGTGGCACGGGCGAGGCCGTCGGGGACATCGGCGATGCCGTTGAGGACCTCGAAGACGGTGCCATCGCCGCCGGCGGCGACGAGGGTGGTGAAGCCGGCGTCGAGGGCGAGGCGGGCGAGGAGTCTGGCGGAGCCGGGGCCGGTGGTGGGGCGGAGTTCGGCGGGGGCTGGGAGGGTGTGGAGAAACTGGCGGAAGGGGCGGGCGCGATTTCCGCCGGCGGCGGGGTTGAAAATGACGCAGGCGCGCATGCTAACGCGTCTGCCAGAAGACGATGAGGAGACCCCAGAGGAGGAGGCCGAGGACGACGCAGACGAAGATGATGCGGTTGCGGGCGACGCGGCGTTCGTAGCGGAGGGGGCGGAGGCCCTGGATGCTGCCGGCGGCGAGGTAGCTGACGAGTTTTTCGTTGGAGGGTGGGGGATCGAC
Organism: Verrucomicrobiia bacterium; assembly: GCA_019634625.1. Taxonomy (NCBI): domain Bacteria; kingdom Pseudomonadati; phylum Verrucomicrobiota; class Verrucomicrobiia; species Verrucomicrobiia bacterium. Next base: position 206,765 of record JAHCBA010000003.1, read on the forward strand.
GATCTGGCCTTTGAAGCGGCGCCACCACTGGCCCCAGACGGGGCGGCGGAGTCCGAGTTCGACAGCCTCGCGGCCGGGGGCGTCGGCGGGGCGGGGTTCGAGGGGGCGGGGCGGGATACGCTCGAAGACGGGATCGTGGGAGGGGTTGGCGGGGCGTTGGGGGGGCGCAGAGGACTTGGCGGAGCCCTTGGGGTCCTTTTCGGGGGCGAGGTTGCGATTGAGCTTGGCGATCTCGGCCTGGAGTTCGGCGATGCGGCGATTGAGGGACTGGGCGCGCTGGTCCAGCGGGTTCTGTTTTCGGCGGAAGAGTCCCATGGCACAGCGAACCGCGGGCGGGGATCAGCTCCGGCCCATGACCAGGGCGAGGAGGATGCCGACGGCGAGGATGGCGACGGCGACGGGCCAGGTGAGGGCGAGGCCGAGGCGGGCGAGTTCGGCGGGGGACCTGCCATCGACGAGCCGGGCGCGTTCATCGGCGGCGAGCGGGGAGGAGTGGCTGCCGGGGGCGTCGGGGGTGCCACTGAGGACGGGCCATTTGAGCTGGGCGGAATTCCACTCCATGCGGGCGTTTTCGAGGGTGGCGAGGGCGCGGGCGAGTTCGGTGCTGTAATGCTCGGCGGACCAGGAATCCTCGCGAATGGCGGAGACCTTTTCGAAGGCGGTGCGGAGGTCGGTGAGGGAGCGGGTGAGTTGTTCGGCTTCGCGACGGACGGTTTGTTCGGACTCTTCGAGGAGTCCGATGCCGCGGGTCAGGTGGGTCATCATCTCCTCGCGTCCCTGTTCGAACTCGATGCGGCGGCGGCGGGCCTCCTCGAGCTGGGTGCGTTCGCGTTCGAGTTCCTCCTGGCGCCGTTTGAGTTCGGCGAGGGCCTGCTGGGTGGCGGTGACCTGGTGCCCGATTTCCTCGCGGGTGGGGGGGCGTGGGGAGTGGGGCGCGCCAATGGCCGAGACCGCCGGCGCGGCGGGGCGCCGTCCGGGCTGGAAATCGGGGTCCACGAAGTCGGAGTGATCAAGGTCGCCGCCCATGGGAGGGATGCTAAGAACGGACCCTGGGAAGTAAAGCGGCGAGGACTTTCCAGCCGGGATGTGTCTGGTAGCGTCGTCCCCGAATGAAGCGTGTTGCAGGGCTCGTCCTGGGGATCCTGGGAGTGGCCGGGATCATCCCGGAAGGGGCGGCGTATGTCCGGACGATCGAGACCAGCGTGGAGTATCGATTTGCGCATCCGGAGGAGCGGCGCTGGCACCTGACGCAGACGGTGGCGTTGCGGCACGCACCGGAAGCCCTGGGTTGGCAGGAGGTGACGACGCGGGAGGGGACGCGCCGGGGCCGGATGGGAAGCCGGGTGGTGCTGGGGGTCGGGGAGGGGGTGGCGTTTCCGGGGGAGGAGGTGGTGCGGTGGGGGTTGCGGGTGGATCGGACGGTGGGGGAGCGGCTGTGGATCCTGCAGGCGCGGGACGTGCGGGCAGCGGCGGAAGCGGCTGCGGCACTGGCGGGGAGGTCCGGGGTGGAGGTGGCGGTGCCGGTGATGCGACGGTCGCTGGCGCAGCATCTGCCGTTCGGGCCGAGACTGAACGATCCGTATTTCACCAGCCAATGGCATTTGGAGAACCGGGAGGCGGACGGGACGCGGGTGGGACCGGATCTGAATCCGCGCGGGGCGTGGACGGCGACGCGTGGGACGGGGGTGGTGATTGGGATCGCGGACGACGGGTTCGAGACGGATCATCCCGATCTGGCGGCGGCGGCGGCGTTGGCGACCGGGCTGCATTACGACTTCACGCGTGGTTCGGCGACGGCGGCGGTGTACGGGGGGCATGGGACCTGTGTGGCGGGACTGGCCGGGGCGACGGGGGACAACCGGGTGGGGGTTTCCGGGGTGGCACCGGCGGCGGGGCTGGCGAGTTGGGCGATCTTCGACCGGTTCGGGGACATTGCGAGTGACGAGCGGTTGATGGACATGTTCGAGCACCGGATCCAGGAGGTGGCGGTGCAGAACCACAGTTGGGGCAATGCGGACACGGCGCTGTACGCGCCCAGCGCGCTCGAGGCGGCGGCGATCGGGAATGCGGTGGATCGCGGGCGCGAGGGACGGGGGGTGATCCTGGTGCGGTCGGGGGGGAACGGGCGGGCCTGGGGAATGGACGTGAATGATGACGGGTACCCGAACGATCCGCGGGCGATTGCGGTGGCGGCGGTGCGGCGGGACGGACGGGTGACGAGCTACAGCAGTCCGGGGGCGTGTCTGCTGGTGGGGGCGTTGAGCGGGGACGACGACGACGAGGGGCCTTCCGACAACCTGTTCACGACGGATCGGGTGGGGGCACGGGGGTACAACACGCGCGCCTATGCGGATGACCGGGCGAACTATGCGTTTGGTGACACGGGCTTTTTCGGGACCTCGGGGTCGGCGCCGCAGGTGGCGGGGCTGGCAGCCTTGATTTTGTCGGCCCGGCCGGAGTTGGGATACCGGGACGTGCAGCAGATCCTGCTGCATTCGGCGCGGCACTGGGACTTGGCGGACCCTTCGGTGCGGACCAACGGCGCGGGGTACCGGGTGAGCCACAACCAGGGGTTCGGGGTGCCCGACGCCACGGAGGCGGTGCGGCTGGCCCTGACGTGGGAGCCGCGCCCTCCGGTGATGCGGGTCACCGAACGGGTGAGCGGCGTGCTGGCGGTGCCTGGGGACGGGCCCTCGGTGTGGATCCGGGAGGGGAGCGCCGCGGAGCGGCGGGTGGCGGCGCAGTACGCATTGGGGCCGCACCCGGACGCACCGACGGAGCGGTTGCCGCTGGCGTATGTGGGGCGGGCGCTGGGTCCGATTGGAGAGGATCTGGGGGGGCGGGCGGCGCTGATCGAGCGGGGGGAGATCTTTTTCCGGGAGAAAATTGACCATGTGGCGCGGGCGGGCGCGGCATTCGCGGTGATTTACAACAACGTGGACGGCGACGCGCTGATCATTCCCGGGGGAACGGAATTCTCGCCGATCCCGGCGGCGTTCGTTTCGGAGAACGAGGGGCGTGCCCTGGTGGCGCGGTTGGAGGCCGGGGAGGCGGTGGAGGCCCAACTGAGGCTGGAGAGCGTCGAGCGGACCCTGGTGGTGACCGACACGCTGATCTGCGAGCATGTGGGGTTGCGGGTGCGCGCCCGGCACGGCCGGCGTGGGGATATGCGGATCACGCTGCTGTCGCCGAGCGGGACACGCAGTGTTATGCAGCGGTTGAACTATGACGAGGAGGCCGGTCCGCAGAACTGGACCTATTGGTCCACCCAGCACTTTTATGAGCCGTCAGCGGGGAACTGGGTGGTGACGTTTTCGGATCAGGCGGAAGGGGTCGCCGGGGAGATCCTTGAGGTGGAGCTGATCATCCGGGGCGTGCCGATCGCGGACACCGATGGGGACGGGCTGGACGATGCGTGGGAAATGCGGTGGTTTGGGAATCTCGACGCGGGGCCTGCGGAGGATCCGGACCGGGACGGTTCTTCGAACGCGCGGGAACAGGCGTTGGGGACGGATCCGACGCGGGAGGAGCGCGAGTTCCGGGTGGTGGTGGCACCCTACGACGAGCAGTCCTTGCGGTTGAGTTGGCCCGCCACACCCCACGCGGAATACGGGGTGCTGGTGGGCGAGGGCGCGGGGTTGCTGGCGACCGAGGTTGGGCGGGTGAGCGGGGCGTTTCCGGAGGGGGAATGGATTGTTCCGGTGGGGCGGGAGGAGAACCGCTTCTTTCTGATCGAAGCGCGGCCGCTGGAGTAGGGGCGGGCTTGTTGGAGGCGGTTCAGGGGTCCGGGAGGGGGAGGATGAGCTGGAGGTAAGCCACGTCGAGCCAGCGTCCGAACTTGTGACCCACTTCGCGGAGCTGGCCGGCGGGCTGGAAGCCGAAGCGGCGGTGAAGCCGGAGGCTGGGCTCGTTGGAGGCGTCGATGGCGGCGACGAGGACATGGAGGCCGATGGCACGGGCGGACTCGATGAGCGGCGGGAGCAGGAGGGAACCGAGGCCCCGGCCGCGATGGGGCGCCGCGATGTACACCGACACCTCGGCGGTGAACCGGAACCCGGCACGGTCGTGGAACCGGCTGAGGGAACTCCATCCCAGGACTGTCCCGTCGTGCTCGGCCACATAGATCGGGAAGCCGGTCCGTTGGTGGTCGAGGAACCACGCCTGGCGGTGGTCGAGGGAACGCGGCTCGAAATCGTAGGAGGCGGTCGTGTGCAGGACCGCGTCATTGTAGATCGCGAGGATGGCGGGGCAGTCGTCGAAGGCGGCAGGCCGGATGAGGACCGGGTTCATGGGGCGGTGACGGTTTTGTTCAGCATTGAGCGGGAGGTCCGGGCAGGATCGAACCCATCGGGCCGGGCCGAAGCCGTCGCTTCGATTCCTTGCTTTCTCCGCCGCGCCTTTGTCCGGACACATTCCCGATTCGCCATCCGCCCGGGCTACCAGGCGGCCGTCAGGAGGGCGACCCCTTCCTCGCGGGTGAGGGACACCGGATTGGTCTTCATGCTGCTGGCCTGGGCGGCCTGATCGGCGAGTGTCCCGAAATGGTCCGGTTCGATTCCGTATTGGCGGAGGGGGGGGATCGCCAGGGATCGGGTGAGGTGGAGGACCCATGCGACGGCGTCATCCGCGCGGGCGCCCGGGTCCTGGAGCAGGGTGCGGGCGACGGTGTCGTAGCGGTCGAGGGCGGGTGAGTTGGGATGGCGTTGGCGGAGGGCGGCGAGGTTGACCGCCATGGCATGGGGGAGAAGGGCGGCGCAGACGGCGCCGTGGGGGGCGGGGTGGGCGCCGCCGATGGGAGCGGCGAGGCCATGGACAACTCCGAGTCCGGCGTTGGCGAGGGCGAAGCCTCCAAAGAGCGCGGCGAGGGCCATGTTGGAGCGCGCCGGGAGATCACCGCCGTCCTGACAGGCGCGGAGCAGCGAGGCGGCCACGCGGGGGAGTCCGTCCTGGCAAAGGGCATCGGTGAAGGGGTTGGCGCGGAGGGAGACGAACGGCTCGATCAGTTGGGTGAGGGCGTCGAGGCCGGTTTGGGCGGTGATGGCCGGGGGGAGGGGGAGGGTGAGTTCCGGATCGACGAGTGCGGCATGCGCGAGGAGGAAGGGGCTGCGGAGGCTGGCTTTGACGCGGTGTTCGCGGGCGGTAAGGACGGCATTGCGGGTGACTTCGGCGCCGGCCCCGGCAGTGGTGGGAATGGCGATCCAGGGAGCGGACGGGCGGGCGAGGGGTTGGGCGCGTCCGACCACTTCCAGATAGTCGTAGAGGTCGCGCTCATTGGTAAGGAGACCGGCGATGGCCTTGGCGGCATCGAGGGCGCTGCCGCCGCCGAAACCGACGATGACGTCGAAGCCGCGGAGTCGGGCCCGTGCTACGCCGGAGGCGACATGAAGGGTGGTGGGTTCGCCGGGGACGGCGAAGGTGTCGGAGGTGATACCCTCGGCGGCCAGGGATTCGAGGACGGGCCGGGCGCGGGCCGGTTGGGAACCGGTGACGACAAGGGCGCGTTTGCCGAACTGGCGGGCGATCCCGCCGACATGGCGGACCGTGCCTGGACCAAAGACGATGCGGGTGGGGGAAGCGAAGTCGAAGGGAGCCAGGCCCGGGATCGGGGAAGGATCACCAGCCGTCGTCATGGGGGAACAAGGAATGGTAGCGGGTGCTGCGGCGGGGTTCGGCCATGAGCGATTCGACCGTGTCGCGCCAGCGGAGGTAATGGGCGGTGGCCTTGTGGGCGGCCGGGGCGTCCGCAGTCCGGTAGGCCTCGACGAGGACGAAGCGGGTCGGATCGTCCTGGTTCTGGACGACATCGAAGCGGGCGATGCCAGGTTCCTGGAGGCTGTGCTGGGCGTTGTCGAGGGTGGCGGCGAGGAAGGCGGCCACGGCGTCGGGTTTCACCTGCACATGGACATGGACGACGAGCATGATGCTGGCGGGGAGGGTAGAGGGGCAGTGGCGGCGGTCGCGAGCGTGATTTCGGGGTGCGCGATTTCGCCAGAATCCCAAGCGAGCATGCTCGGCCCAATATTGTTGGGACTTTCCGGGTGACCCGGGGGGTTCGAAGGGCCGCAGGTATGGGGAAGCTTGGCAGGATCCGAGGGGGTTCGGAGGAAAAGGCCATCAGAGATCAGCGAGAGAGAGGGCGAATCGGCGTTGGGACGTTGAAGAGCCCAATATATTGAAACAGGCTGTTTAAGATTGACGCGCTCTCCGCACGTCCCGCCTACCCGTCCCAGACTCCACCTTCCACGGTGGGCGCAGCGTCAACAAGATAGTGCCGGTCTTACTAAGCTTGGGACGTCAACGGAATTAAGTCAGGTCTAATAATTAATTGAATTGGGCCGGAGGTATCGGCAGGCGGGCGCCATCTGCGTCAACAATCCATGGGCCTCCTTAGTAAGCCCGGTAAGTCAACAGCATATTGTCAGGCCTACTATTGACTCCGGACTCCGTGGCGAGAGGTATCGGCGGGCGGGCGACAGGAGGGCACCATCTCCATTTCGCCACAGTATCGTTCCCGAGCGAAGGACGGCGGCGCCAGGCTCGCGATCCTGAGAACGGGCTGGAGGGGGTGGGATTGGGGTGGGGTGGGACCATCGGCAATCGACTGAACGCGAGGACGAGCATGAAATCGATCATCGAGAATGGGGTTCGGGGAGGGGTGTTGGGAGGCATGATGGCTTCCGTCGGAGTCGCGGCTGGCATCATCAACTTCGGTTTTGAGAGCGGGGATTTTTCGGGTTGGGACGTGGATCCCGGGACGGGCTGGGCCTATGTCGCCCAACCAACGTTCTACACGCACATGAGCATGGCCCCCGTTTTGTATCGGTACGGCGGGTACGAGGGCAGGGCGATGGCGGTGCTACACCCGGGCACGGACGGCGTGGAGGCGACGCTATCGCAGACGTTCGAGCTGTCTGGAGGGAGCAGGGTTCGCGGCATGGCGGGTTTCTGCCTCCAGCCGTGGTATCCGCCGGAGGCGGGTGCGTACGTTTGGATGGATGCGCCGGACGGCACCCGCACCGTCCTGTGGGAGGCGGTGGCCGAATGGGGCGGGGTGTACTGGGAGCAGTTCGACGAGATTGACAGGTACTGGCAGGGCAAGGGGTGGGACGGCTGGACCTACGACGCGGAGGTCACCGGCATCTACACGCTGACGTTCGGTTGCCATGGAGTGGGAGAGTACCCGGTGGCGGGGGTGTTCGACGGGGCTTCTGTCGGGACGTCGCCGGTTCCTGAGGGCCTAGGCACCCTGGGGGCCGGGCTTGCCGCGTTTGGAGTGCTGGCCGGCTGGCGGCGTGCGCAGGCTTTTCATGGGCGGGGCGACGGGTAGGGTCTGGCGCCACGCACCATGTCGAACTGTGAAACCGAACTCATCCGGAGGAAGTCCCGTCGCTGGACCTGTGGAACCCTGATCGGGCTGGCATCCGGGCTGGTGGCCGCCGCGCTGGCGGCGGAGGACCCGTTTGCAGCGAATGTGCGGTCCAGCGATCCGCTGACGCCCGAGGAACAGTTGCGCCAGTTCGAGGTGCCGGAGGGATTCGCGGTGCAGTTGGTGGGGGCGGAGCCGGACATCCACAAGCCGATGAACCTCGCGTTCGATGCGGCGGGCCGGCTTTGGGTGACGTCCAGCCGGGAATATCCGCGGCCCGCGCCGCCGGACCGGCCGGGCCGGGACCGGGTGACGATCTTCGAGGATTTCGGGCCGGACGGGCGGGCGCGGAAGGTCACCGAGTTTGCGTCGGGTTTGAACATCCCGATCGGGGTGTATCCGTACCGGTCGGCGGGGGCGGATGGGCGGATGACGTGGAAGGCGGTGGTGTGGTCGATTCCGCACGTATGGCTGTTCGAAGATGTGGACGGGGATGGGAAGGCGGACCGGCGTGAGCGGTTGTACGGACCGTTCGATTACACCCGGGACACGCACGGGAACCAGGCGAGCTTTCGACGGGGATTCGATGGGTGGATGTATGCGACCCACGGATTCAACAACGACTCGCGCGTCGCGGGGCGCGACGGGCACACGATCCGGATGCAGTCCGGCAACACCTATCGAGTCCGGCTGGACGGGTCGCGGATCGAGGGCTTCTCGTGGGGCCAGGTGAATCCCTTCGGCATGGCGTGGGATCCGGAAGGGAATCTTTACTCGAGCGATTGCCACAGTGAGCCCATCTACATGCTGCTCCCGGGCGCCTATTACCCGAGCTTCGGCAAGCCCCATGACGGTCTTGGCTTCGCCCCCAGCATGATGGAGCGGATCCGTGGATCGACGGCCATCGACGGGGTGTCGTACTCCGCGGAAGGGCTCTGGCCCGAGGCGTACCGGGACAGTCTGTTCATCGGGGACGTCATGACCAGCCGGGTGTACCGGGACAAGGCGGTGCCGCGGGGTTCCGCGCGGGTGGCGCGGCCGGAGCCGGATTTCGTAATCAGCCGCGACCCCTGGTTCCGGCCGGTGGACACCACGTTTGGACCGGACGGGGCGATGTACATCGCCGATTTCTACAACCGGATCATCGGGCACTACGAGGTGCCGCTGGATCATCCGGGACGGGACCGCGAGCGGGGCAGGATCTGGCGGGTGGTGCCGACCGGAGTGCCATTGCGGTCTCCGGCGTTGGAGGATTCGATCGAGGGCCTCCTCCGGGAGATGGCGTCGTCCAGCCTGACCCGGCGGTTGCTGGCGATGCACGAAGTGGAGGACCGGTTCGGGCATCGGGCGCTGGCCCGGTTGGAGGCGGCGCGGCGGAATCCGGCGGATGGGCATCAGCTTAGCCATGTGCTGTGGCTGTTGCACCGGTTGGGCGGACTCGACAACGAGGCGCTGATCCAGGCGGGCCGGCACGCGGAGGAGGCTGTCCGGATCCACGCCTTCCGGATCGTGTCGGAGCGCGCGCGATGGATGGCGGCGACGCCTCCGAACCCACCGCTGGCGCATCCGGTGACGCGGGCGGTGGTGGACCTGACGATTGCCGCGCTGGGGGATCCGAGTCCGGTGGTGCAGCGCGTGGCGGCGGAAGCCCTGGGCTGGCGTCCGCGGTTCCGGCTGGTGCGTCCCATTCTGGATCTTCGGCACCGGGTGGGAACGGACGATCCGCACCTGTTGTACACAGTGCGGCGGACGCTTCGCGAATTGCTAGCCCGGGACGAGGTGATGACGCGCGTCCTGGATGCCGAATGGTCGGAGGCGGATCGGGCGGCGTTGCTGGATGTCAGCGTGGCGGTCCCGTCCGAACTGGCGGCCCGGTTCCTGATCCGCCGTGGCGATTTTGCGGGTGGCGACGCGGCCTGGGTGCGGACGGCGCTGACCCATGCGGCACGGCATGCGGGGGCGGAGGACGGGGAAGCGTTGGTCACCCTGGTGCGGCGGCGGATGGGGGACGATGTGGATTACCGGCTGGGGTTGTTCCGCTCGGTGCAACAGGGGTTGGCGCAGCGCGGGGGTCCACTGGGGCCGACCATGCGGGCATGGGGAGAGGAACTCGCGGGGCAGTTGCTGGATTCGGTGCGTGGCTCGGGCGGTTGGGTGAACGTCCCGGTCGAGGGCGCCCTGCCGTCGGCGAACCCGTGGGATTTTCAGGAGCGTCCCTGCGACGACGGGCAGACCGCACGGTTGCTTTCCAGCCACCCGCGGGGCGAGGCGCTGACCGGGGTGCTGCGTTCCCGGCCGTTCGCGGCGCCCGCGCGTCTGTCATTTTACCTCGCCGGGCATGACGGTCCGCCCGGTGAACCGGCGCGGGGACGGAACCGGGTGCGACTTGTGGCCGCGGGGAGCGGGGAGATTCTGGCCGAGGCCGCCCCGCCACGGAACGACACGGCGCGCCGGATCGAGTGGAACCTGACAGCGCACGCCGGGAAGCCGGTGGTCCTCGAAGTGGTGGATGGCGACAACGGAGGCGCGTTTGCCTGGCTGGCGTGGGGACGGTTGGAGCCAGCGACGGTGCCGTGGCCGGAGGTGGCGCCGGCTCAGGTGGTATCCCGGCAGGTGGCTGCCGCCGAGCTGGCCAACGTGGTCGAGGCCGGGGCGCTTGATGGTCCCATTGGGGCGCTCATGCGGGATCGCAATTCCGACCCTGCGGCGCGGGCGGCGGCGGCGCGGCGTTTCCTCTCCGGCCCGCTGGAACGGGCGGCACTCGATCTGATGGCCGACGGCACCCAGCCTTACGACTGGCGGGCAGGATTGGCTGATGCGGTTTTGAGCGGGGATGGGGCCGCACGGGAGGCGTTTGTACTTTCGGTTTGGAAGGATGCGCCGCGCCGATTTCAGTTGGCGATTGCGGGAGTGGCTGCGGTCGAGGCCTCCGCGACAGCCCGGTTGGTGGCCTGGATGGAGGATGGCCTGGCCCCCGCCGGTCTGCTCCAGGACAACCGCCTGCGGGACCGGTTGCGCCGGGTCGCCAGCGGCGACGTGCAACGGACCATGGACCGGTTGTTGTCGGAACTCCCGGACGAGGATGCCGAAGTGGATCGCCTTCTTGAGGCGCGGCGGGCGGAATTCCTGCGTGCCCGGACGGATCTGTCGCGGGGTCGGGATGTGTACGGCATGGCCTGTGCGGCGTGCCACCAGCTCGAGGGGCAGGGCGGCCTCGTCGGACCGCAATTGTCCGGGATTGGAACGCGCGGAGTGGAACGATTGATCGAGGACATCCTGGCGCCGAACCGGAACGTCGATCACGCCTTCTGGACGACGTCGCTGACCTTGCGGGACGGGGACGTGGTGACGGGATTGTTCCGACGGGAGGAGGGAGCGCTGCTGGTGCTGGCCAATTCGGCGGGCCTGGAGTTCACGATGCCGAAGGCGGAGGTCACGGAACGGCGGGAGTCCGGAGTGTCTTTGATGCCGTCGAATTATGCCGAGGCGTTGTCCGAGGAGGATTTCCATCATCTGCTGGCCTACCTGCTTGCGCAGCGCGGCCAACCCTAGCGCACAGCGACCGGTGGTTCGGAGGGCTTTATGCAGGACAGCCCGGAGATCCGGTTCCTGGACTTACTCAGCTGCCGTGGCCAGAACGCGCCGGGCTTCCTCCAATCGGCCTCGTTGCACCCACAGGCCGATGCCTCCTGTGGCCAGGCCGATGTGTGGAGCCCACCCGGCGGCATCATCCCCGCGGATTTCACTCGGGATGCCGCAGGCGGCGAGGACCTGCTGGGCGCGTTCGGCTTCGTGACGCAGGGCAAAACTGGCCGAGGGAACAAGCTCATCCGGGGTGGCGGGCGATTCCATGGGGTCAGCATAGTCCGGGCTATCGACAGCGAAAGCCATTAAGGCGTGAAACCGGGGACTCGGGGGCACAGGGTTGGCGGCACTTCGTTTGGTGTGCACGCTTTAGTGTGTTCGGGTGGTTTGGGAGGCTCACGCTGAAGCGTGTACCCAACCGGGCTTGAAACGCGGTGCATCCCGGAGTCGTGGGGAGAGGTGCGAACGTCGCGAAGCGTCGCTTCGGAGTGCCGAGTTCCATGAAGCCTCAACAGTGTGGAGCGTTGGGTTGAGGACTCGCGGAGCTCGTCCCTCCGATTCGCGGCCCCCGCACCCACAACTCCGGGATGCACGGATTGAAACCTTGAAACCAAGGGGCGACTTTGCGCTTGCAGCCCGGCCGCTGGACGGCGAGTTTAGGCGCCCGGTCGCTCCAAAGGCGCTGGCACCAAATGGGATGCAGGTGCCTAACGAGGGGTTCTGCGCGCTTAGCTCAGTGGTAGAGCACTTCCTTCACACGGAAGGGGTCTAAGGTTCGAATCCTTAAGCGCGCACCATCCTCAAGGTCTTCCTGGTCAGTCAGATCCACCTTACCATCAACGACTTGTAGCTGCAGTCGTTTCCTTGGGGTGTGGACGTTCTTTGCCACCCGGAAGGAGGCGGAAGTCGAGGCGGCGCGGTTGCGGGAGCAGGTCGAAACGGCAGGCGCGGTCTGGTTGTCGCTCCCAACCTCCACCCGCGATGAGTTGGTCCGCTTCCACCAGGCTTGTGGCGCTCGCGGCCTGGACTGCTGGGATCTCTTGCGGGCGTACGATGGCCGGGAGATCCAAACCAGTGGCCCGTCGCCGGCCCTCAAGGCAGTGATCGACGAGCAAGGTGATGTTGCGCCCCGACCCAGCGTCACCCGCACGTCCGATGGGCTCCAGTTCCGATGGCAGCCGGGTTCGGTGTTCCGTCTCGAATCGAGCTTGGGGGAGAGGTGCGAACTTCGCGCAGCGTCGCCTCGGAGGGGCGAGTTCCACGAGGCCGCAACGGTGTGGAGCGCCGGGTTGTGGACTCGCGGAGCTCGTCCCTCCGGTTCGCTGGCTCGGTACCGACAACTTGGGGATGCACCGTGCACGCAAGGGTAAGGCAGGCAGTTCTTGACAATGGTTTTAGGGCGGCGTACGCCATGCATCGTGCCAGCATGCGGTGGTTTCAACTTCCGGCTCTTTCTCAACGATGGGGTGGAGCCACAGACGGAAGGGTTGCCACTGTCGCAGGGGCACTCCGGTTGGATGATTGGCAAAAACACAGATTGAAATCGTGAAGACGTCAAGATTGACCTGCCTTTACTGGAGCGCGTGCCTGGGCATTGTGAGTTGGTGTTCCAGCGGATACAGCGACACCCGGCCCGTGATGACGCCCTGGACGGATGCAATGCAAATTCGTGTGCCATCCGTCGGCGCGGAGCGGCCTTGGGAGGATCTGGTATCTCAAAGTGCGTCCCTGGCGCTGGAAGGTTCCGGTCGTCCTGCCGTTCAAGTCCGGCGGATCTGGAATCCGAGAACCGGAGCAGTGTGGATAGGTCCTGATTACCATGCCTATTACGTCATCGGAGAGCGTATCGTCGGCTTCCGTACTCTCGGCCGGGCACTCGGTGTACGATTCAGCGGTGATGCTGTGTCGACAGGTTCCGACCTCGATACGATTGCCGACCGATTCGCGGCTTCCGTCAAGTCGCTGCTGCCCGACGATAGCCATGACGATGTCGGTGTGGATTTATCGTTGCTATTTGGAAGGGAAGTCTTGGTGGGACTCGATGCCCGTCCATTCTTCCCGGCGCTGGCATCGATAACATCGATCAAGGCGAATGAGACGGATGTCTCCGTGGCGCTGGAGCCGGTGACAAAAGTACCGTTGAGCGTCACCTTCGACAAGGAATGGCGTTTATGGAAGGTTTCGATCGACGGAGTGGAGGCAGTCGTTCTTGGCGTGGATGCGGGTAAACCAAGAGGGCGCAGAGCATCAACCTGGGGGCCACCTGCTGTCTTGGCGGTGAAGTCGGAAAAAGGTGCGATCAAGGGGAACGTGAGACACGCCAACAAGATTTTCGAGAGGTGCAAGGACGGTCGGGAACGGCAGTTCATGTTGGTCTCCACTGAAGGAGGACGGATTTGGTGCGGACCGTCAGGTACGGACATCGTGCTCCACGACGACCAATTGGTTGGGTTCATGGTGGACGACTCCGGGATTTTGCTCGCCTGCCACAGCAGCATGCGCGTTCCTCTGACACGGGACGTCGTCCACGTGTTTCGCGAGTGGATGACGCGGATCGAGAACGATGCGTTGACCGGCACTCTGGAACGCACCCGGGTGGTTGATATTTGGGATGTCGTAGGTCCGATGCCTGTCGGTATCGAGAAGAAGCCGGGAGATGTGGGCCCGATCAGCGTCAAGTGTCTGGAGGATGGGCAGCTTGGCCTGGAGATGGAAACAACGCATCCGTATGGACGGCTTTCCTTGCGGCTCACTTCCGATCTCGAATTTGTTGAAGGTGCATGGAAGGGCCCAAGCGCCGAATCCGTCCGGTGATGGGCCTGATCGAGGAGGCCTATGCGGGGGAGATCTTGAGGGCAAACGCTGTCTGGTATGAATGGGGCTTGGTTGAGCTCCAATACTCTCCTGGTAAGCGGCTTGCGTCGTCGGGTGTCCGGCAGGGTCCCGAAGATCCACCGGCCCGCAACGGTGTGGAGCGTTGGGTTGAGGACTGGCGGAGCTTGTCCCTCCGATTCACGGCCTCCCCACCCACAACTCCGGGAGGCACCGTAGGGATTCGGAGCTTCTTGCCGGTACCTGCGCTGATTGGCAGGCGTTTCGTAGAACTGGTGTGATCGAGTGCTGTCAGGCCCTGAGAAATTCCAGGAGGTCCCGGTTGAGCTGATCCTTGTGGGTATCCGTGATGCCGTGAGGAGCGCCGGAATACTCGATGAACCTGGCGTTGGAAATCAGTTTCGCGGCCGCGCGGCCGGTCGTCTCAATGGGGACGATCTGGTCGTCTGTGCCATGGATGATCAGCGTCGGCACGTCAAACTTCCTCAAGTCCCCGGTGAGATCCGTCTCCGAGAACGCCTTGATACAGTCGTAGGTGTTCTTGAAGCCCCCCATCATGCCCTGCATCCACCAACTGTCGATCATGCCTTGGGAGACCTTGGCCCCGTCGCGGTTGAATCCGAAGAACGGACCGCTGGGAACATCCTTGAAGAATTGGGAGCGATCCTTGAGATGGGCGCTGCGCAAGCCGTCGAAGACCTCCATGGGAACCCCGTCAGGGTTGGACTCCGTCCTGACCATGATCGGTGTCACGGCGCTCACGAGCACGGCTTTTGCCACGCGCTTGGTGCCGTGACGGCCGATGTAGCGGGCGACTTCGCCGCCTCCGGTTGAGAAGCCGACGTGCACCGCCTCCTGCAAGCCCAGTCGTTCCACCAGTTCGGCCAGGTCGTCAGCGTAGGTGTCCATGTCGTTGCCTTCCCAGGGCTGGCCCGACCTGCCGTGCCCGCGGCGATCATGGGCGATGCACCGATAGCCACTCGATGCGAGGAAGTACATCTGCGAATCCCAACTGTCGGAACTCAGGGGCCAGCCGTGACTGAATACGACCGGCTGACCTGAACCCCAGTCCTTGTAGTAGATTTCAGTGCCGTCCCTGGTGGTGAATGTGCTCATTGGAATGTATTGGTTTTGCAGGGTTTGTTGTCGTCAGGAAAGCCTCCGCGGGAGGTCCGCCTTGACCCATTCACGACACAACGCCGCGAGGAGAAGCTGAAGCGCGGCCATGATGAGCGCAAGCATCGGGAGGTTGGGTAACACGATGATGTCAACAGCGTCCATGGCGTGTGACGTTCAATCCTCGTTCCATGCTCCGGGTGCCTTCAGGGAGTTGACCCGGCCGGCGGGATCGGCCTGGCGCAGGGTGTCCAACCGGTCCTGGGTCTCCATGCGTGGTTGAACGGGGTTGGGGCTCAAGGGCGTCTGGGGCGGCTGAGGTGTGTCGGTGTTGGGTTCGAGAGGACGAGTCCCGCCCTTGGGGCTGGGGACGGGTACGAGGGGGATGGGAGGAGGGTCCTGGGATCAGGGAGCGTAGCCAAGAAGGCGGCGTTCCTTGATGAGTTCGGCGACCTGGGGGGGGAGGAGATCCTCCCAGCCGGGGTGGTTGGCGCGGAGGCGGGCGAGGACGTCGCGGGAGAAGACGGGGAGGCATTCGGGACGGAATTCGCGGAGGCTCTGGATGAAATGGTTTTCGAGGAGATAGGCGTAGAGATGGCGGAGGTGGGGTTCGACGCGGAGATTGCCGGCGGTGATGACGGAGCGGGTGGCGGGGTCCTGGAAGGGATAGACGTAGAGTTTGAGTTCGTTTTTGAAGAGGCGGCCGAAGGATTCGAGGATGCCGCCTTCGAGGTCCTGGTAGTATTTCTCGTCGAAGATTTCGCGGAGGCTGGGGAGGCCCATGACGATGCCGATGCGGCGTTTGGTGTAGCGGAAGAGATAGGAGGCGAGGCGATGAAATTCGCCGTAGTTGGAGATGAGGACGGTTTTGCCGAGGGTGCCGAGGAGATCGACGCGGTCGAGGAAGTCGCGGGGATGGATGGTGCCGTCGTCGATGAGGTTGTGGAGGGTCATCTCCATGAGGACGAGGAGGTCGGTGCCATCGACGCCGGGTTCCTGGACGAACTGGGCCTGGGCGCAGCGCAGCATGTCGAGGGTGGCGAGGGTGGGGGGGCGGAAGGAGCCGCGTTCGACGAGGATGTTCTTTTTGTAGAGGACTTCGGAGGCCTGCACGACGTCGCCGGCGGCGGTGAACATGGCGGCGTGGGTGAGGCCGAGCTGGACGAGCTTGAGGCTGACGAGGCGGTTGTCGAAGCCGGGGAAGGCCGGGCCGGCGAACTTGGCCATGTCCACTTCGACCCGCTGGTGGCCGAGATCGTCGGCGAGGGAGCGGAGGAAGGATTCGAGGTCGTGATGGAGGTTGAGGGCGGCGTAGATGAGGTTGACGCCGATGCTGCCGAGGGCTTCCTGCTGGGGAAGGTTTTCGCGGTCGAGGAGGCGGATGTGGACGATGACGTCGGAGGGGTCGCTGCCGGGGGCATGCTGGAAGCGGACACCGAGCCAGCCGTGGCATTCGTCGCGGTGCCGGTAGCTTTGGGCGGCGACGGTGTCGGCGAAGACGAAGAAGCGGGTGGAATCGCCGCGTTTGTGGCGGAGCCGTTCCACGAGGAGGGCGTACTCGTGGTCGAGCATCTGCTGGAGGCGGGAGCGGGAGACGTAGCGGTCGGTGGGGCCGTAGATGGCATCGCTGACCGTCATGTCGTAGGCGGAGATGCTTTTGGCGATGGTGCCGGAGGCGCCGCCGACGCGGAAGAACCAGCGGGCGACCTCCTGGCCGGCGCCGATTTCCGCGAAGGCGCCGTACTTGGTGGGGTCGAGATTGATCTGGAGGGCCTTCTGGTGGGCGCCGAGGGCCTCACCGGAGCCGGGTTCGGACAGGCAGACGATCGAGTCGAGCAGCTTCTCCACGGCGCGGATTATCCGGCCGGGATGCGGGGGTGGGAAAGGTGAAACGGGGGGGGGATCGGGCGGAAGAGGCGGATCAGAAATCGAATTGATCGATGTTATCGCGGTGGAAGATGAAGGGGGTGCCGAGGAGGATCTGGTCGCCGGCGACGGTGAATTCTCCGAGGTTGCCGGCCTGGAAGGAGGAGGCGCCGGGCTGGAGGGTGCCGCGGGCGAGGGCGACGGCGGCATGGACGGTGAGGTAGCCGAGGTCCTGGGTTTTCCAGAGGATGACGGCGTCGGTGACGCCTTCCTTGACGTAGCGGCGGTTTTCGCTGGGGAGGCCGAGGCCGATGACCTTGACGCGTCCGGCCTTGCCGGCCTGTTTGACGGCCTCGGCGGCGCCGGGGACGGCGGGGGAGCAGATGGCCATGATGAGGTTGAGGTTGGGGTAGGCGGAGAGGAGGGTGGTGGCCTCGGCCTGGGCCTTGTCCTTGAGGTCGTCGCAGGGACGGAGGGCGACCATTTTGAGATCGGGATAGCGGTCGGCGCGGCGGGCCTCGATGTGTTTCTGCCACTCGTTCATGTTGGCGGCGGTGAGGGAGGCGGTGATGATGGCGAATTCGCCGGAAGGACCGATCAGGCGGGCGGCTTCGTCCATGAGGGTGTGGGCGATGCCTTCGGGGGTGGCCTGGTTGACGAAGAAGGAGCGGGCGTCGGGCTGGGCGTCGGAGTCGTAGGTGACGACGTGGATGCCGCGGGCGCGGGCTTTGCGGAGGGCGGTGGAGATGCCGTCGCGGTTTTCGCAGGCGGCGGCGATGACATCGACGCCGAGCGTGATCCAGTTTTCGATGATTTCGTTTTGTTTGGCGGGGTCGGGATTGACGGGGCCATCGAAGATGAGTTCGACCCCGAGTTCGCGGGCGGCGCGTTCGGCGCCCTGGCGGCAGGAGACGAAGTAGGCATTGCCCTTGGATTTGGGCATGAGGGCGACGGTGAGGCGGGGTTGTCCGGAGGAGGTGGCCGGGGTGTCGGAGGGGCCGCAGCCGGCGGTCAGCCAGGCGAGGAACGGGAGGGTGAGAAGGAAGGGCAGGAGTCGGGAGCTCATGACGGGGAACTGGAGGGAGCTTGGGCGGAGGGCGGGCGCCGGCGCAAGGCCGGGATGCGACGGAGGGCCGGGAGGCCGAGGGCGAGGAGGAGGAGGAGTCCGGTGCAGAGGCCGGCGAGTTCGCTGGCATGGCTCATGGTGGCGGGGAGGCGGGAGAGGCCGTTGCCGAGGACGGCGATGGCGGCGACGCCGAGGAGGGTGCCGGGGACGGAGCCGGTTCCGCCGAAGATGCTGGTGCCGCCGAGGACGACGGCGGTGATGGCGGCGAGTTCGTAGCCGGTGCCGGCGTCGGCCTTGGCGGTGCCGAGGCGGGCGGTGTAGGTGATGGCGGCGAGGGCGGCGACCGCGCCGGCGAGGGTATAGGCGAGGACGAGGTGACGTCGGACGGGGAGGCCGGCGCAGCGGGCGCCTTCGGGGGCGAAGCCGATGGCGCGGAAGGACCGGCCGAGGGTGGTCTGGTGGACGAGGAGGGTGATGGCGACGGCGACGGCGAGGAAGATCCAGGCCTGGACGGGAACGCCGGCGATGCGGCCGGTGCCGAGGAAGAGAAACGATTCCGGGAAGTTGGTGAAGGCGTCGGTGCCGCGGGTGAGGGCTTCGGCGAGACCGCGGAAGAGGGAGAAGGTGCCGAGGGTGACGATGAGGGGCGGGAGTCGGAGGGCGGTGATGAGGGTGGCATTGAAGGCGCCGGCGAGGGCGCCGAAGCCGATGGTGCAGACGGCGGCGACGGGCCAGTCGAGCCCGGCATCGCGCCAGAGTTTGCCGAAGATGACGGCGGAGAGGCCGAGGAGGGAGCCGAGGGAGAGGTCGATGCCGCCGGTGAGGATGATGGGCATGACCACGAGGGCGAGGAGTCCGATTTCGACCGAATGGCGGACGATGTTGGCGGTGTTGTCGGGGGTGGCGAAGTTGCGGCCGAAGGAGGAGAAGAAGAGCACTTCGAGGAGGAGCACGCCGAGCAGGATGGCTTCATGGGAGCCCAGGAGGCGGAGGCCGGGGAGGCGGATGCGGGGGGCCATGGTCAGGGGCGGGAACGGCGTTGGCGGAGTCCGTCGGCGGCGACGGCGAGGAGAATGATGGCGCCCTGGCTGGCGCGGTCCCAGTGGGGTTTGACCCCGAGGTAGGTGAGGGCGGGGGTGACGCAGGTGAGGAGGAGGAGGCCGGCGAGGACGCCCCAGAGGTTCCCGCGTCCGCCGGTGACGGCGACGCCGCCGACGACGGCGGCGGCGATGGCTTCGAGTTCGAGTCCGCGTCCGGCGGCGGGATCGACCTGGGGGGACTGGACGGCGTGGAGGACGGCGGCGAGGCCGGTGAGGGTGCCGAGGAGGACGAAGGTGGTGAAGGTGACGAGGCGCGGGCGGAGCCCTGCGAGGCGGGCGGCTTCGGCATCGGAGCCGACGGCATAGAGGTGGCGCCCGGCGGCGAGGTGACGGAGGGCGAGGGCGAGGGCGACGAGGACGGCGAGGGCGAGGGTGCCGATGAGGATCTGGCCGTGGACCATGGGGAGGCCGAACCACTGGGCGCCGTCGGGGAGATTGATGAAGACGCCCTGGCGGCCGAGGCGAAGGGCTTCGCGGAGGGTGACCATCATGGCGAGGGTGACCACGATCGAGGGAAGGCCGAGGGCGGCGACGAGGAGGCCGTTGAGAGCGCCGCCGAGGGCACCGACGGCGAGGGCGGCGAGGATAGCGAAGGGGAGGGGCGAGCCGGCGGCGGCGGCGAGGGCGGCGACGGTGCCGCAGACGGCGAAGAGGGAGCCGACGGAGATGTCGATCTGGCGGGTGATGAGGACGAGGGCGACCCCGCAGGCGATGAGGAGGCGTGGGGCGGCGGCGGCGAGGCGGGAGAGGAGGGGCTGGGGTTCGAAGAAGTTCGGGGCCCAGATGGCGAGGGCGCTCAGGAGGGCGAGGAGCGCGGCGGCGACGGAGAGTTCGCGGAAGTGACGCTGGATCACGGGTTGCCTCCGGTCTGGCCGAGCGCGGCCGCCATGACGTCGTGGGCGGAGGATTGCGCGGGGAGGTTGGCGACGAGGCGGCCGGCGCGCATGACGGCGATGCGGTCGCTCATGCCGAGGATTTCGGGGAGATCGCTGGAGATCATGAGGACGGCGAGACCGTCACGGGCGAGCTGGCGGATGAGGCGGTGGATTTCGGACTTGGCTCCGACGTCCACGCCCTGGGTGGGTTCGTCGAGGATGAGGATTTTCGGGCGGGTGGCGAGCCAGCGTCCGAGGGCGACCTTCTGCTGGTTGCCGCCGCTGAGGGTGGCGACCGGGGCATCGGGACCGGAGGTGCGGATGGCGAGATGGCGGATGGACTCGAGGGCGAGGTGACGTTCGGCGGTGCGACGGATCCAGGTGCCGGGGAAGATGCGGGGATGGATGGCGAGGGTGAGGTTGTGGGCGACGGGGAGGTCGAGGATGACTCCGTGGCGGCGGCGGTCTTCGGGGACGCAGGCGATGCCGTGGGCCACGGCATCGATGGGGGAACGAAGGCGGACGGGCTGACCCTGGAGGAGGATCCGACCGGACCCGACCGGGGTGAGGCCGAAGAGGGTGCGGGCGAGTTCGGTGCGGCCGGCGCCGATGAGGCCGGCGAGGCCGAGGATTTCGCCGGCGCGGAGATCGAGGTCGATGTCGTGGAGGCCGGCGGCGGGGCAGGAGACCTTGCGGAGGCTGAGCACGACGTCACCGGGGACGCCTTCCGGCGGGGGGAAGAGGTGGGACCATTCGCGTCCGACCATGAGGCCGATCAGTTCGGATTCGGATACGGGCGGGGTTTCGGGGGCGGGGGCGGGGAGGTCGGGTCGCGGGATGGGGCGGGTGCCGACCGAGCGGCCATCGCGGAGGACGGTGACGCGGTTGGCGAGGGCGAAGATTTCCTCGAGGCGATGGGAGATATAGACGATGCCGACGCCGTCGGAGCGGAGTTGGCGGACGATGGCGAAGAGGCGGTCCTGTTCACGGCGGGTGAGGCAGGCGCTGGGTTCGTCCATGATGACGATACGGGCATTGGAGCCGACGACGCAGGCCATCTCGACGAGCTGCTGTTCGGGCATGGAGAGGGTGCGGACCTCGGCCTCCGGGGGGATGTGGGCCCCGATGCGGTCGAGGAGGGCCCGGGCGCGGTGACGGTGAGCGGACCAGCGGACGCGGTGGAAGGGGCGGACGGGTTCGAGGCGGAGGGCGATGTTTTCGGCGACGGTGAGGTCGGCGAAGAGGGCGGGTTGCTGATAGATGCAGGCGATGCCGAGGCGGTGGGCGGCGGCGGGGGAGAGGTGGCGGACGGCGTGGCCCAGGACGGTGAGGGAGCCCTGGTCCGGGGCGTGGGCACCGGTGACGATTTTGATGAGGGTGGACTTGCCCGCGCCATTTTCGCCGAGGAGGGCATGGACTTCGCCGGGCAGGAGATCGAAGGAGACGCCCTGGAGGGCGCGGACGGCGCCGAAGGACTTGGTGATGGCGTCGAGTTGGAGGATGGGTGCGCTCACGTCGGGCGGGCGGCGGGGGGAGTAAAGCGGGGGCGGGGCGGAAGTGGCCAGTCCTTTGACCGAGGTCGATTGACAGGGTTGGGGCAGGCTCGATAGTCGGGGACAGGGACTTGCGGTGAGCCCGACAATCGCACATGAGAGAGGAGAGGATAGAACCATGACACCATCATCACTTACCCGGGAAGCGGCGGAGCGTCTGTTGGAGGATCTCCGGACGGTCATACGAGACGGACAGGAAGTGTTGCGGGCGGGGGCCGACGATTTGAACGAGAAGGGGAAGGAAGCCCGGGCCCGGCTGGAGGATGCCTTGCGGCGGGCGAAATCGACCTGCGAACAGTTCGAGGGTCGGGCGGGAGACGCGGCGCGGGAGGTGGAGAGCGCGATCCGGGAGCATCCGTTGACCAGCGTTGGGGCGGCGTTTGGGGTGGGGGTGCTGCTGGGGGTGCTGTTGAACAACCGGCGGTGAATCCCCGGCCTGCAGGTTCAGCCGGCGGACCGGAAGACGGTACGTGGCGGCTCATCGCGAAGCGGGTGGCGCAACTGGTCGCCACCCGCCTGGAGCTTTTGGGATTTGAGTTGGCGGAGGAACGGAGGGCGGCGACGGAGTTGATTGTGCTGCTGTCGGTGGGGGCGGTTTTCGGGGCGCTGGCGGTGGTGATCCTGACGGTGGGACTGGTGCTGGCATTACCGCCGGAATGGCGGCCCTGGGGGGCGCTGGCGACGGGAGTGGGTTATGGGGGCGTGGCGGGATGGGCCTTTCTCAGGGTGCGCCGCCTGTTGCGGGGGCGATCGGCGCCCTTTGCGGCGACGGTGTCGGAACTGAAGCGGGACAAGGAATGGCTGGAGGGGTTGAAGTGAGACCGCGGGAACTGGAGATGAACCTGCTGAGGGCGCGCTGCGAACTCGACCGGCGCGAGTTGGGGGCGGAGGTGGGGCGATGCCGCGAGCGTTGGCACGGGCGCGTCGAGGGGGTGCGACGGGCGGTGCCGTGGATGGTGCTGGCGGCGCCGCTGGTCGGGGTGGCGCTTGTGAGGGCGCTGCGGGGGCGTCGCGGGTGGGTGGCGGCGCTGGCGGTGGCGAAGGTGGCGATGCAGTTCCGGGGGTTGCTTCCGTTGGCGAGCGGGTGGCTGCGACCGCGCGGGCGAGGGGAGGGGGCGGGGCGGTAGGGTTCTTGAAAGTGGGGCTTGGGTTTGGGCAGGGGCGGTTACGGAGCGACGCGGGAGGGACGGGTGTCGGAGGGAGCGATGAGGTCTGGACGGGAGTCCATACGGGGATAGGCGGCGGCGAGGCAATGGACACCGCCATGCTGGCGTTGGCAGGCGGCGGTCAGGATGGGGGTGACGGGGACCTCGGCTCCGAAGGCGGACTCGATGGCTTCCTGGGCGGCGCGATCGAGCGGGGTGTAGAAGCCGCCGAAGGCGGGCATGGCGAAGCCATCGGCGTGATGGATGCCGTTGAGGTAGTTGATGCCGCGGTGGAGGTCGGGGAGGCTGGGGATCGGGACGATGCGGCAGCCGAGGTCGTGGAGGTCTTCAAGCTGGCTTCGATGGGCGGCGATCATGCGACGCAGGGCGGCGAGGTAGGGGGGGCGGTCGGAGTGGGTTGTGGTCCTTGCGGAGGGTGCGTCCTGTTCGGCTTCGAGGAGGTCGAGGGCGAGGAGGAAGGCCTGGAGATTGGCGGCGGCATCGTCGGTGGTGCTGGTGACGAAGTGGCGGGAGAGGGAGGCTGAAAAGGGCTGGCCGGCCTTTCGGGTGCGATCGACGGCGGCGGTGAGGCAATCGAGGAGGGGGAGATCGTGACCCTGACGGCGTTCGGCGTGGGCGATCACGGCGTCGGCCGGGCTGAGAGTGCCGTGTCGTTGGAGGGCGTCGATGCCGAGGCCGAGGATGATGCGGACGGCGGCCGGGATGTCGTTGACGAGGGCCACGAGGTCATCGGCGTGGGCGCGGAAGCTGACGTCGAAGTCGAGGTGGTAGGAGACGGAGGGGAGGGTGAGACAGCGATCGACGCCGAATTCGATGCGGAAGGCTTCGCGGACCTGGGCCGGGGTGAGGCCGAGGGCGGTATTGCGGAGGATTTCGCCTTCTCCGGCGACGAGGAGGCGATCCCCGGAGCATGGGTCGTGGACGACGAGGAAGTTGCCGCCCTGGAAGAGAAGGGGGGATTGAAGGACGGGGTGACCGGCGGCGGCGAGGCCGTCCATGGCGTAGGAGGCGCCGGGCTCAAAGAGCGAGTGTCCTTCGCCCTGGGAAGCGTAGCGGGGCGCCAGGCTGGCGAGGGTGGCAGGGTTGCCTGATGAGTCGAGGAGGGCGCCGGCCTTGGCGTTGTCCTGGGCCCAGGCGCCGGGATGGGTGGCATCGACACAGAGGATGAGCTGGGTGTCGCGTCTGAGGCGCCATGTGGTACGTGCCAGGGATTCGAAGGGTTCCGCCACCTCGGCGGGGACGCTCACGAGGAAGCGGGCGTCGGGGAAGGCGTTCACCATCTGGGCGATGGCGTGGATGGCATCGCCGGGGACGACTCCATCGGACCATCCACCGCCGGCCTGCATGCGGAGGAGGCCCACCGGGTGTTCGCCGGTTTCGGGGGCGGCCTGGAAGCTGGTGTGCGTGGGTTGGAAGGCGAACGGCGTCCGGGCGAGTTGGCGGGCCAGGGTGGCGGGATCGGAGCCCTTGGTGAGTTGATCAGCGATCTGGGTGACGAGGGCGAGGGATGCGGGGGTATTGGCAGGCGAGGCGGGGGGATCGAAGTGGTCGAGGAGATCGACGGGCAGACCGGCCATGCGGAGTTGATCGAGGGCGGTGGCGGGGTTGCTGGTCAGGGTGGCGGGTCCGAGGAGGCGAACCGCATGGACGAGGGTGGGGAGGATGCCGTCGGAGGCCAGGTACCGATGGACCCATTCGGTTGCGGAGGCCTGGGCGGAAGTGGGGCTTGGGAATGAATCGGGTGTGTCGAGGTTGTCGGTGCGGTCAAGGATGGGGGCGATGAACGCCGGCGACGGCCGTTGTCCGCGGGTTTGTTGTTGTCGGGCGCTGGCGATGTGTGGCGGGACGTCGGGCCGGACCACCTGCACATAGCGATCCGCCTGGACGCGGGGGATAAAGCGCCGGATGGGGGTGGGGATGACACCGGGTGCGACGCGATGGTGGCGGTTCTGGTAGGCATCGATGGCAGCGCGGTCCTGGATGCGTTGGCGGAAGGCTTGGGGGAGGGGGAGTTCCGCGGGGGGCTCCGAGGTTCGGCTGTGGGGGGCTGCGGCGGGCTGGGAGTGGGCGGGCGGGGAGAGCAGGACGAGGAGCAAGCTGGAGACGAGGGCGGGCAGGGGAGGCCGGGACACCATTCCGCGAAGGATGGCGGAATGGGGTTCGGGTGGCTTGGACGACGAAGCGGAACTGCGGACGGAAGGGGGCGTCCGGCGGGGCGAATGAGGGGAATATGCCGAGAATCAGGCCGTTTCCGGGAGCAACCTGCCCGGGCTGTGCTGGCGTCGGAATTCGCGGGGGGTGATGCCGAAGACCTTGCGGAAGTGGGTGGTGAGGTGGCTTTGGTCGCAGAAGCCGACTTCGAGGGCGACCTCGGCGGTGGGTTTGGAGGAGGCGAGGAGGAGTTCGCGGGCACGTTCGACGCGGCACCGAATGAGGTACTGGTGGGGGGAGAGGCCGGTGGCGCGCTTGAAGAGCCGGGCGAAGTGGAAGGTGCTGAGGCTGCAGTGGGCGGCGAGTTGGCCGATGGTGATGTCGTCGGCCAGGCGGGCCTGGAGAAAGTCGATGGCCTGGCGGAGTTGGGCGCGGCTGAGGCCGCCGTTGGAGGGAGCGGGGAGGGCACCGCATTCGGAATGGCGGGCGACGAGATGGGCGGCGAGGGCGGTGGCGAGCGATTCGCCGTAGGTGGCACCGGCCGGACAGCCATCCTGGACTTCGCGGTGGAGGGACATGATCAGGCTGTGCACGAACGGATCGTCCATGGGGATCCGTGGGATCAGGTCGACAGAATTGGGGCCGCGGGCCAGGTCGTGAGTGGCCAGGCGGACGAACTGGGGATCGAGGGCGACGGCCACGATCTCACCGCTGTGAAGGGTGCGGCAGGAGAATGGGAGAAGGGCGGGGACGAAGATGACCTGGCCCGGGAGGAAGCAGATGGAGCGGTAATGGCCATTGTCGCGCCATTCGAGGATGGAGGGTCCCTCGATCTGGGCGATGAGGACATGTTCGAGGGACGTGACGTTGGCGACGTCCTGGCGCCGGCCAGCGGGGTGATGTTCGAGGAACAGGCTGGACCACGGAGCGGCGCGACTGGAGAGCAGCGGGGGTTGGGAGATGGCGGCGCGGCGGGTGCCGTTGGCCAGTTCCACGAGGGTCAAGCGCCGGTCCGCACGCGGTGCGGAGGACTTCTGTGGGAGGTCGATGACAGCCTTCACTTGTGGTCGGAGTAGGAGACGACGAAGGAAGGACGGAGGCAAGGCCGGATCGGTTACATTTGTGATTTCGGGATGAGGAACCCGGGCCAGGGCTGGGAAGACCAAACAGGGCGACCCCGGTGAAGGGGTCGCCCTTCTCTCACGATGCGTTGGTCGGAGCGAACCGGGGACTGGGAACCCGGACGCCGCAGCGCACCTCGCTTACACCCAGGACCGCGGCTGGCCGAGGGCGCCCGATGCGCCAGCCGGGCAGGCTTCCAGAAGGAACGGACTGGAAGCGGCCGTGGGCGCCGGGGGTAACTCGGTGACCGGGATGGGCACGTGAGAGTTCATGGTAGGGGGATTCGCCTGAGGGACCCGATCGACCGGACCGGGCGCCTGACTGACGAACCCAAGATGAATTGAGCATTCCTCATGCCACCCGTCGGCGAGCGGTGGGGCGGGAGAGGCTGTCGGGTAGGCTAACCGGTTACGGTCAGGTGACTTGCGGGTGTCGATGGGAGGAATGGAACGGGCACCGTCGGGGGCTCCCCCGATCGGGGTATTGTCAGGAGATCCGACGGTGGGGTGTTGAACCGCGTTGTGGGCTGGGTGTAACTGGCTGGCGTTGAGTTGGTTGAAGAGCCGGTTGGGAGTGTAAAGGGAACGGATCAGGGGAGGCGTTCCCCGGCGAGCACCCAGGCGATGTTGAAGTGGGCGTGTTTGATCGAGGAGTGGGCGGGTTTGCCATGGCCATCAAGGGGCAGATCCGTCCGGGCGGTACTGAGGTGATGGCTGTAGGTGACGTGGAGAGTGCCGTCGCGGGACTGGAGGATGCTGGGGTAATGGTAACGACCGGCGAGGGGGCCGGGGGGGTCGTCTTCGAGGGCCCGACGATGGGACCAGGTGAGACCGTCGTCGTCGGAGAGCATCACCACCAGGCGGTGGCGTCCGGATTCGGTGTCGTTGCCGATGAAGAGCCAGCGTCCGTCGTGGAGGACCACGCCGTCGGTGCCGGCGCCCGGATTGGGGATGTCGGAATTGGTGACCGGGGACCAGGTGAGGCCGCCGTCGCGGGATTCGCTTTGGGGGACGCGTTTGGGCGGGGGTCCGTTGTCGCGCATGTAGGCGACGAGGGAACCGTCGCGGCGCTGGAGGATGTGGGGTTGGATATTGCCACCGCCAAGCAGGGGGGCGGTGGTGGTCCAAGTGGCGCCATGATCGTCGGAGACGGCCATGAGGGAGCAGGAGAAGCCGTCGTGATAGAGGGGCAGGATGATGCGGTGGCCTTCGTGGAGGTAGGGATGGGCGCGGGTCATCCAGCCGAGGCGGAGGTAGAGTTTGTCCTCGACCTGGTGTCGGAAGACATCGAGGTAACGTTCGACTTCGCGGCGCATGGAATCGGGCATGGGATCGGATTCGAGCCGGCGTTCGACCGAGGGGAGCCACGCCTGGACGGCCTCCTGGAACTCGGGTCCCGGGGTGACGTGGAGGACGCCGTCCTGTTTCCAGCGGGGCGGACCCGGACGTTCGAAATCGTCGCTGATCCGGTATTTGAGGAGGGCGCTTTCCCAGAGGTTGGCGAGGATGGTGGGCCAGATGAGCCAGAGGCGGCCTTGTCCGTCGAGGAAGAGGGTGCAGTTGGTGTCGGGGTAGCCGGGGGTGTCGGCGAGGAGGAAGGGTTCGCTCCAGGTTCCGGCACCTCGGCGGAGACGGGCACCGCGGATCACGACGTCATCGGCGCGGCGTTCGCCGGAGCCGTGGAACCAGCAGACGAGGAGGTCGCCGCGGCGGGTTTCGATGAGGGTGGAGCCGTGGTTGTGCCAGTGTTCGGGAGGGAAGATGAGGCGGGCATTGAGGAAGGGGGTGTCGGCCTGGCGGAGGCGTGGGGCGGCGAGGGAGGCGGGGAGATGGGTCAGGAGGACCAGGGCGACCGTTGCGAGGAGGCTCGCGGTGAGCAGGCGGGAGGTCGGGCGAGGGTGTCCCGTGGACCGCGATCCGTTCGGGGAAGGGATGGCGCATGGCGGGAGTGGACGCAGGGGGGTGGCGCGGGCGGAACCGGCGTGGAGACGGCATGGTCCGGACGGCCGGATGGGCCGCAATGGGATTGCGGGGCGGGACATGGCGGATAGGATCGCGGCGATGAACGGGCGAGTGCAACGAAGACTTGCGGCGGGCGTGGTGGCCGTCGCGGTGTGGATGGCCGGGGCGACGGGGGTGTGGGGTGAGGAAAGCGGCATCGGGGGATCCGGCCTGCCCGGGGTGCGGCATGTGGATGTGGACGGGGCGGAGCGGTTACTGCGGGAGGAGCGGGGGGTGGTGGTGCTGGATGTGCGGACGCCGAGGGAGTTTTCGGAGGGACGAATCGCGGGATCGACGAACCTCGATTTCAACCATCGGGGATTTGCGAGGGAACTGGCGAAGCTGGACCGGGAGAAGACCTACCTGGTCACCTGCGCGGTGGGGGGGCGGAGCGGCAAGGCGTTGCCGTTGCTTTCGAAGCTGGGTTTCAAGTCGGTGGTGCACCTGGATGGCGGGGTGAAGGCGTGGGAGGCGGCGGGGAAACCGGTTGGCAAGTAGGGGTGGACACGCTGCCCATTCGAGCGTTGGAGGGGCCGCTAAGGGTGGCCCTGGGCCGGGTGTCGCGGGTGGTGCTGACGGCCCCGACGGGTTCGGGGAAGTCCACCCAGGTGCCGCAGATGCTGGTGCGTGGCGGACTGGCCGGGACCGGGCAGGTGGTGGTGTTGCAGCCGCGGCGGCTGGCGACGCGGTTGCTGGCGAAGCGGGTGGCGGAGGAGTTGGGGGTGCCGCTGGGAGGGGAGGTCGGGTACCGGATCCGGTTCGAGAACATCTCGGGCCGCGACACACGGATCCTGTTTGTCACCGAGGGGATTCTGCTGCGGCAATTGCTGGAGAACCCGCGGCTGGAGGGGGTGTCGGCGGTGATCTTCGATGAATTTCATGAGCGACATCTTTACGGGGACATCACCCTGGCGCGGGCCTTGCAGGCGCAGGAGGCGGGACGTCCGGACCTGCGGCTGATCGTGATGTCGGCGACGTTGGAGACCGGCCGGCTGGCGGCCTATCTCGAACCGTGCGAGGTGCTGTCGGCGGAAGGGCGGACGTACCCCGTCGAGATCGAGTATGCGGAGCGGCCGGCGTATTCGGATGCGCGTCCGGTGTGGGAACGGGCGGCAGAGGCGGTTGGGGATCTGGTGCGCCGGGGGGAGATGGGGGACGGGCTGGTGTTCATGCCGGGCGCGTTCGAGATCCAGCGGACACTGGAGGCGTTGCGGGGACGTCCGGAGGCGCGGGGGTGTCTGCTGCTCCCGCTGCATGGGGAGTTGCCGGTGCGGGATCAGGACGCCGCGGTGGCGCGGTACGACCGTCGCAAGATTGTGGTGACGACGAACGTGGCGGAGACCTCGCTCACGATCGACGGAGTGCGCTGGGTGATCGACAGCGGGCTGGCGCGGGTGCCGCGTCATGATCCCGGACGCGGGATCAACACGCTGCTGGTCGAGCGGATCAGCCGGGCGTCGGCGGACCAGCGGGCAGGGAGGGCGGGACGAACGGCTCCGGGGGTGTGCCGTCGGTTGTGGTCGCATGAGGAACAGGCGTCGCGGCCAGCGGCTGAAGTGCCCGAGGTGCGGCGTCTCGATCTGGCGGAAGTGGTGCTGATGTTGAAGGCGGGGGGTGTGGAGGATCTGGGGACGTTTCGCTGGCTGGATGCACCGGAGCCGGCGGCGATCGAGCATGCGGAGGAAGTTCTGCGGGACTTGGGTGCGGTGGAGGCGGTGCGGGGGACAGTCGGTGGCTCGGGAGCGGAGGCGGAAGCGGGAGCGGAAGCGGAAGCGGGAAGTTCGGGCAGCCGGTTGACAGCGCTGGGGCGGCGGCTGCTGACGTTCCCGGTGCATCCGCGGTATGCGCGGCTGCTGCTGGCGGCGCGGGACGAGGGGTGCGTGTATCACGGCGCCCTGATTGCGGCGCTGACGCAGGGGCGGGACATCCTGTTGCGGAAGGTGGATCGGGAGACCGAGCGGTTCCGGGAGGATCGGCTGGGGGACGTGGAGGCGTCGGACTTCTTCCGGCTGATCCGGGCGTGGGAGTATGCGTCGGCGGCGGAGTTCCGGTTGGAGGCGTGTCAGCGGGTGGGGATCCATGCGGCGGCAGCGCGGCAGGTGGCGCCCTTGCTGCGGGCGTTTCTCGGGCTGGCGGAACGGGAGGGATGGGACACGCGGCCGGGCGCGCTGGACGAGACACGATTGCGCCGGTGTGTGTTGACGGCGTTTTCGGACCATGTCGCGCGGCGGCTCGACCGGGGGACGTTGCGGTGCGAGATGGTGCATGGGCGGCGCGGGGTGCTGGCGCGGGAAAGTGCGGTGCAGGACGCGATGCTTTTGGTGGTGGCGGAGGCTCGGGAGGTGGGGGGACGCAGTGGCGAAGTGAACACGATTCTTTCCCTGGCCACGGCGATTGAAGCGGGCTGGCTGGAAGAGATGTTTCCCTGGGATTTGAAGTCGGAGGTCCGGGTGTCCTACGACGGAGTGGCCAAGCGGGTGGTGGCCGAGGGGTTGGTGACGTTTCGCGGGCTGGCCATCGACACCTGGCGGGTGGATCCGCCACCGGCGGAAGCGGCGGCGCGATTGCTGGCGGACGAGGTACTGGCGGGGCGCCTGACTTTGACCCGTTGGGACCACGGCGTGGACCAGTGGATTCTGCGGTTGAACGCCCTGGCGCGGTGGTGTCCGGAACTGGGGTTGCCGCCGATCGGTGAGGACGAGCGACGGGAGTTGGTGGCGCAGATCTGCCATGGGGCGGCCGGCTACCGGGATCTCAAGGAGCGCGAGGTTCGGGGCGTAGTGCGGGGCTGGCTCAATGCGGAGCAGCAGCGATGGATCGACCAGCATGCTCCCGAGCGGGTGACGCTCTCCAACGGACGCACGCCGAAGGTGGTTTACAGCGCCGGGACGCCGCCTTGCGTCGCGCTGCGGATCCAGGAATTGCAGGGGGTCACCCAGGTGCCGCGGTTGGCCATGGGACGGGTGCTGGTGACCGTGCAGATTCTGGCGCCGAACATGCGTCCGGTGCAGGTGACACAGGACCTGGCGAACTTCTGGCGGGAACATTATCCGCGGGTGAAGTCGGAACTGCAGAGGAAGTATCCGAAGCACGCCTGGCCCAGTGTCTCGCCGGAGGGTGGGTGAGGATCGGGGTCATCGGAGCGGGGATTGCCACGATTGCGGGCGACTGAGCCGGGCATTTCTTTGGCCGGCTGAGGCTGAAGCCGGGACAGCAAACGGGGGGACACTGGATCGACTGGGGTCAACAAACTCCATTTAGTGAGTCAGGCATTAAACAATTGATGATGACGCACTCCCTCCAGCCCGGTACTTCGGGAAAGTTCACGAGGGTCCTGTGAATGAATGTGAATGAATGAATGAATGGGTGGGGATGACCGCGTCCTTGGCCGGTCAGAGTCAATATTAAAGAGATTGACACTTAGAAGTGGTGGGAAAGTTCGCTCGCGGTCAACAAACAAGATAATGCCAGGCTCATTGGTCAATTACGGTCAATGGCAAACTGCCGGGCTCATTGTTTGATTGTTTGGGTCCGCCAACCCCATCCCATGGTTTGGGCCGCGAGTCCGGTCAGGGTTTGGGATCGTGATCGGGATCAGGATCAGGAGTATCGGCCTCGGGTTGGGCGACGTTGGTGAGGCCCATTTCGGCGAGGTGACGGAGGTAACGGCGCTTGGCGCCGAAGAGGGTCCAGTCGCGGGCGCCGTGGCGGAAGTCGAAGCCGGCGGAGAGGATTCCGTAGCGGGCGTAGGCGATGCCGTCAGGTCGGCCTCCGGCAAGGATCAGTTGGGCGAGGACCTCGGTGGAATCGCCGCGCAGGCGCAGGTCGTGCAGTTGGATGCGGTGGCGGTCCATGGCGAGGGCAACGGAGCCGTGCAGGCGATGGATGTTGGGGACGAACCGGGCCCAGGCGGACGAGTTGGGGTCTTCGCGGAGGAGGGCGAGGAGGGGGCGGAGATCGAGGAGATTGAGGACGACGTCGGCGGAGAGGGCGCGGGAATCGTCGAGGGCCAGGGTGGCTCGGTCGAGGTCGAGCCGCAGGTGCCAGCCTTCGGGCGAGCGCGGGGGTTCGCCAACAACGACGGCGTTGGTCAACAGGACGTGGGCGTGGTCGAGGGAGAGCACCCGGGGCGTCGCCTCGGACCGGGCGAAGCGGGAGGCGATTTCAAGGGTGCCGGCGTAGGTGTCGTCGCCGACGCGCACCGCGAGGTGGGGCGCCTCGATGCGCAGGGTTCCCCGGCCGGCGCCTGCGATGTCGCGGTGGTATCCGGCCGTCAGTTGAAAGGCCCCGCGGTCGAAGGCGACGAGGTCGTCGTGAGTGAGGAAGGGGTTGAGGACGCGGACGTCGGGGAGGGTGAGCGGGCCGACATCGAGTTGAACGGCGACGTGCCGGAAACCGTGTGGCAGGACGGGATCGGCGGCTTCGGCACGCAGGCGGATCGAGCCGGACTGCGCGGGTTGGGCCGGGTCGTCGCGGTGATGGAACCGGAGCTGGTCGAGGTTGACGGTGAGGAGGCTGCGCGGGGCGCCATCGGACTCGGTGACATCGATGAGGAGATCGGTGATGCCCTCGGCCAGGACGGGTCCCATGCGAAGGGTGAACTGCGGGGCGCGCGCGCGCAGTTGAGTGCCCGGGAGGAGGCGCCCGGCCTCGATGCGGATTCCGGCGTCGATCAGTCCTCCGCCTTCGATCGCGAGTTCGGTGGTTCGACCGAGATGCCGGGTGAGAGGGGAGAGGGTAGCGAGGTTTCCGTGGGCACGGAGGTCGGCTTCCACATGCTCAAGCAGGGCGGCACCACGGACCTCATGGAAGCGGATGGAATCGAGTCGCGCTTGTCCCCGTATCGTGAGTTGGGTGGCGAAGGGTGCGTCGTCGAGTGTCCAGGTGGCGTCCGGGAAGTCGAGCTGCCGGACGTCCGCCTCGAACGGTCCGCGGAGGGTATGGTGAACGGCAGCGTCGATCCGGGCATCGGGGCAGGCGATCCGGAACTGGTCGAAGCGGAGGTCCCGCACATTGCGGAGATGAATGCTTGGGAGGTCCAGGATCCACGGGGTTGTGCCGGGGGAACGCGGCATGGACGGGACTGGGCCGGTTGTGGGTTCGGAGGGGACGGATTCGCCCGGGGTGGGGCTTTCGGGGCGGCTGCTGGCGTCGGGCAGGGCGGGGTGAGGTTCGAGGTGGAAGGTGACTCCCGAGAGGGTGACCGACTGGCCGAGGACGCGCCGATGGCGGAGGGGGAGCAGGGCGACATGGACGTCCGCGTGGTCGGCGGTGGCCGACCATCGATCGTGCCGGCCGTGTCCGCGGACCTGGACGCCGGAGAGTTGGATGCGGCCGGGCCAGAGGCAGCGGCCGGAGGACCAGTCGATGGAGAAACGGTCGGGATGCCGGTTGAGGGCGCGTTTGAGGAGGCCTGTATTGAGGGCGAGATAGGCGGAGACGAGCCAGAGGACTTCGGCGACGAGAGCGATTCCGAGCGTCAGGAGCATCCAACGGCGGGAGCGGGAGAGGGATGAGGAATCGGACCGCATGCGTTCAGGGGGGATGGAGGGGGCGTGCCCCGGTGGAACAGGGACCGGGAAGCGGTGGTGGGGCGGACCGGACCATGTCTGGGTGATCCTGCGGGCTGCGGGGGCGGCTGCGAGCGATTTCGGCGGCTTGTGCCGGGGTGGAGGCGGGACCTACCGTGCGGGCTGCGCTGGGTCCCGGGAGTGTATCCGGAACGGGTCCGGCGCATGTGCCATGGAAGACCTTGAAGGACAGAAGGACGACGTGCGGATGGGAACGGGAACGGGAACGGGAACGGAGGACGCGGGGGCCCTGTTGGGACCGTGGCCGGGACCGTATGGCGGGGTGCCGCCCTTCGACCGGGTGCGTGTCGAGCTGTTCGGTCCGGCGCTCGAGCGGGCGATGGAGGGGTACCGGGAGGACATCCGGGCGGTGGCGGGGACGGTGGCGCCGGCGGACTTCGCCAACACCATGGAAGCGTTGGAGCGGGCGGGCCGGGCCTATGACCGGGTGCGGGTGCTGTTCGGGGTGTGGAGTGCGACGGCGAACGACGCGGCGTTCCGGGAGGTGGAGACGATCTGGCAGCCACGCTTTGCGGCCTTGCGGGACGAAGTGATGCAGAACGCGGGGCTGTTTCGGCGGGTGGAAGCGGTGGAGGGGCTGGGACAGCGCGACACCTGGACGCCGGAACAGCGCCGGCTGGTCTGGCTGCACCACACGGAATTTGTGAGGGCCGGGGCGAGGTTGGGGAGCGCGGGCAAGGAGCGGGTGGCGGCGGTGAACCGGAGGCTGGCGGAATTGTTCACGCGGTTCCGGCAGAACCTTCTGGGCGATGAGGAGGAGTTGGGGACGTGGGTGGACCGGGAATCGGATCTGGATGGATTGCCGGAGACCCTGCGGCGGGCGGCGGCGTCCCAGGCGGAGGCGCGGGGTGGCCGGGGGCGCTGGTTGATCGCCAACAGCCGTTCGAGCGTGGAGCCGCTGCTAACTCTGGCGACACGTCGGGACCTGAGGGAACGGGTATGGAGGGCCTTCGTGGCACGGGGCGATCATGCGGGGCCGCGGGACAACAAGCCGGTGATCGCGGAGATCGTGCGGTTGCGGGCCGAGCGGGCGTCCCTGCTGGGCTACGCCAGTCACGCGCACTGGCGGTTGGAACATTCGATGGCGGGATCGCCCGACCGCGCGATGGCGTTGATGGAGACCCTGTGGGGACCCGCCGTGGCGCGGGTGAGGGAGGAAGTGGCCGCGATGCAGGCGCTGGCCGACGCCGAGGGCGGCGGGGTGCGGATCGCCCCGTGGGACTACCGGTATTATGCGGAGAAGGTGCGGCGGGAGCGGTTCGCGCTGGATGAGGCGGAGTTGAAGCCGTACCTGCGGCTGGAGTCGTTGCGTGAGGCGATGTTCTGGGTGGCCGGGCGCCTCTTCGACTGGGAGTTCCTGCCGGCGGCGGACGTGCCGGTGATGCATCCCGACGCGAGGGTGTGGGAAGTGCGGCGTCGCGGGGGCGGGCTGGTCGGGGTGTTCTACTTCGATCCGTTCCTGCGGGCGGGGAAGCGGTCGGGGGCCTGGATGAGCCTGTACCGGGCGGGGGAACGGTTGGAGGGGGAGGTGACGCCGCTGGTGGGCAACCACTCGAATTTCGTGCCGGGCGGGCCGGGGGAGGGCGTGACGATTTCCTGGGAGGACGCGCGGACGTTGTTCCACGAGTTCGGGCACGCGGTGCACGGGCTGGCGTCGGAGGTGGTGTATCCGTCGTTGTCGGGGACGCGCGTGGCGCGGGACTATGTGGAACTGCCGTCGCAGCTTCTGGAGCGGTGGCTGATGTCGCCCGAATTGCTCGAACGGTTCGCCCGGCACGAGCGCACGGGAGAATCCATGCCGGCGGCGCTCATCGGGCGGGTGCGGAAGGCGGCCACGTTCAACCAGGGATTCGCGACGGTTGAGTTTCTGGCCAGCGCGCTGCTCGACATGAAGCTGCACGTGGCGGGGTCGGGCAGGGACCTTGATCCGGCGGCCTTCGAGCGGGAGGCGCTGTTGGAACTCGGGATGCCGGCCGAGATCGTCATGCGGCACCGGCTGCCGCAGTTTGCGCATCTGTTCGGGGACGACGGGTATTCGGCGGCGTACTACAGCTATCTCTGGGCCGACATGCTGACGGCGGACGCGGCGGAGGCGTTCGAGGAGGGGGAAGGGTTGTTCGACCGGGCGGTGGCGGAACGGCTGCGCGTGCATGTGTTGTCGGCCGGGAACACGGTGGATCCCGCCGAGGGGTACCGGCGGTTCCGGGGCAGGGACGCGCAGTTGGGGGCGCTGATGCGGGATCGGGGTTTTGCCGGCAACGGGGGCTGACAGGAGGTGGGGAGCCGGACGGCCGGGTGCCGGGAACTCGGGCGGAGTGCGTGTCACGAGGGTGTGAAAGCGTGGTGCGGGCCGCGGTTGAGGGTTGCGCGGGCTCGCGGGCGCGGGGGCAAGGTGCGCTTTGTCGGGCGCTCAACCCGCCTGCCCGGCCCGGCCGTTTTTTTCGCTTCTTTCGGCCGGATCCGCCTTGCGAACCCAGAGAGGAGATGTGCAGCGATGACGACCGGCTACCTGATCGACATGGACGGGGTGATATACCGGGAGAACCAGCTCATTGACGGCGCGGAGGAATTTGTGCGCGTCCTGCTGGCGACCGGGACTCCGTTCCTGTTTCTCACCAACAATTCCGCGCCGACCGGGGAGGACCTGACGGTGCGGCTGCGGCACCTGGGAATCCACGGACTGACGCCGAAGCACTTCTACACCTCGGCGATGAACACCGCGGATTTTCTGAGCGAGACGCACCCGAACTGCACGGCGTTCGTGGTGGGCGAAGGAGGGCTGACGGCGGCCTTGCATGAGCGACGGATCGCCAACGACGCGATCCATCCCAACTACGTGGTGGTCGGGGAAGGGGCACCGACCTCGGAGAAGCTGACCAAGGCGCATGAACTGATCGAGAAGGGGGCGCGACTGGTCGCGACCAACCCGGACAACTGGTGCCCGGTGGCCCGGCAGAAGACGCGGCCCGGCGCCGGGGCGCTGGGGGCCTTTCTTGAAGCCAGCACCGGGCGGCGCGCCTACTACCTGGGCAAACCCAACGGCTACATGTTCCACCAGGCGCGGCGACGGTTGCGGGAGGGTGCGCTGAACAAGGTGGAAGAGGTGGTGATGATCGGGGATACCATGGAGACCGACATCCGCGGGGCCGTGGAGGCCGGTTTGTTGGGCTACCTGGTGCTGACGGGGTCCACCCAGCTCGAGGACGTGGGCGACTACGTCTATCAGCCCAGCCGCATCCTCCAGAGCGTCGCCGAGCTGATTGAGGAAGTCCGAACCGGCCAGCCTGCGGCCGGATCCGACAGCCCGTACTTCAGCCACTCCAAGAACGGCGGCCACAAGCAGGGAAACCGGCATCAGACGGACATTCTGGCCCTGCACAAGCCGCGTCCGCGCCCTGCGATGACCAAGTGAGATGCGGGTGTTCGGGTGGAGAGGGGATGACGTTGGAGTGGGGGTTGCGTGAGAGCTGCGGGCGCGGGGGCACTGGACCCGAGCTGGGTCAGGGTCTCATGGTGCTGCCGGATCGGAGGGTTCCACCTGCGGCATTCAGGGCTGCGGAGGCCCAGGCAACCGGGTTTCATGGGCGGCGAAGACGGGGTCCGAACGGGACCCCGAACGGTTGACCTGCCTGTTTTTCTCGCGGAGGATGCCGGGGTTTTGGTGCCGCAATGCGTGTCGTTATGACAAGATCCGCTTCTTTTCGCCGGGGTTGGTTGGCTGGTTGGATGGGGTTGTCGCTTGGCCTCCAGGCGGCGGAGCCCGTGGATTTCAACCGGCAGATCAGGCCGATATTCGAGGCCAACTGCATCATTTGCCATGGGGACGAGCGTCCGAAGGGGCGGTTTCGGATGAACACGCTGGAGGGGAATCTGGAGGGGGGGGATTACGGGGTGGGGCTGGTACCCGGGAAGCCGGAGGAGAGTCCGATCTACACGAGCACGATCCTGGCGGCGGACCATGTGGATTTGATGCCGCCGCCGGCGCAGGGGGGGCCGATGCCGAAGGAGATCACCGATGTGCTCAAGCAGTGGATTGCCGAGGGGGCGAAGTGGCCGGAGGGGTTGAAGATCGGGCAGGTGCAGCGGATCGACTTCGTGCGCGACGTCCAGCCGATCCTGGAGTTCCACTGTGTGGCGTGTCATCGGGAGGGTGAGGCCAAGGGACGGCTGCGGCTGGACAACAAGAAGGATGCGTTCACGACCGGCGAGTACACGGGACCGACGCTGGTGCCGTTCCATCCGGAGAAGAGTTCCTCGTACACGACGACGATCCTGCCGGCCGATCATATTGACCTGATGCCGCCGGCCAACCGGGACGGTCCGTTGCCCAGGGAGAAGACGGAAATACTGCGGCTGTGGATCGAGCAGGGGGCGCCCTGGCCGGATGGCATTGTGCTGACTCCGAAGAAGGCGGAGGAGGCTGGGGGCGACGAGGCGGCGACGGTTCGGGCCATTCACGAGCACATCGTGAAGACGACACGGGAAACCGCGGCGGCGGAGATGAGGAAGTACACGGAGGCCATACCGGGAATGGACGTGTCGTTCACGATGGTGCCGATTCCCGGGGGGGAATTCACCATGGGCAGCCGGGCGGGGGAGACGGGGCGGCAGGACGACGAGGGGCCGGCGGTGCGGGTGAGGATCTCGCCCTTCTGGATGGGGCAGCACGAGGTGACCTGGAACGAGTACGAGCTGTTCATGAGGCGGGAGATCGAGATGGACCTGCGCGAGCGCCAGGGGGTGGAGATGGCGGTGGATGCCATTTCGGATGCGGTGAGCCGGCCGACGAAGCCGTATGTGGAGATGAGCTTTGGGATGGGGAAGGACGGATATCCGGCGATTTCGATGACGCAGCATGCGGCGAACAAGTACTGCCAGTGGTTGAGCGCGCGGACGGGACATTTCTACCGGTTGCCCACCGAGGCGGAATGGGAGTATGCGTGCCGGGCGGGCACGACGACGGCGTATTCGTTCGGGGACGATCCGGCGGGGTTGGACGAGCACGCCTGGTGGGGAGGCAACAGCGACTGGAAGTACCAGCAGGTGGGGCAGAAGAAGCCGAATCCGTGGGGTCTTCACGACATGCACGGGAACGTCATCGAGTGGTGTCTGGACCAGTACGATGCGGACTGGTTCAAGCGGCATGCGGGGCAGGTGCTGGAGGATCCATGGAACCGGTCGACCAAGCCGTATCCGCACTCGGCGCGGGGCGGATCGTGGGACGACGAGGATCCGGCGATGCTGCGGAGTGCGGCGCGGCGGGCCTCGAACCGGTCGTGGAAAATGCAGGATCCGCAATTGCCGAAGAGCATCTGGTACCACACCGATGCGCAGTTCCTGGGGTTCCGGGTGGTGCGACCGCTGAAGGTGCCGAGCGCGGAGGAGATGGAGGCCTACTGGAACAACGGGGTGGAGAAGGATTGAAAGCGCGGCGGGACGGGCTGCCGGCTTTCCTGCCGGCTTTCCCGCGACGGGGCGCGCGGGTAGGGTGACGGGCGTGTCTGTGCAAGCGGCCGAAGCGAGACCGGCGATCGAACGGGAGCCGGGGGGCGGTTCTCCGATGCCGGACGGGCTGGCGTACCGGCCATCCGAGGGGGTGTACGACGAGCTGATGACCGTCTCGGGGGCGGTGCGGCCGGCGTATGAAACGCTGGTGCGGGAAATGGGCGAGCTGGGGGGGGAGGAGCGGCGGCGGCGGTACGAGACGGCGCGACGGATCATTCTCGAGCAGGGGATTGCCTACAACGTGTACGGGGATGCCTTGGGCATGGAGCGTCCCTGGGCCTTGGATCCGCTGCCCTTCATCATCTCGGCGGAGGAGTGGGGGATCATCGAGGCGGGATTGATCCAGCGGGCCACGCTGCTGAACCGGATCCTGGCCGACAGCTACGGGGTGCAGGATCTGGTGCGACGGGGGGGATTGCCGCCGGCGATGCTGTTTGCCCAGCCGGAGTTTCTTCGACCGTGTCATGGCTACCGGCCCACGGACGGGGTGTTTCTGCGGTTGTACGCGGCGGACGTGGCACGATCGCCGGACGGGCAATGGTGGGTGGTATCGGACCGGACCCAGATACCGACCGGGGCGGGGTATGCGCTGGCGAACCGGCTGGTGACGGCGCGGGTGTTGCCGGAGGCGTTCCGGGCGTGCGGGGTGCACCGGCTGGCTCCGTTTTTCCGGGCGATGCTGGCGATGCTGGCGGGATTGTCACCGCGGCGGACGGACGAGCCGAGGGTGGTGATGCTGACGCCGGGGCCGTACAACGAGACGTATTTCGAACAGGCGTGGCTGGCCCGGTACCTTGGCTATCCGCTGGTGGAAGGGCAGGATCTGACGGTACGGGACGACCGGGTCTGGCTGAAGACGTTGAGCGGGCTGGAGCCGGTGGATGTGGTGGTGCGCCGGGTGGATGACGACTGGTGTGATCCGCTGGAACTGCGGAGCGACTCGACGCTGGGAGTTCCCGGCCTGGTCGGGGCGGTAAGGGCGGGGACGGTGGTGGTGGCGAACGCGTTGGGGTCGGGGTTGGTGCAGAGCCCGGCGATGATGGCGTTTCTGCCGGGATTGTGCCGGCAGCTTCTGGATGAGGACCTGCGGATGCCCTCGGTGGCGACGTGGTGGTGCGGCCAGGAGGCGGAGCGGCGGTATGTGCTGGAGCACCTGGAGGGGCTCACGGTGCGGCCGGCATTTCGCGGGGGACCGGCGGCGTTGGAATGGACGGGGTCCGGCACGGAGGCGGAGCGGGAGGCGCTGCGACGGCGGCTGGCGTTTCAGCCGCATGCGTACGTGGCTCAGGAGCGGGTGAACCTTTCGACGGCGCCGTCGTGGGACGGGGAACGGTTGACGGCCTGTCCGGTGGCGGTGCGGGTGTATCTGGTGGCGAGCGGGGGGAGTTACCTGGCGATGCCTGGGGGGTTGACGCGGGTTTCGCCGGATCCGACGGCGCGGTTTGTGTCGATGCAGCGCGGGGGATCGAGCAAGGACACGTGGGTGCTGGCGGACGGGCCGGTGGACGAGGTGAGCCTGCTGCACGGGGGCGGGCAGGCGGTGGAACTGCGCCGGGTGGGGAACAACCTGCCCAGCCGGCTGGCCGACAATTTTTTCTGGCTGGGGAGGTATGCGGAGCGGGCGGATGCGACGGCCCGGCTGTTGCGGGGCACGCTGGTGCGGTTCAGTCCGGAGAACAGCGGCAGTGCGATGCCCCTGCTGGAGCCGCTGCTGGATGCGTTGTCGGGCCAGGGACAATTGGCGGGACTGTCGGAGCGTCCGGAGTGGCGGACGCAACCGGAGGCGCTTGAGGCGGAGCTGCTGGCGGCGATGTTTGATCCGGACCGCAAGGGGAGTCTGCGGCGTTTGGCGGACCAGTTGCAGCATCTGGCGATGCTGGTGCGGGACCGGACGTCGAACGACATGTGGCGGGTGCTGAGCGCGGTGAACGACCGATTGACGCTGCCGGAGGGGGGGCCGGTGGTCCTGGCGGGGGACGCGGTCGGGGTATTGAACCAGACCATTGTGGGGCTGGCATCGTTTCATGGGCTGGCGCGGGAGAACATGACGCGGGCGCAGGGATGGCGATTTCTCGACATGGGGGTGCGGATCGAGCGGTGCATCTATCTGGCGGCGTTTCTGGAAGGG
This sequence comes from Verrucomicrobiia bacterium, assembly GCA_019634625.1. NCBI lineage: Bacteria > Pseudomonadati > Verrucomicrobiota > Verrucomicrobiia > Verrucomicrobiia bacterium. The sequence continues at coordinate 247,787 of JAHCBA010000003.1, forward strand.
GTGTTGCGATCGCCGGAGGCGGACAATCCGAGCGTGCTGGAGGCGGTGCTGGAGGTGGCGGACAACACGTTGACCTACCGGTCGCGGTACAACCTGTTGCCGGACATTGGGGCGGTGTTCGATCTGATCCTGCTGGACGACACGAATCCGCGGTCGCTGCTCTTCCAGATGAACCAGCTTGCCAAGCATCTGGACCGGCTTCCGCGGGAGCGCCAGTGCGCGCTGCCGAGTCCGGCTTTGCGATTGCTGATCGAGTGCCTGACGCGGGTCCGGCTGGTGGATCCGCGTCCGCTGTCGGCGATGAAGGCTGGCTGGTCCGGGAGCGAGGTGGGGGAACTGGTGCGAAGGGTGCTGGCGGATCTGCCGCGGCTATCCGAAGCCATTTCGGTGAGCTACTTCGCGCACTCGACGTATTCGCGAACGCGGGGGGCGGCGGGATGAACTACCGGGTGACACACCAGACGGTTTACGAATACGAGCACCCGGTGTCGGTGTCGCACCATGCCGCCCGGGTGCAGCCGCGGTCCACGGCGGCCCAACGGACGGACGGGTGGCGTCTGGACATCGTTCCGACGCCGGCGGTGCGGACGACGCGGACGGATTATTTTGGGAACCGGGTTTGTTTCTTCACGATTCAGGAGCTGCACCGGGGATTGGAGATTGTGGCGGAGAGCGAGGTGCGGTTGACGCCTCCGGTGTTGCCGGAGCCGGGGAAGAGCCCGCCGTGGGAGGAGGTGGCGGCGGCCCTTCGGGAACCGGGGTCGAAGGAGGTGCTGGAGGCTCAGCAATTCGCCTTTGAATCGCCCCATGTCCGGCCGTCCCCCGAGCTGGCGGAACTGGCGGCGGCGAGTTTTGTGGCGGGCCGGCCGCTGCTGGCGGCGATGGTGGATTTCAACCGGCGGATCCACCGCGAGTTCACGTTTGATCCGGAGGCCACGACGGTGGCGACGCCGGTGGAGACGGTGCTGAGGGAGCGGCGCGGGGTATGCCAGGATTTCACGCATCTCGCGTTGGGGGGACTGCGGTCGCTGGGGCTGGCGGCGCGGTACGTGAGCGGCTATTTGCGGACCTACCGGACGGGAGGGGGTCCGGACCTGGTGGGGGCGGATGCCTCCCACGCATGGCTTTCGGTGTTTTGTCCGCGGCATGGGTGGGTGGATTTTGACCCGACCAACGACTTGATGCCGGCGGCCGAACACATTGCGGTGGCATTCGGGCGGGATTTCTCGGATGTGAGTCCGGTGACCGGAATGATTGTGGGCGGGGGGGAACACACGATTCGCGTTGCGGTGGCGGTGGAGCCGGTGTGAGGCGTCCAGTGGGGTGCGTTCGACGGCATCGCTCCCCTGAACGCCTGCTTGGAGCCTACAGGTTTCATACCCCGTGGTGGCTGCCGTTCGTGGCGACTGACCGGTCAGGGGCGGGACACCCAGGGATTGCGTCGGAGATGGAAACGGAGCAGGCGGCGGGCCCAAGGGCCGGCGTAGTCCACGCCGATGCGGCGGCTGCGAACGATGGACAGGGGGGTGGGACTGACTGGTTCTACGAGGAAGAGGGAATCTCCGAGGAGATCGGTTCCATCGAGGGAGCGATCGACGTCGAGGGCCCGGCAGAGCAGGCCGGGGCCGCGGGGATTGCCGGGCAGGTCGCGGACGGGTTCGAGGGCACGAAGGAGAACGGCTGCGCCGTGGCCCTCGGGTTCGGTCACCACGTTCAGGCAATGGTGGAGGCCGTAGATGAGGTACACGTAGGCATGGCCCGGGGGACCGAACATCGAGCGGTTCCGGGGGGTGAGACCGCGGGACGAGTGGGAAGCGCGGTCATGGGGGCCGAGGTAGGCCTCGGTTTCGACAATGCGGCCGATTCGGAAGGAGCCATGGATGGGCCGGACGATCCAGTGTCCGAGGAGGTCACGGGCGACCTGGGCGGTGTTGCGCTCGAAGAAGGAGCGGGGCAGGCGGCGGAAGGGGAATGGGGAGGCGGGAATGCCGGACGGGAATGGGTTGGGAACCGGGTGGGGATCCGGATCAACGGGCCGGGGCGGTTTCGGTGGCAGCTTCGAGGCTGAAGCGGATGAACATGGCGATGTCATCGGTCGGGGGTTGAGCGCGGGCGCGTTCCAGGGCGGCTTGCAGGTCGGGGAGGAGGGGAAAGGCGCGTTCGCCAAGGAGTTCGGCGGCGCGGGAGGCATGCAGGACGACTTCCGGCATGGGGTGGGTCAGGGCCTGGCGGAGGGACTCGAAGGCTTCGGGGATCGGAGTCTGGGTCAGGAGGGCGGCGGCGAGTTCGATGCGCACCGTTGGGGACGGGTCGCCCAATCGTTGGCGCAGGGTGGCGAGGGTGGAGGGAGGGAGGGCGCGGTCGAGCGCGGTGGCGTGCAACCCGACGGCCGCCCAGTAACGGAGTCCGTCGTGGGGATGGTCCAGCCAGGCGAGTTGTTGGGGCGGGGCGTCCGGCTGTCCGACGTGGTCCGCTGCCTCGATGAGCTGTTCGAGGGGATAGTCCGTGGGGTCGCGGGCCAGGTCGCGTGGGGTGCGATCGGAGGTGAGGCGATCCCAGACCTGGGGTTCGGTGAGGAAGCCGGCGTCGCGGGTTTCGAGGATCCAGCGGCGGAGGACGGCACGGGACAAGGTCAGGCGGTCCTGATGTTCGGGGCGGTGCGCGAGGTTATGGAGTTGGTAGGGGTCGGCGTGGGTGTCGTAGAGTTCTTCGCGGGGTCGGCGGGGTGCGGCGTAGGTCAGGGGTTTGGGCCCCAATTGGCCGGCGGCGGCGAGGCGGCGGAGTTCCTGGCGGAAGGTGGAACCATCCGAGAACCGTTCGGGCGGCATCCACGAGAGGTGGGGCATGAAGTTGCGGATATACAGCCAGCGGTCATCGCGCACGGAGCGGGCCAGGTCGAAGGCCTCGTCCACGCGGTCGCGAGCGCCGAAGACGTGGGAGCGAGGGGGGTGGGGGACGGGGCCGAGGAAGGGCACGCCCTGCATGGCGGGCGGCACGGGAACACCACACAGGCTGAGCACGGACGGCGCGAAGTCCACGAAGCTCACCAGCCGGTCGGTGGTGCTTCCGGGCGGGGCGGGGGCGAATGGGTTCCAGGGTTTCGGGAAGGCGATGAGGAGCGGGACCCGCATGCCGGAGTCGTGGAGGACCCGTTTACCGCGGGGCATGCCCATGCCATGGTCGCCGAAGAAGAAGACGATGGTGTCTTGAGCGAGGCCATCGGCTTCGAGTTGGTCGAGCAGTTCACCCACCTGCTGGTCCATCCGGGTGATGCAGTCGTGGTATCGGGCCCAGGCGCGGCGCGCCTCGGGGGTGTCGGGGTAGAAGGGCGGCAATTGAGCGGTGGCCGGGTTATGGCGGTCGTGGGGGGAGAGTTGGGAGCCGATTTCCCGTTCGAACTCCTCATGGGACCAGACGCCGGTGCGGGACTGATGGGTGGTCATGAGGTTGAAGACCGCGAAGAAGGGCTGTCCGGGTTGGCGCTGGCGCCAGTGGGCGCGGGGCGAACTGTCATGCCATGCGTCGGCGATGAAGGCGGCCTCGTCGCGAAGGTTGTAGTCGGTCTTGACGTTATTGGCGCAGTAGTAGCCCGCCTCGCGGAGGCGGGCGGGGAAGCCGCGGATGTCGGGTCCCACCGGGAACTGGGAACGGAGGCGTTGGGTGCCCAGGGAGGTGGCGTAGAGGCCGGTGATCAGGGTGGAACGGGCCGGGGAACACACCGGGGCAGTGGCGAAGGCGCGGTCGTAGCGCACGGCGCGGGCGGCGAGGCGGTCCAGGCGTGGGGTCCTGGCCGAGGCATCTCCATAGCAGCCCAGGTGTGGGCTGAGATCCTCGGCGGTGATCCAGAGGATGTTCGGGCGGGCGGGCGGATTCGTGGCGGCAGGGGCGGCTCCGGGGAGCGCTCCTGCCAGGATGGCAGCGAAGACGGCCACGAGGCGGTGCAGGGCAGCAGGGGGAGCGAGGCGCATGAGGTCAGGGCGGGGTTGGGAGGTGGTACACGATTCTGCCGTTCCGTTCCACTTTGCGACCGCCTTCCTGGAGGATGGCGGATTCGGCGATCCGGGCGATCCGTTCCACGAGGTCCGAGATCCGGTTATGGATGGGCAGGCCGTCCCGGCTGTAATTGATGTAGGTGTCGTTGAAGGGTTTTTCCCAGCGGAGGCCGGGGGCGGCTTCGCGGGTGAGAGCGTCGGGAATGGCGCGGGCGCCCAGCATGACGCCCATCAGGCCACCGCAGGTGGCGGCCTGATTGTCGCAGTCGTAGCCGGCGCTGACGGCGATGCCGACGGTTTTCATGAAATCGCCGTCGCCATGAAGGACTGCCATGACACCGCAGAGGCCGTTGACCAGGGAGGAGAAGACGGACACGGGGGCCTGGTAGTCTCCGCGTTGGTAGCGGAAGTACTTGTCGTGGATTTTTCGACGGGTGGAGCGCCAGTCGGCGGGGGATTCGGCATGCCAGCGGATCACATCCTGGAGACCTTCATGGAAGGGGCTGTCGGGCGGGATGGCTGCGAGGGCGGCATGGACCAGGCTGGACGGGCGGTTTTCGAAGAAGGCCTCACTGATCATCACGGCGTAGGCGATGGTGGGGTGGACGCCCCAGTCATCGCTGGTCATGCGGGCGCCCCATTCGGCGCGGCGGGCGGCGTGGGCGGGCATGCCGGGGTAGAAGGCGCTCCAGATTTCGTTGACCAGTTGGGGATCGATTTGGAACCAGTGGGGGTTGTTGGCCTTGGCCCCGGTGTCGGGCGGGAGCAAGCCGGTGTCCATCAGGTCCCGGGCGGTGCGGTTGGCCACCCAGATGCGGCGGTTGATGTGGCGCTTCCAGGCTTCGGCGATCTGGGGGTAGGTGAGGTCCAGGCCATGCTGTTCCACGGCGTGCAGGGTGACGAACTCGATGTCGGTATCGTCGTCGGAGTAGGCGCCATCGAAGGCGGTGAGCATGAAGGGGACGAAGGCGCGGTGATCGGCACGGTTCATCCGGAGGCCGGCGTCCTCCAACGGGGTGTAATAGCGGTCCACGAGCACCGGGAGGGGTTCGTCCACATAGACCAGTTCGAAGGGGAACCCGAGGTAATTGCCGACGAGTTGACCGATCCAGAAGCCGGAGATCTTCTCGATGAGAACCTCCCGGGGGAGGGTGCGGCCGGTGGCGCCGATGGAGTCGCAAGCCAGCAGGGCAAGCCCGAGGAGCAGGCCGCGGGGGACGAGGTGGATCCTCATGCCCGCGGATCCTCGGGCGGGTCCGGGCGGAGGGACAAGGAGAAGGGGGCGGCCGTGGATCAGGGCGTCGATGGGACGGGAGCGGCGGCGGGCTGGTACCAGTCGCCGCGGATCCAGTCGGTGATGAGTTCGATCTCGGTGTCGGTGAGGATGCCGCTGGTGCGGTAGGCGGGCATGCGATCGTTCCGGGAGCCGTAGAAGTCGGCGTGGGCGGGATCGGCGATGAAGCGAATGGTCCAGTCGCGCGAGCCGTATCCGGTCAGGGTGGGGCCGTTGGCGTCGGCGATGGGCTGGTGGAACTCATGGCATTCCGTGCAGCGCATGGCCTCGGAGAGGAGGGCTTTGCGTCCGGCGGCGATCTGTTCGGCCTCGGCGGCGTCGAGTTCGCGCTGGGCGGGGAGGTTGGCCTCGGCGGAGAGGGCCTTGATGGCGAGGGCCAGTTGCTGTTGGTCCTCCTCGCTGAAGCGGGGGATGGAACGTTTCACGAAGCGGACCATGCGGCCTTCCTTGAAGGCGGTGCCGCCGAAGAAGCGGGGGCCATCGACGTGTTCGGGATCGAGGAGGTCGGCGATCCAGGCGCGGGAGGCGAATCCTTTGAGATCGGGGGCGGTTGGAGGGTCCTTGGGGACGCCGCCCATGCCGTCGTGGCCGTCGTAGTAGTGACAGCTTGCGCAGTGCTGGGCGAAGAGGCGCGGGCCACGGGTGAAGGCGTCGTTTCGGAGGAGGGCGACGGCGCCGTCAACGGGGATGCCGGCCGGGGCGGAGGCGAGGGTGATGGCGCGTTCGGCGTCGCGTCGGGCCTGGGCGACAGCCCGGACGTGATCGGGGTCGGAGCGATCCTGGCGGACGGCGGCGACGGTGAGGTAGCCGGCGCCACCGAAGATGGCGACGAGAACGAGGAGGTTGAAGGCGTGTCCGACGCGCCAGCGGCCCAGGAGGGGCATGAGGAAGAGGAGGGCAAGGACGACGGTGGGGATGACCAGGGCGCCGATCAGTTCCAGTTCGCCGGGGAAGTACTTCAGGAGCTGGAAGAGGAAGAGGAAGTACCATTCGGGCCGGGCGGCGCTGTAGGGTTCGGAGGGATCGGCGGGGGCATCGAGCGGGGTGCCGAGCGTGAGGACCAGGAGGAGTACCGCGGCCATGACGCCGAGGCAGGCGACGGCGTCCTTGAGCAACTGGTCGGGCCAGAAGTAGGCATCGGGTTTGCGGTAGGGGGTCCTGGCCTTGATGCCGTGGCGGCGGAAGAGCCAGATGTGCGCGACGGTGAGGATCACCAGCATGGCGGGGAGGACCCCGGCATGGAGGGCGAAGAAGCGGGTGAGGGTGTGGTGTCCGTAATCGACGCCGCCGATGAGGACCTGTTGAAGCTGGGGTCCGACGACCGGGGTGAGGCCGACGATGTTGGTGGCGACGCGGGTGGCCCAGTAGCCCTTCTGGTCCCAGGGGAGGAGATAGCCGGTGAGGGAGAGGGCGAGGACCACCAGGAGCATGAGGATGCCGAACCAGAAGTTGAACTCACGCGGGGCGCGGTAGGCGCCGTCGATCATCACCTGAACGAGGTGCAGGACGAGGAGGATGTTCATCGCCTGCGCGGTGTAGTGGTGGATGCCGCGGACGAGCCAGCCACCCCACATCTGGTGCTGGATGTAGAAGACGCTTTCCCAGGCGGTCTGCGAGCTGGGGCTGTAGGCGGCCCAGAGGATGATGCCGGTGATGACCTGGATGAGGAAGGTGAAGGTCAGGGTGCTGCCCCAGACATAGCGCCAGCGGGCGCCGCCGGGGACGCGTTCGAAGAGGACCTCGCGCATGAGGCCCTGGATGCCGGTTCGATCGTCGATCCAGCGGAGGAGGGGGCGTATCATGGCGGCGGGTTCAGACGGGGATTTGTTCGGCGCTGCCGGTGCGGAAGTTTTGGAACTTCACCCAGACTTCGTTGCCATTGCGGATTTCGACGGCCAGGCCGTCGAGCCCCCGGGCGGAGGGGCTGCCCACGGTCTCGATGGAACCATCCACGCCGAAGGCGCTGTTGTGACAGGGACACCAGAAGTGGTTGCGGCCGGGGACATAATCGACGAAGCAGCCGGCATGGGGGCAGGTGCTGTGCAGGGCCACGATCTCGGTCTCGCTGATGCGCCGGAGGTAGATCGCCCCGACGGGCGTTTCGGGGAACTTGTTCCAGGCGTCCACACGATCGGACACGACGGTAAACTTCCTGGGGACGCCATCGGCGGGGAGGGCTTCGAGACGGGTGACCCGTACGAAACCGGTTCCGGAAGGGTTGGGACGCCGGACGGGATCGAAGGCCACCGCGATGCCTCCCAGCAGTGGCGGAATGGTGGCCACGCCACCGACGGCGACGGTGCAGGCTTTGGTGAGGAACTCGCGGCGTCCCGGATCGGCGGGGGTCTCGGGATGGGGGGCGCTTGAGGGGTCCATGGCTTTTGCCAGAGGACCTTACGGACTCAGAAGCTAATGAGCAATACTAAACAGGAGGCGATCTTGGATTAGATGAACTGGTTTTCCTCGGCCGGCAGGTCATTCCCCTCCAGTCACCCGCATGAGTTGAACGACGCTGCAGAAGGCGGCGAGGGCGAGGTCGTTGGCGGCCGGCAGGACGCTGAAGGTCGCCCCGGATTTCCCCACCAGGAGCAGGGACGACGGGGCGTCGGGGGCGCGGGGCACCAGGATGAAGGCCGGCAGTTCATGGTCGGGCGGTGCGAGAGGGGAACGCTCCAGGGAGAGGGCGATTCCATCGCCGGGACGAAGGGCCGGTGCGGCGCCCGATTCGGCGCCGGGGAAGACGAAGGAAAGGACGTACCGGATTCCCCAGGCCGAGGCGGCACTGCGCGAGACCTGGACGGTGACCGCATGGACGCGGTCGCTGAAGGCGTCCCGGGCGAACGTCGTCGCCGGATGGTCCTCCCCGCCGGCGGCGACGGTCAGCAGGGTGCCTCCGATCGCCAGCGTGCAGGTTGTGTGGGCGGGGTGCCAGGCGGCGCGGGTTTCCACTTCCACATCGAGGCGTTGCAGAAGGGTATTGTTTGGGGGGTGAACTTGGGGCAGCGAGGGCTGGATGCCGACGAACGCGTAGGCGGGGAGGGGATACCGTGGGTCGGTGCAGGCGTTGACCGTGGACGCCCTCGGGAGTCCCAGCGTGTTTTGGACCACGGTCGTGATGGCGAGGAAGGGCGCTGCGTCGCCGGCCGGGCGGGGTACCTCGACGAGGATCGTTTCCCGGGACTCGATCACGGTGGTCTCCTCGACCGTGGTGGTTTCCTTCTTGATCTCCTTGCGATCGGTGTCGCAGGGCTCCGGCGACGTCCCGGGCGTCGCGGGGTTCGAGGCGGATCCGGGCTTGGAACCGGCTGGCCGGGCGCTGGACTCCACCGGGCCCGAGCGGTCTTCGAGACGTTTGGGCGGGCTGGGATCGGCGGCATGCAGGGGGGCGATGCAGGCGAGCGCTGTCAGGCACAGGCATCCGGCAAGCCGGAGAGACCGGACTGGGAAGCGGATGGGGAGCGGGGCGGATGCGGGTGTCGGGTGGCGTGGGGCGCAGGGTTTGGGGCGGGAGTGGAGATTCCCGACGACAGCCTGGTGGATCAGGGTGCTCATGCGGACTTCATGCAGGGATAGGGGCTGGCGGTTGGGATCGCCAGCACATTCTGGGGCACGCCATCCCGGTCCGTGCATCCCGGTGGGAACACGGCGACGGAAGGCGGTTTCGACTGGAGTGATGACAGCCCGTTGTGTGGATCAGCGGTCGAGGGCGAGGACGGTCACGCTGCACGGGGCGAGGAGGAGGTCGGGGCCCTGACCGCGAATGGGGGATTCGACGATGCGGAGGCGGGGTGGTTGGTCCGGATCGTTGTAGGCCATGGGGTCGGGATCGGCGATTTCCCAGCGGGTGCCGGTGCCGGTGAGGGAGGCGCCGCGGAGGTCGAGGGCGACGCGGAGTTCGGTGAGGGAGGGATTGACGAGGCCGAGGGTGAGGGTGCGTCCGTCGTCGGACCAGGCGGCCTGGGCGTCAAGGGGTCCTTCGGTGGTGGTGGGGAGAGGGCGGAGTCCGAAGTGCTGGCGGTAGAGTTTGAGGACGAGCCCGGTGGATTCGAAGGCGGCGTTGCGGCGGCTGGTCTTGATGGCGCCGATGACGTTGACGGTCTGGGCGTAGAAGGCGGAGGCGATGATGTCGCCCTGGCGGGCGAACTCGTGGAGGCCGGAGGCGATGCCGAGGCCGTCCTTGAGGAAGTAGCGGGTGCCGAGTTCACCGAAGACGTGGGGGCCGTACCAGTAGTTCCACTCGGTCATGGAGATGCGGATGTCCTTGTTCTGGAGGTGGGGCAGGTCGCGTCGGGCCTGGCGATGGAACTCGGCCTTGCGGCGGATGTTGTGGGCGATCTGGGCGACGTGGGCGGGCAGGGAGGGGCGTTCCTGGCAGTAGAAGTGTTCGGCGATGAAGTCCATGTGGTCGGAGCTTCCTTTGAGGAGGCCGGTGCTCCAGGGGCCGCTGTTGCCGGAGGAGATGGTGATGATGTTGGGATCGACCTGGCGCATGGTGTCCACCACCCAGTTCTGCTTGAGGACGTAGTGGTTGAGGGACATGAAGCCGAGCTGCCAGTCGCCCCACATTTCGTTGCCGATGCCCCAGTAGCGGACGGCGAAGGGTTCGGGGGCGCCGTTGGCGGCGCGGCGACGTCCCCAATCGCTGGTGGCGGGGCCGTTGCAGTATTCGAGCTGGGCGGCGGCGGAGTGGGCATCGCCGAAGCCGGTGTTGACGGTGATCCAGGGTTCGGCGTCCACGAGCCGGCAGAAGCGGATGAACTCGTGCATGCCGAAGTCGTTGTGCTCGACGCCGGTCCAGGCGGGGTTGGTGCGGGGCGGGCGGCGGTCGCGGTCGCCGATGCCGTCGCGCCAGTCGTAGCCGCTTACGAAGTTGCCGCCGGGCCAGCGGTAGATCGGGGCCTTCAATTCGCGGAGGAGGGCGAGGGTATCGGCACGGAGGCCTTCGACGTGATCGGCCGGCATGAGGGAGAGTGTGCCGAGGCGGACATCGCGGTCCCGGACGCGGATTTCGAGGGAGGCGCGGTCGGTGGTGGCTCCGGCCTGGAAGCGGAAGGTGCGGCGGCGGTAATCGCCGGGAGCGGCGACGAGTTCGATGGATTGTCGGGCGGCGGGTTCATCGCCCCAGCGGAGCGTGACTTCGACGCGGGCGGGTCCATCGCCTTCCGCCTGGAGCCAGGCGTAGCCGGTATAGTCGCGGCCGGCGGTAACGCCGAGGTCATGCTGGGCGATGGCGCCGTCGCGGGGGAGGCGTGGGGTGTGACGTCCGACGAAAGGTTGATCGCGGCGCATTTCCGCGGGGCGATCGGGGGTGAGGATCTGCCAGGGGGAGGCGCCGACGACGGGGAACGGGCTGTTGGTGAGGGCGCGGTAGGGACGGTAGTCCGGGGTGATGGGGTGGTGAAACTTGCGGTCTTCGAGCATTTCGGCCCAGATGCCGCCGTAGATGCAGCGACCGAGGTGTTCGATGAACTGGCTGTAGATCTCGACCGGCATGGGGGCCAGTTCGCGGGAGGCGTCGATGGTCACCTTGGCGGCGGGGGCGGGCGTTTCGCCGGGCACGGCAGCCGGGAGGGCGGCGATGAGGGTGGCGAGAGCGAGGGGGAGGGGGAGGGGGAGTCGAGTGCGTGGTTTCATGGATGAGGGGCAGGGTTGGGATGGGATGGGGATGGGGAGGGTAGGTTGCGGGATCAGCGATGGAGATAGGTGGTCCAGCCGAGGTAACGAGTGAAGGCCTCTTGGATGCCGGCGGCGGTGCGGGTGGGGTTGATGGCCACGTGATGTTCGAAACCGTTTTCGCAGAGGTGGCGGAGGAGTCGCTGGAAGTCGGGGATGCGGACCACGCCGACGCCGCCGAAGGTCTGGAGGGGGTCGCGGGTGAGTTCACCTTCGCCCACGTAGGCGCGGATGCAGCCGGAGAGGTCGTCGGTGGAGCAGCGGAGGTAGGTGAAGGGCGAGGCCTGGAGGCGGCCGACCACGGTGCCGTAGGTGTTCTCCTTGCCGACGCTGCCGGCGATGATGGCCTGATGGTCCATGACCGGGGCGCCTTCGCCTTCGGGGACGAAGAGGTCCTTGGGGAGATTGCTGCAATGGAAGATGACGCCCTGGTCGGGATCGTCGTTGTAGTTGTTGTTCCAATCGACGAGGGCGCTGGGTTTGGCGCCGGCGTGGGAGAGGATGTGCATGGCGAGGGCGCCGACGACATCGACCTCGCAGGCGCTGCTGAGGCCGAGGTTGCTCATCATGCTCATGAGGGTGCAGGGCACGACGCCGAAGAACTCCTCCATGGCGGTCCAGCATTGGATGGCGGTGGCCTGGAGTTGGGCGCGCTGCATCCAGCCGTCCACGGCGACGCCGAATTTGGCCATTTTGAGGAGGGCGACGGCCGGAACGGCGGGGGCGGACACGTAGCCGCGGATCTCGGCCAGCTTCGCCAGAACGGCCGGGTCCTCATCGCGGAGTTTGCCGATCCAGCCGAACAGTTCGAAGAGGTCGAGGGTTTCGATGGTGATACCGGCGCGTTCGAGGAGGCGTTCGCTGTAGCGGACGGTGTTGAAGGCGGCGGGCCGGGCGCCGAGGGCGCCGAGGCGGAGGTTGCGGAGGCTGCGGAGGACGCGGCAGGTGACGGCGAAGTCTTCGAGGTCGGTGCGGAAGGAGGGTTCGCCCGGGTGGGTGGTGTGCAGACGGGTGAGGGTGAAGGGGATGCCGTACTGGCGGAGGTTGTTGCAGACGGAGAGTTTGCCGCAGAAGGCGTCGCGCCGGTCCCGGAGGGTCATGAACCCGGTATTGTCTTTGAAAGCGTGTATGAGGACCGGGACACGCAGGCCGGAGCGGCGGATGGTTTCGGCGACGGCACGTTCATCGCCGAAGTTGGGGAGCGTGACGAGAAGGCCGTCGATCCGGGAGGCGTGTTCACGGAAGAGGGCGGCGCAGCGGTCGGCTTCCTCGAGGGACTCGACGGCGCCATAGCGGGTGGCGTCGGGCGGGAGGGCAATCGTCTGGAAGCCTGCGGCTTCGAGCTGGCGCAGGACCTCGGTGCGACCGGATTCGCAGAGGTGGGCGGGAAAGAAGCCGCGATTGCCGACGATGAGGCCGAGTGTGACAGGGGCGGGAGCGATCATGAGGCGGTGCTTGGTGGGTAAAGTCTCGGGGTCTGCCGATGGGCGATGGGAACGGTTTAGCGTCCCGGACGGGCGGTGAGAAGAGGGATCGTTGGGGGCATGGGGAAGCGACAGACGTTCATGGGCGGCAGGCTACGGGCCCGCGGAACGGGTTCCCAAGCGAGAAGGGGTGAAACGCGGGGCACACAGGGGCGGAAACGGGCTGTCCCCGGGGGAGGAGGAAGGGGGGGCAAATAGGAGACCTGAGACCTGAGACCTGAGACCTGAGACCTGAGACCTGAGACCTGAGACCTGAGACCTGAAGTCGGAGGGACGAGCTTCGCGAGTCCATGTCTACGCCTGAAACCGTTGCATGGCCTTGCGGGAGCTCGGCCCTCCGGAGCCTGTTTCGCCACAGGCGTTCCTGAAGTGGCCAATCTCCAGGTGCCGGCCTTGCCTGCGGGGATATGGCCGAAGAGAAAAAACATAACTTGTCTGACAGAATAATATGATTTGTTGACTGTCCGGAGGACGGGAAGGCAATCAAAATGAGGATGGCCCTTAATGTCTCCAAAGGGCGGAGGGCAAAAGGGAAAAGAGAAAGAGAGGGGGAGCGGAGGGCAAAGAGGGCAAAAACAAAGTGCCTGACCGATTGATTTGATTTGTTGACTACCTGGAGGACAGGAGGACAGGAAGACAAGCGGAATGATGGTGTCCCCCAGTGTCCCCAAAGGCCGGAGGGCGGAGGACGGGGGGGCAGGAAGAGGGAGGGGAGTAAGAATTAAACTGCCCGGCTAACTAAACGTATGGGTAAGTAAATAGAAATAATGCCTGACCATTTGCTTATCGATGGCAGGCGTTGCAGAGGGATGGCGCCGGCGGAGGTCGGCGGGTGCTGGAGGGAGAACGCAGGCGGCCATTGATCCGGGGGGCCGAATCGGTGTCTTCCCGGCGGCAGACTCGGAATCGTGGGCCGGGCGTGGCGTCAGCGAGTCGAGGCCAGTTCGGGGGCGCTCGGGGCCGGGGTGGTGGGCCGAAGGACCTGGAAACGGGGTGCCGCCTGGGGGGATGTGGCGGGAATGGAAGATGGGGCCGATTCCGCGGAAGCGGGGGAGACTTCGGGAGCGTCGGGTGCGATGACCTGGCCGTCCACGAAAGCGACCAGGGAGGCGACGGCGTCACGGAGATCGTCCGCATGCAGGTCGAAATCGGTGGAGGACCTGGCGCTGAGGTCGGCCTCGGCGGCAATGGCCTGGGCGGAGCGGTCGATGGAGGTCATGGCCACGTTGATCTGGGCGATGCCGCGGGCCTGTTCGGAGGAGGCGGCGGCGATGTGGCGGACGCGCTCATCGACCTGGCGCGCCTTGTCAACGATTTCGGTGAGGCGGGTGTGGACGTGGCGGGAGATTTCGACGCCGCGGGTGCTGCGGCTTTGCGATTCCTCAATGCTTTGGGCGGTGTTGCGGGCGGCTTCGCCGGCCCGGCGGGCGAGGGCGCGCACCTCGTCGGCGACGACCGCGAAGCCAAGGCCGGCTTCCCCGGCCCGGGCGGCCTCGATGGCGGCGTTGAGGGCGAGGAGGTTGGTCTGGAAGGCGATTTCGTCGATGGTCTTGAGGATGGCGGCGATGCTGTCGGAGGACGCCTTGACCTCGTCGATGGCGCGGGCGAGTTCGGCCATGTCGGCGGCGCCGGCTTCGGCGGCGGCACGGGCCTCGTTGGCGAGGGAATTGGCGGAGGCAGCGTGCTCGGAGTTTTGTTCGACGGCTTTGCGGATGCCTTCGACGGAGGCGGAGGTTTGCTCGACGGAAGCGGCCTGCGAGGCACCGGATTCGGCGAGGGTGGCGCTGGACTGTGCGAGTTGGGAGGAGGCGGCGCCGATACGTTCGGAGGACCCGGTGAGGCGGTTGACGATCGGGTCCAGGGTGCGGCGGGTGCGGCGGGCGAGGACGGCGACGAGGAGGACGGCGAGGGCGGCGATGGCAAGGGCGGCGGTGCCGAAGGCGAGGACGCCGCGCCGGATGGAGGCGAAGCTGTCGATGACGTTGCCGGTACGGTCGCTGGCGACGGCGGTGCAGGTCTCCTTGAGGGCGGCGGTGGCGACGCGAAGGGTTTCCACGGCGGAGGGCAGATCGCCGTCGAGGGCGGCCATGGCCTCCTGGAAATCCGTTTCGACCAGGCTGTGGATGCGATCGAAGGTGAGGGCGAGCCGTGTGAAGGCGGACTCGACGGCGGCGACCTGGGCGGCGGTCGGGCCCACCGGGAAGAGGGCGGCGAGGGCGGCGATGGGTTCCCGAGTCTGGTTGCGGCGTTGCCCGGCGAGCTGGAGGCGGGCGGGTTTGTCGTCGTCCTGAGCGAAGAGGAGTTCGTAGGCGTGCAGGCGGTAGAGGGCGAGATTCTCCTCGAGGCTGGCGATGTGCTGGAGGCTGGGGAGCCCTTCGGACCGGAGTGAGGCGATGGCGATGGTGCCGTCGGTGCAGATCCGCCACAGGACGAAGCCCTGGACCCCGACGAAGGCGAGGAGGAGGAGAACGACACCGCGGATGTTGCGGAAGCTCCTGCGCAGGGAGGTCGAGGGGGCGGATTTCATGGCTTGGGGATGGGAGGCGGGGGCGGACTGGGTGGGCGAGGGGGGGGGCTACTTGAGATCGATCTTCTTGACGCCGGTGAGGTCGGTGTCGGCGGGGACGATGCCGACGGCGCCGGCGGTGGCGGCGACGGTGGTGACGAGGGCGGCCGGGGAGTCGGCACGTTTGGGAGCCTGGCCTCGACCGGAGAAGGCGAGGCGCTGCCAGTGGGTGCGGAGCTGGGCGCCGTTCATGCCGCTGAGTTCTTTGATCGCATCGTCGGCGCGGTCGGCGAGGAGGACGAGGGTGACGGCCTGACCGCCATCCCAGTAGAGCTTCTTGCCGGTGAACATGTCCTTGAGGGCGGCGAGGTCCACGTTGGCGGTATTGGCACCGGGATGGGCGACCACGACGAATCCGTCGAGGGCGGCGGCACGGGCGGTACCGAGGAGGAGGAGGGTGCCGGCGGCGAGCGCGGCGAGGAGCGACCGGGGTTTCATAAACTTCCTTGGGGTGGGGTGGGTTAGAAACTGAGGGTGGTCTTGGCGGCGAACATCCACCATCCGTTGTCGTCGCGGACGGGGTTGCGGGCGTTGTCCTGGACCAGGCCGGTGCCGCGGAGGTAATGGCCTTCGAGCTTGATGAGCCACCAGTCGCGGATGTCGAAGCGGACCGACAGGGCGGTGTCGCGCTGGTAGGCGTCGGAACGGAAGGCGAGGTTGCGTCCGCTGCGGTCGGAGGTGTCGGCGTAGTACTCGGAGTAGTAGGAGCCGACCTCGAGCCAGGGATTGAAGCGATAGGCCGCGCTGACGTACCAGGCGTCGGAATGGGACTGATCGGAGGCGGCGCGTGTGCCTCCAATGAACGTCTGGCTGTTCGCGGTGCGGAAGTAGTATTCAGCCTGGAAGGTCCAGGACTTCCACAGGTACTCGAGGGAGAGCTGCGTGAAGGGGACCTCGAGTTCCTGGGCGATCGAGCCCGGGCCGAAGGGGGGATTGACGGTGGTGTGCAGGGTCAGGTCCGGGACGTATCCGAGCAACCCGCCGGCCCGGAGTCCGGGGACCGGAGTGGCCCACCAGAGCTGGAGTCCGAGCATGACGAAGGTGTCGAAGCCATCGAACGAGGCGATGGGGGCGGGGGGGAGGCCGTTCTGGATCAGCCGGCCGAGGCCGCCCTCCTCGGAAAGGCTGACGACGCCGCCGAAGGCTTCGTAGGAGACGCTGCCGGCCCTGCCGGCAGGGATATGGCCGAAGAGGACACCGCCATCGACGGAGGTGGAGAAATCGCGCCAGCGTGCGTCGTAGATGCCCTGCGGCAGCAGCACGGAAGTGCGGGCGAGGTCCACGTCCTGGATGTGGTTGTAGATGCCGCCGGGGCGACGGACGCGACCGCCGCGGACGCCGAAGGTGTCATGGAACGAGTATTCGACCTGGGCATAGTCGAGGAACGGCTTGTAGTCGCCGACATCGCCGAGGTCGAAGGCGAAGGCCTGGGCGGAGATGCGGGTGCGTTTGAAGGGGGAGATCGAGGCGTTGAGGCCGAACTCGTTGAACGACAGGGAACCATTGGCTGTGGAGCCGAGGTAGTTGTAGTCCGAGGAGTAGAGGAACCCCTGGCTGGCGAAGCCGTGGAAGTTGACGGTCTGATTGCCGAGGGAGAGTTCCCAGGCGTTGGCGGAAGTGCCGGCGAGAGCGGCGACACCGGCGGCGAGGGCGGTCTTGAGTTGCTTCATGGCGAGTTGGGGGTGGGACCCGCCCTTGGTCCCGGTTCCCCTGCGGGAGTTCCGGAGTCGCGGATCCACAGCAACCTGTATCGGACGGCGTCGGCGTAACTGAAACGGGAGACGCGATGCCGTGCATCCCGGAGTTGTGGGGAGCGGTGCAGACTTGGCGAAGCATGGCCCTGGAGGGCCGAGTTCCATGAGGCCGCAACGGTTTGGATCGCTGGGTAGAGGACTCGCGGAGTTCGTCCCTCCGATCCGGTGGATCCTTACCCACCACTCCGGGATGCACCGGGGGCGATGAAGCCGCGCGGATTGAACTGGCGGGGCGGGGCGGGTAGCGTTGGGGCCACGTTCAAGGACGTGCCCTATGCCGATCTACGAATATGCCTGTCCGAAGTGCCGGCGGATCTACAGTTTCCTGTCCAAGAGATTGCAGCCCGAGCGGGAGCCGGTGTGTCCGAAGTGCGGGTTCGACCAGTTGGTGAAGCAGATGAGTTCCTTTGCGATGATCAAGGGGGTGGCGGAGCCGAAGGCGGCGGACGATGTGGGGCCGGACGGCGAGCCGATGCCGGACATCGACGAGGGGAAGATGGAGCGGGTGATGTCGGAGCTGGAGCGGGACATGGATCATCTCGACGAGAACAACCCGCGGCACATGGCGCACCTGATGAAGAAGATGAAGGACATCATGCCGTCGGGGACGGTGCCGAAGGAGCTGGACATCGCCATCAAGCGGCTGGAGAAGGGGGAGGATCCCGAGAAGATCGAGGAGGACATGGGGGATGTCCTCGGGGATTTCATGGGGGGGCCGGAGGGCGAGGACGACGGGATGGGCGGCGGGTACGGCGGGGGGGGCGGGTATTCCCGGGACAGCGGGTTATACGATTATTGAGGGAGGGCGAGGAAGCGGTGGATGAGCGGCGGATGGATTGGGGGAAGTATCAGCCTCCGGCGACGATGCGGACAATTTCCAGGCGGTCGCCGGGGGCGAGGGGGCGGGCGTGGAATTCGGACGGGGCCACCGCCTGGCCGTTATGTTCGACCACCACGCTGCGTGGGGGGAGGTGGCGGGCCTGCAGGAAGGCTTCGAGGGTACAGGGGAAGGTGACGGGGATGGACTGGCCGTTGGCCTGGATGGTGGTGGGGGTGGAGGGAGTTTCCACGCGGGGGAGGGTAGCGGGGGCGGGGATGGGCGGGAAGGCGGAGGTGGGGTGGGGGATGACGGGGGGGCGCATCCCGGAGTCGCGGGGAGAGGTGCGAACTTCGCGAGGGGTCGCCTCCGAGGGCCGAGTTTCACGAGGCCGCAGCGGTGTGGAGCGTTGGGATGAGGACTCGCGGAGCTCGTCCCTCCGATTGGCTGCCTCCTCATCCGCAACTCCGGGATGCACCGGTTGACGGGATGGAGGCAGGACGGTGTCCGGCGGGCGGCGGGCGGTTCGTCGAGGAAGAAGGATTTATGGAGACGCGCGAGGCCAGTGAGCAGGACGTGACGGCGCCTGGGGCGGATCCGGGTCAGGTGACCGGGACGGTGGAGCATCTGTTCCGGCACGAGGCGGGGAGGATGGTGGCGATTCTGACGCGGGCCTTCGGGGTTGAGCATCTGGGACTGGCGGAGGATGTGGTTCAGGAGACGCTGGGGCGGGCATTGCGGACGTGGCCCTACTACGGGATCCCGAAGAATCCGGCCGCGTGGATCATGCGGTCGGCGCGGAATCTGGCGTTGGATGCGGTACGCCGGCAGAAGGTGTTTCGGAACAAGGAGCCCGAGATCATCCGGGTGCTGGAGCGGAGTGTCGGAGCGGGTGAGGAACCGGTTGCGGAGGAGACGATTGCGGACGACCGCCTGCGGTTGATGTTCGTCTGCTGTCATCCGCGGATTCCGCTGGAGGCGCAGGCGGCGCTGGCATTGAAGACCTTGTGCGGCTTTGGGGTGACGGAGATTGCGCGGGCGTTCCTGACCACCGAGGTGGCGGTGGCGAAGCGGCTGACGCGGGCGCGGCAGTGGATCCGGGAGGCAGGGATCCCGTTTGAGATTCCGGAGGGAGAAGCGTTGGGGGTGCGGCTGACCGGCGTGTGGCGCTGCCTGTATCTGCTTTACAGCGAGGGTTACAAGGCTTCGACGGGCGACCGGCTGGTGCGGGAGGATTTGTGCGGGGAGGCGATCCGGCTGACCGGCCTGCTGGCGGCGCATAGTGCGGGGGATCGACCGACGACCCACGCCCTGCTGGCGCTGATGTTGCTGAGCGGGGCGCGGTCTGCGACGCGGACGGACGAGGCGGGGGAACTGCTGGCGCTGCGGGATCAGGATCGGACCCGCTGGGACCGGGGCATGATTGCGCGGGGGATGTATCATCTGGCGCGGTCGGGTTCGGGTGGGGAGGCGGGGGAATACCATTTGCAGGCGGGGATCGCGGCCTGTCATGCGGTGGCCGTCACGTATGAAGCGACCGACTGGAGGCGGGTGCTCGAACTTTACGACCGGCTGCTGGTGCTGGACGATTCCCCGATTGTGGCGTTGAACCGGGCGGTGGCGGTGGGGGAGGTGGAGGGACCCGGGGGTGGGATCGAGGCCGTCCATCGGATCCGCGACCGGGCGCGACTGGAGTCGTATCACCTTTTTCACGCGGTCTTGGGGGAATTCGAGGCACGACGGGGCGAGCGGGAGGCGGCGTCGGGGCACTTCCGGCGTGCCATTGCCCTGGCACCGGTGCCGACGGAGCGGAGGTTTCTGGAGCGTCGGGCGCTGGCCTGCGAGGCGGGGGACGGCCTTCGACTGGACGGGCGGGGTGAGGGTCCGGGTCGAGGTGCATCCCGGAGTTGTGGGTGAGGAGGGAACTCCGCTGAGCGGCGCTTCGGATGGCGGAGTTCCACGAGGCCGCAACGGTGTGGAGCGTTGGGTTGAGGACTCGCAGAGCTCGTCCCTCCGATTCGCTGCCTTTTCACCCACAACTCCGGGATGCAAGGGCCGGGTCGGGCGATTGAGCCGTGCGATTGACGTGGCGCGGGGGGTTGGGGAGCCTGCCGTCGAGGGTTTGAGCATGATGGACTTCGAGACGAGCGAGCGGTTTCGGGAGGCGATCACACGATTCGATGCGTTGAATGCGGGGGATCCGAACCGGGAGAAGACGCCTGAGGGCGAGCAACCGAGGGAGCTGGTCTATGCGCGGCGCCTGACGGAGTGGGTGCTGACGTTGCAGCCGGAGGCTTCGGAAGCGCTTCAATTGGCGGCGCGGTGTCAGCACCTGTGCCGGTGGGAGATCCCGAGGGACACGTATGCGGCGGATCGGGCCGGGTATTTGAAGTGGCGGCGTGACCTGCAGCAGTTCCATGCCCGGCGGGCGGGTGAGGTGCTGTCCGGGGTGGGGTACGACATGGCGACGCTGGACCGGGTGCGGGATTTGAACCTGAAGAAGGATTTGGGAAGGGATCCGGAAGTGCAGGTCCTCGAGGATGCGTTGTGCCTGGTGTTTCTGCAGTACCAACTGGCCGGGCTGGCGGAGAGGACTGAGGATGGGAAGCTGGTCAACGCCTTGCGGAAGTCGTGGGGCAAGATGTCGTCCCGGGGGCGCGAGGCAGCCTTGGGGCTGTCGTATGGGGACCGGGAACGTTCGCTGTTGGGTCGCGCGTTGGAGGCGACGGACGCCGGGCAGGAGGGTGGGGTGGGATGACGATGACGGACGTGGAGCGGCGGATTCGGGAAGAGATTGGGCGGGAGGGGCCGATCGGGTTTGACCGGTTCATGGAGATGGCCTTGTACGCGCCCGATGCGGGGTATTACGAGCGAGGGGACCGGGCCATCGGGTGCGGCGGGGATTTCTACACGAGCGTGAGCGTGGGGCCGGTGTTGGGATTCCTGGTGGCCTGGCAGATTGCGGTGTGGTGTCGGGACTGGGATCGGGTCGAGGTGGTCGAGGCGGCGGCGCATGACGGTCAGTGGGCGGAGGACATCCTCGGGGCGATCGAGCGGTTTCATCCGGGGCTGTGGCCGCGGGTGGGGTATCGGATCGTCGAGCCGAGTAAGCGTCGGCGTGAGGCGCAGCGGCGGCGCCTGGAGGGGTGGGGTGAGCGGGTGAGTTGGGCCGACGGGTGGGAGTCGATGGGCGGGCCGTTCGAGGGGGTGCTGGTGGCCAATGAACTTCTGGATGCCTTTCCGGTGCGCCGGTTCGGTTGGGATGCGGTGTTGGGGGAATGGTTCGAATGGGGCGTGACGATCGAGGGTGGGGCGTTGGGGTGGGTCCGCATTCCGGGGCGGGTTCCGGATCTGGGGCCGGAGGTCCGGGGAATCGAGCCGTACCTGCCGGACGGATTCGTGATGGAGCGTTGTCCCCGGGCCGGGGAGTGGTGGCGTCGGGCGGCGGGCCAGCTGCGACGGGGCTGGTTGGTGACTTTCGACTATGGCCTGCCGGGCGGCGGTTGGCCGTCCCCGGAACGGATGTCAGGCACGTTGAGGGGGTTTTATCGTCACCGCCGCGAGGACGATCTTCTGGCACGACCGGGGGAGCAGGATCTTACGGCGTCGGTGGACTTCGAGGCCTTGGAGCGGATCGGGGTGGGGGAGGGATTGCGAACCGAGGCGCATGTGGCCCAGGGGCGCTGGCTGGGAGCGGTGGCGGCGCGGGTGCTGGAGGCCGGGGGCGAAGGGGCGGGATGGTTGGAGGAGCGGTCGAGAATGCTGCAAACGCTGATCCATCCGGGGCACCTTGGGCAGACCCACCGGGTGCTGGTGCAGGCACGTCCATGAGGGCGGGCTGCGCTGCGGGGCCGGGACGTTGTTCGAGAGGAGGCGGGCCGTTGGGAGGTGGGAGGGGAAGGAGCAGGTGCCCCGTGCCCCGAGGCAAGGAGAGAGAGGGGGGGGGTAACAACCAGGCAGGATCGGGCGGATCGGGCGGATCGGACGGATGGCGGGCAAGGACCGGGTGGGTCAGCGGCGAATCAGCGGGGAGTGGGGTGGGGCCATTCCGGGACGACCTTGGGCAGGGGTGGAGGGGGTGGGGCGGACGGGGAGGGTGGCTGAGGGATTGGCCGGGGCGTTTTGGCGTCCGACGAGGGCGATGAGGTCGAGGATGGCGGATTTGAGGGCGTGGGCCTGGGCATCGAGTTCGCCGGCGACGCTGGCGCTTTCCTCGGCGGTTGCGGCATTGCTTTGGGTGGTCTGATCCATGCGGGTGACGGCGGTGTTGATCTGGCCGATGCCCTCGCTTTGTTCGCGGCAGGCGGTGGCGATTTCGCCGATGAGGTCATCGACCTGGCGGACGGCGGCGACGATTTCGTCGAGGTTTTCGGCGACGCGACGGCTGAGGTGGACGCCCTCGCTGGTGGTTTGGAGGGCGTGTTCGATGCGGCCGGTGGTTTCGCGGGCGGCATTGGCGCTGCGCTGGGCGAGGGCGCGGACCTCATCGGCGACGACGGCGAAGCCCATGCCGGCCTCGCCGGCGCGGGCGGCTTCGACGGCGGCATTGAGGGCGAGGATGTTGGTCTGGAAGGCGATTTCGTCGATGGTCCTGATGATCTTGGAGATCTCGTTGCTGGACGACTGGATGCCTTCCATGGCCCTGGTCATGGATTGCATTTCGGCGGTGCCGCGGTCGGCGGCGAGGCGGGCGCGATTGGCGAGGTTTTTGCCGGACTGGGCGTTGTCGGCGTTGCGGCGGGTCATGGAGGCCATTTCCTCGAGGGAGGCGCTGGTTTCCTCGAGGGAGGCGGCCTGTTCGCTGGAGGCGGAGGCGAGGGAGTGGCTGGCGGTGGACAACTGTGCGGCGGCGGCGGTGACGTGTTCGGTGGCGCCGGCGAGTCGGGTGACCATGCCCGACAGGGGGCGGGCGATCTGGACGCGGATGATGGCGTAGGTGATGAGGGAGAGAATGAGGAGGGCGGGGATGGCGGCCATGACGATCCGGGAGAGGGCGGCCTGGCGGGCGCGGCGGGCTTCGACGACCCTCTGGGTACGGTGGTTCAGTTCCTGTTCGAAGGCGTCGATGGGGGTGGCGATCCGGGCCTTTTCGCGGTGGTAGGCATCGTCGTGCATGAGGCGGCGGGCGAGTTCGAGGTCGGGCGGCCCGCTTTGTTCGAAGGCACCCTGGTTGTTGGCAAAGCGTCCTTTGACCGCGTTCATGGCGATCGTCTCGATGTGGACGAGGGCGTTGGAATTGTCCTCGGCCTCCTTGAGATGGGCGAATTCGGAGGCGGTGAAGCCGGCGTCCTCCATCAATTTGCGGAGGGGTACCGTGCGGCCGTCCGGCCGGGGTTTGCGGCCATCGCGAACGGCGAGGATGTCCCAGTAGGCGGCCTCGTGGCGATCGTCCGCGGTGACCACATAGGTACGGGCGAGGCGGGTGAGTTCCTCGGAGCTTTGGCGCAGTTCACGGGCGAGTTCGGAGGAAAGGTGGCGGTTGGCCAGAGCGTCTCCCAGGGCGCGATCGGCCCGCTGGTTGAGGAAGGCGACCATGGCGATGAAGAGGGCGACGGCCGCGTAGGCGCCATTGATGAGGTAGAGCTTTGCGTTGGTGGTCATGGGGCGTCGTCAGGCGCGGAGGCAGGCGTTCCCGCGTTGGCGGGCGCCCGGCATCCTGCGTGGTCTTACGGCGGGGGAAGGACTAATCTTGAACCGTGGCGGCCTGGTGCGGCGTGGCGAGGCGGAGCAGGGGTTCGAGGGTGTCGGCGTCGGCGGGGCGTTTGTCGGTGCGCCAGCGTGCGATGCGGGGAAAGCGGAGGGCGATGCCGGATTTGTGGCGGGAGGAGGGGGCGATTCCTTCGAAGGCGAGTTCGAAGACGAGTTCGGGGGTGACGGACCGAACCGGTCCGAAGCGTCCGGTGGTGTGGGCGCGGACGAAGGCGTCCACGGCGTCGATTTCGGCGTCGGTGAGGCCGGAACAGGCCTTGGCGACGGGGACCAGTTCGTCGTCACGCCAGACGGCGAAGGTGTAGTCGGTGAAGAGGGTGGCACGGCGGCCGTGTCCGGGTTGGGCGGCGACGAGGACGGCATCGCAGGTGAAGGGGGAGACCTTCCATTTCCACCAGGCGCCGCGGGGACGTCCGGTGCCGTAGGGGGAATCGAGGCGTTTGAGCATGAGTCCCTCGGCGGAGGCGAGGCGGGCGGCGTCGCGGAGGGCGGCGACGTGGTTCCAGGAGTTGGCGGACAGTGGGGGGGCGAGGCGA
The DNA here is from genome assembly GCA_019634625.1 of Verrucomicrobiia bacterium. Classification (NCBI taxonomy): domain Bacteria; kingdom Pseudomonadati; phylum Verrucomicrobiota; class Verrucomicrobiia; species Verrucomicrobiia bacterium. The sequence goes on from JAHCBA010000003.1 coordinate 271,612, forward strand.
AGGGGGAAGGGGGGAGGAGGGGGGGCGTTGGGATCGGGGATCAGTTCCGGTTGGAACCACGGGCCGTCGTTGAGGGGGAGGGAACCGGGGGTTTGGGCTGGGGACGGGCGGGCGGTGGCGAGGATGGATTCGAGGGAGCGGCGGCGTTCGGAGAGGGGGTGGTGGCGCAGGTCGCTTCCGGAATGTTCGAGGAGATCGTAGGCCATGAAGGCGGCCGGGATTTCGCGTTGCAGGGCGGGCGAGGGGCGGCGGCGGTGGAGGCGGCGTTGGAGGGCGGCGAAAGGGAGCGGGCCGGCGTCGCGCCAGGCGAGGAGTTCACCGTCGAGGACGGTGCCGTCCGGGATCTGGCGGGCGGCGTCGAGGATTTCGGGGAAGGAGGCGCTGACGATTTCCCCGCCGCGGGACCAGAGCACTGCCTGGCCGGCGCGGCGGATCAACTGGGCGCGGATGCCATCCCACTTCCACTCGATCTGCCAGTCGCTGACGGCGCCGAGGGAGGCGGGATCGGCGTCGAGGGGGGAGGCGAGGAAGAACGGATACGGCCGGGCCGGATCGTCCGGGCGTGCGTCTGACAGCAGTTGGGCGAAGTCCGAGGCGGTGGGGTGCCAGTGTCCGAGCAGGCGATGATCCATGACCGGGGGATCGACGCCGGCGAGGCGGGCGAGGGCGCGCACGAGGAGGGTGCGGGCGACGCCGACGCGGAAGCTGCCGGTGATGAGTTTATGCCAGAGGAAGCGCTGGGGGGTGTCGAGGAGGGACCAGGTTTCGAGGACGAGGGCGCGCTGGGCGGCCGGGGTGGCACCGGCCAGGGGGAGGAGGTGGTTTTCGACGAGGGAGGCGAGGGGAGGTGGGTTTGGGGCGGGGTTGGGGGGGAGGAGGAGGGCGAGGGTTTCGGCGAGGTCGCCGACGTGTTCGTGGGATTCCTCGACGAGCCAGGCGGGGAGACCGGCGGTGGCGGCGGTCCATTCGCGCAGGAGGGAGATGGGGATGGCGCGTTTCAGGCGTTGCCCGGAAAGGAACCACAGGGCCCAGGCGGCGTCGGCGGGCGGGGTGTCGCGGAAATAGCGTTCCAGCGCCGCGAGTTTCTCCGTGGTGCGGGGCGTGCGGTCGAGTCCGACGAAGAGCTGGGCGAAGGCGCGCATGCGCTAGTCCGGGTGGGGCGAGGGCGCCTGGGGAGCGGGATCCGGGAGGGATGGGGCTGGGGTGGCCGTGGGGCTGGAGGTCGCGGGCACGGGGGAGGATTCGCTGGCGGCGTCACCGAGGAACCGGGTTGACAGGGCCTTGGCCTGCCAGCCGTTTTCGGCGAGCCAGCGGACCAGGGGGGCGGAAGTGCCGTGGGTGACGAGGATACGGGTGGCGCCGGTGGCGCGGATGGCGGCGAGCAGGCTTGGCCAGTCGGCATGGTCGGAGAGGACGAAGCCGCGATCGACACCGCGGCGGCGGCGGGGTCCGCGCAGGGTCATCCAGCCGGAAGCCACCGCCGTTGAGAGGTCGCCGAGGGTGTTCAGCCAGGCGGAGGGGTCGGCGGAGGGCGGGGCGAGAACGAGGGCCCGACCGCCCGAGGCGCGCACGGCGTCGGGGGTGAAGCGTTGGACGGGGGGCAGGCGCACACCGGCGTCGGCGTAGGCGGGGAGCAGGGCGTGGATGGCGTCGTGGACGAAGATCGGGCCGATGGCGGATTGCAGTCCGGCGAGGAGGCGCTGGGCCTTGCCGAGGGAGTAGGCGAAGAGCACCGCGACGCGGTCCTGGTCGGCTTCGGTCCGCCACCAGGCGTGGAGATCGGTCAGGACGTCATCGGGGGCGGGCCAGCGATAGACGGGAAGTCCGAAGGTGGATTCGGTGATGAAGGTATGGCAGGGGACGGGTTCGAAGGGGGTGCAGGTGGGATCGGGATGGAGTTTGTAATCGCCGGAGGCCACCCAGATTTCGCCGTCCCGTTCGAGGCGGATCTGGGCGGAACCGAGGATGTGCCCGGCGGGATGGAAGCTGACGGTGACATCACCGAGGCGGAGGCGTTCGCCGCAGGGGAGTCCGGTGATGGAGGCGTTGGAACCGAGACGGGTGCGCAGGACGCCGACGCCCTCGCGGGCGCAGAGGTAGGAGGTGGAACCGGAGCGGGCGTGATCGCTGTGGGCGTGGGTGATGAGGGCGCGTTCGACGGAGCGCCAGGGGTCGATGAAGAAGTTTCCGGCCGCGCAGTAGAGACCGCTGTCCGTGAGGGTCAGCATGGGGAGCGGGGCGCGGCGCCAGGATCCATCGGCTGACGGGGGCGGCCTGGGGGAGTGGGGCTAGCGGAAGGACAACCGGGGCCAGACCCAGACCAGGCCGGCGGCGCCGGCGGCGGTGAGGAGACCGCAGCCGATGAGGGCTCCCGTCTGGCCGTAGAGGAGGGCCCCGAGGGTGAAGAGGAGACCCCAGATGGCGGCGAGGCCGGAGAGGGTGCCGATGAGGGCGAGGGCGAAGTCGGGGGTATGTCCCGGGGTCTCGAGGGCGGTGCCGTCGCGACGGGCGCGGTGGAGGACGGCGGACCAGCCGGGGCCGCCGGGCTGGACCTGGCGATAGAAGGCGCGGAGGCGGGATTCGTCGGTGGGGGGGGTGAGGAAGGCGGCGGCGACCCAGGCGACGGTGGTGATGGCGACGCCGAGGAGGAGCTGGGAAGCGGCGCCGAGGCCGAAGCCATGGCCGACGTGGAGGACGACGGCGACGAGGAACGAGACGATCATGGCGACGATTTCGGTGAGGGCATTGATGCGCCACCAGAACCAGCGGAGGGCGAAGAGGAGGCCGGTGCCGGCGCCGATCTGGAGGAGGAGCTGGAAGGACTGGAGGGCGCTGTCGAGGTAGAGGGCGACGAGGCAGGCGAGGAGCATGAGGGCGGCGGTGGCGGCGCGACCGGTCCGGACGAGGTCGTGTTCGGAGGCCTGGGGTCGGAGGAAGCGCCGGTAGAGGTCATTGACGAGGATGGAGGAGCCCCAGTTGAGCTGGGTGGACATGGTGGACATGTAGGCGGCGATGAGGGAGGCGACCACGATGCCGAGGAGGCCGGCGGGGAGGAAGGTGAGCATGGCCGGGTAGGCGAGGTCGTGGCCGAGGATGGCGGGGTTGAGGGTGGGGAACCGCTCCTGGATGGCGTCGAGGTTGGGGAACACGGCGAGGGAGGCGAGGGCGATGACGATCCAGGGCCAGGGACGGACGGCGTAGTGGAGGAGGTTGAAGAGGAGGGCGGCACCGGCGGCGTGGCGTTCGTTGCGTGCGGCGAGGACGCGTTGGACCACGTAGCCGCCGCCGCCGGGTTCGGAGCCCGGGTAGTAGGTGGCCCACCATTGAATGGCGAGGGGCATGAGGAAGACGGCGGCAAGGACATCCCAGGGGACGGTGGAGAAAGTGGGGAGGACGGGGAGGAGGGACTGGACCTCGGGGCGGGCGATGAGACTGGACCAGCCGCCGACCTCGGGGAGGCCGACGAGGTAGAAGGCGGCGGCGAGGGCGCCGCCCATGGCGACGGTGAACTGGATGAGGTCGGTGATGACGACGCCGGTGAGGCCGCCGGCACTGGAGTAGAGGGCGGTGATGGTGGCGGCGATGAGGATGGTCTGGAGGGGGGAGAGGCCGAGCATCACGGCGCCGATCTTGATGGCGGCGAGGGTGACATTGGCCATGACGATGGTGTTGAAGATGACGCCGAGGTAGATGGCGCGGAATCCGCGGAGGGCGGCGGCCGGGCGGCCGGAGTAGCGGAGTTCGTTGAACTCGATGTCGGTGAGGACGCCGGAGCGGCGCCAGAGTTTGGCGAAGAAGAAGACGGTGACGAGGCCGGAGAGGAGGAAGGCCCACCACTGCCAGTTTCCGAAGACGGCGCTGGTCCGGACGATCTGGGTGACGAGGTTGGGGGTGTCGGTGGCGAAGGTGGTGGCGACCATGGAGAAGCCGAGGAGCCACCAGGGCATGGTGCGACCGCCGAGAAAGAACGAGCCGAAGCTCCTGCCGGCGCGGCGGGCGACGCCGAAGCCGATTCCGAGGTACAGGGCAAAGAAGAGGCCGATGACGAGCCAGTCGAGGGAGGCGAGGCGCATGGTGTGAGGGCGTGCGGAGGCTAACCGGAAGGCGGGTGCGGTTGCCAAGACCGGGATCGTCGGAATCGCGGGCGGGATGGGCAGGGGGGGGGTTCTTACGGATTGGTAATGATTGGGAAAGGGGTTGTTCAGGGCCGGTTGCGCACGATGCGGCCCTGTTTGGAGGACAAGAACGCATCGTTAATGAAAGGAACCGAGATGAATGGATATCGATGGATGAACAGGCCCGCCCGGGTGGCGTTGCTGGCGGGCTTGCTGCTGGCCGCTGCGGGCGGCATCGCCTTCACGCAGAAGTCCGGGGCGGGCAGCGACGGAAAACCGGCTGGCTTGAAACTGGTGGTGGACGAAGGGAGGCGGCCCGGGGAAGGGGCGGCGAGCCTGAAGGTGACCTTCGCGCCGGTGGTGCGGGAGGTGACGCCGAGCGTGGTGAGCATTTCGACCGAGACCCGTCCGAGGCGGGTCGAGGGACGGGGTCCGGCGCCGGAGATGCATCCGTGGTTCCGGGAGTTTTTCGGGGACCGGTTTCCGGGGGGTCCCGGGCGGCCGATGATCACGCCGCGGCAGCACGGGTTGGGGTCCGGGGTGATTGTGACGGAGGACGGCTACATCCTGACCAACAACCATGTGATTGAGGGGGCGGATGCGATCACGGTGACGTTGAATCCGGACGGGAAGGAGTTTGTCGCGAAGGTGGTGGGGCGCGATCCGCAATCGGACCTGGCGGTGCTGAAGATCGAGGCGAACGGGCTGGCGGCGATCCGCCTGGGGGACAGCGACGGGGTGGAGGTGGGAGATGTGGTGCTGGCGATCGGCAACCCGTTTGGCGTGGGGCAGACGGTGACCATGGGGATTGTCGGGGCGACGGGGCGGGCGTTGACGGCCCGGCCGGTGGGGTTGCAGTACCAGGACTTCATTCAGACCGATGCGGCCATCAATCCCGGCAACTCGGGAGGGGCCCTGGTGGATGTGGCGGGCCGGTTGATCGGGATCAACACCGCGATTGTCAGCAGCGGGGGCGGGAACAACGGCGTCGGGTTTGCAGTCCCGTCGAATCTGGCGCGAAGTGTTCTGGAGGGATTGGTGGAACACGGGCGGGTGGTGCGGGGATTTCTCGGGGTGAACATCCAGGGATTGAATCCGATGCTGGCGGAGCAGTTCGGTTTGCCCGAGGGGAGCACCACGGGGGCGCTGGTGGCCGAAGTGACGCCGCGGAGTCCGGCCGAGCGCAGTGGCATTCAATCCGGCGACGTGATCCGGACCTTCGACGGCAGGGAGGTTCGGGACGGACGCCATCTGACCCTGCTGGTGGGGCAGACGCCGCCCGCGAAGGAGGTGACGGTGGGGTTGTACCGGGACGGGAAGCCGCGGGAGGTCAGCGTGGTGCTGGAAGAGCGGTCGGAAAGCCGGCAACTGGCGGGGCTTGGCGGGCGGGGAGGTCCGGCGTCGGCCGCCGACATCGGGGGGTTGCAGGGGGTGGTGGTGGCCGACCTGACGGCCAATCTGAGGCAGCAGTATCGCATTCCCCGGGACGTGACCGGCGCCCTGGTGACGGGGGTGGATGGGGAGTCGGCGGCGGCGGCCGCGGGGTTGCGGGAAGGGGATGTGATCCGGGAGATCAACCGTCGGTCCGTGCGGGACGCGGAAGCGGCCATCGAGGCGGTGCAGGGGTTGGAGAACGCGCGGATCCTGCTGCGGATCTGGCGGGAGGGCGGGACCCTGTTTCTGGGGGTGGATGAGCGGCGGCAGGGTTGAAGGGGCGTTGTTTTCGTTTTGGGCCGGCGGATGGAGACATCCGCCGGCCCTTGGCGTTTGGCCATACGTGGGAGCCGGTCTGTGTGGCGGTCCGGTGACAAACGGCTTGGCCGGGGGGCTGACGGTGCTTACCGTCCGGCGTTTCCGAGGCTGCGGGAGCAGGCGGGGCGCGTGAGCGTTCCGGTTGTGGACCGGCGAGGGCGCGGAATCACCCGAACAACTCCTTGTGAAGATCTTCAGCGGCAATTCGAATCGGGCATTGGCGGAGGCCATCTGTGCCGGGATCGGGGTCGAGCTCGGCCGGTCGGTGTGCAACCAGTTTCCCGACGGGGAGACGTTCGTGAAGATCGAGGAGAACGTGCGCGGGGAGGATGTGTTCGTGGTGCAGTCCACGTGTCCGCCGACGAACCACAACCTGATGGAGATGTTCATCATGATCGACGCGCTGCGGCGGGCGAGCGCGACGCGGATCACGGCGGTGATACCGTTTTACGGGTATGCGAGGCAGGATCGGAAGGATCAGCCGCGGGTGCCGATCACGGCGAAGCTGGTGGCGAATCTGATCGTGGCGGCGGGGGCGCACCGGGTATTGACGATGGATCTGCACGCGCAGCAGATCCAGGGGTTCTTCGACATCCCGGTGGACCATCTGTACGCGGCGCCGGTGATGTACGAGTACATCCGCAAGAAGAGCCTGAAGAACCTGGTGGTGGTGAGTCCGGACGTGGGGGGGATCAAGATGGCGCATGCGTATTCGCAGGTGCTGGGGGGGGGGTTGGCGATTGTGGCGAAGCGGAGGCGGAGCGCCACGGAGGTGGACTCGATGACAGTGATCGGGGAGATCCGTGGGAAGACGGTGCTGATGGTGGACGACCTGACGGAGACGGCGGGGACACTGGCGGCGGCGGCGGCGCTATTGGAGTCGAGGGGGGCGAAGCAGATCTTCGCATGCGTGTCGCATGCGCTGTTGACGGAGCTGGCGGTGGAGCGGCTCCGCAAATCCAATATTGACGAACTGATCACCACTGATACGGTCCCCCGCCCCGCTTACAGCGGCTTCAAGCTCACCACCTTGTCGGTGGCGGGCTTGCTGGGGGAGGCCATCAAGCGAATTCACAGTAATTCGTCGGTGACCTCACTATTTGAGTTTCAGGGTGGGCGGACCAGCTAAGGCGCTGGGGGCCCCTCGAAGAGAGCAGCCGAAGAGAGCAGCAGACGCAATGAAATCGGTTCCCTTGACCGCGTATCCGCGGGCCGTGACAGGCCGCAACGCCGTGAAACATCTTCGGGCGTCGGGTCGCATTCCGACGGTGATCTACGGGCGCCAGCGGGTGGCGCAGAGTTTGGAGTTGAATCAGCGCGAGCTGGACAAGCTGATCGCGCATTCCGCCTCCGAGAACATCCTGGTGGATCTGGCGATCGACGGGCAGGGCGACCAGCGGCTGGCGCTGGTGCATGACGTCCAGCACGATCCGCTGACCGGGAAGGTGTTGCACATCGACTTCCACGAGGTGGCTGCGGACGAGCAGGTGACGGTGACGGTGCCCCTGGAGACCACGGGCACCCCCGTCGGGGTGAAGAACGGCGGCGTGCTGGAGCACGTGTTGTTCAAGGTGAAGGTGCGGGCCCTGCCGGCGGATCTGCCGTTGGTGTTCGAGGTGGACGTCAGCGAAATGGGTGTCGGCCAGGTGTTGCATCTCGGGGAGCTGCCGGTGCCGCCGGGCGTGGAGTTGCTGGGGGACAAGAAGGTGCCGGTGCTGGCGGTGTCGGCGCCGAAGACGGAGACTGAGGAGGCTGCGGCGGGAGAAGCGACGCCGGCGGGCGAGGTCGAGATGATCAAGGAGAAGAAGGGCGACGAGAAGTAGGGCAATGTTGCGGTGCGTGACGAGGGAGCCTGGTGACGGAGCCGCATCTGATCGCGGGCCTCGGGAATCCGGGGACGGAATATGAGCGGACGCGGCACAACGCGGGGTTTCTGGCGGTGGAGGCGCTGGCCCGGGCATGGGGTGTGGCGGGGAGCGTGGAGGGACGGTTCGAGTCATGGATGGGGCGGGCGGATCGGGGGGATGCCGGGGTATGGCTGGTGCGGCCGCTGACGTACATGAACGTGAGCGGCCGGGCGGTGGGGGCGGTGGCCCGGTATTACCGGGTGCCGGTGGGCCGGATGCTGGTGGTGGTGGACGATGCGGATCTGCCGCTGGGGTCGCTGCGGATGCGGCCGGATGGGAGCGGCGGGGGGCATCGCGGGCTGGCCTCGGTGGAGGCGCATCTGGGGACGCGCGGGTACGCGCGTTTGCGGTTGGGGATTGGCCGGGCCGATCCGGAGCAGCGACAGATTTCGAACTATGTGCTGGGCCGGTTCACGGTCCTGGAGTGGGAAGTAATGGAGCGGGTGATCACGCGGGCGGTGGCCCAGATGACCTGCTGGCTGGACGAAGGCATTGAGAAGGCGATGGCCCGGTACAACGGGTCGATCGATTGAGAGCGAGAGAGGACAACACTGTGAAACGATACGAAGGTCTGTTCATCCTGAACACGGCGGGCAAGGAAGAGGGTGTGAAGGACATCATCGACCAGATCACCGCGGAGATCACGGGGGCTGGCGGGAAGGTTGAGACGGTGCAGAAGATGGACAAGCGGCAGTTCGCCCGGGCTCCGCATCGCAAGTACCAGTCGGGCTTTTACGTGAACTTTATTTTCGAGGCCGAGGCGGGGGTCCTGGCGCCGCTGCGGGGGAAGTTCCGGTTGAACGACGACGTGTACCGGGTGGTGTTCACGGAGGCCGGCGCGGTGGCGGGCGTCGCGGCCTAGGCCTCGCCACGGGCATTCCCGACTGCGTCCCAGACCTGAACCACGGCACGGCCATGGCCAGCTTCAACAAGGTGATCCTGCTGGGGAATCTCACCCGGGATCCGGAGCTGCGATTCACGCCGAAGGGGCAGGCGGTGGCCCGGATCGGCCTTGCGGTTAATCGTTCCTACAAGACCGAAAGCGGCGAGAGCCGGGAGGAGGTCACCTTCATCGACGTGGATGCCTGGGGCAAGCAGGCGGAGTTGATCGGGCAGTATCTCCGGAAGGGCAGTCCACTGTTTGTGGAGGGGCGTCTCAAGCTGGACCAGTGGGATGACAAGAACACGGGCCAGAAGGTGTCGAAGCTGCGGGTGGTGATGGAGGGGTTTCAATTTGTCGGCGGGCCGCGGTCGGGGGAGGGAGGCGGCGGTCCGACGGGAGGCTCGATGGGCGGTCCGATGGGCGGTTCGATGGGCGGTTCGATGGGATCCGGGGCTTCGTCGGCGTCCCCTCCCCCCCGGGCACAGCGTTCTGCGCCGGCACCATCGGACGGTGGGGACGGGCCTCAGGGCGAGGTCGATGATGTTCCCTTTTGAGTTCCTTTCGAATCCTAGAATCGCGATAGCGCAACCTCTGCATACCATGTCGAAGACCGAAGTCATCCTCATCCAGAACGTCGTCGGACTCGGGGCCGAAACGGACCACGTCAAGGTGGCGCCCGGATACGCGCGCAATTTTCTTTATCCGCGGGGACTGGCGATCCCGCTGACGGCGGCGAACAAGCGTCGCCTGGAGGTGTTGAAGCAGCGTCGGGGCGAGCGCGAGGCGAACGAGCTGAACGCGATGAGCGAGCTGGGCCGGAGCATGTCGAAGCTGATCCTGCACCTCAAGGTCAAGACGGGTGAGGACGGGCGGATGTTTGGCGGGGTGACCTCGGGCCTGATCGTGGACGAGCTGAAGAACCAGTTCGACGCGGTGGTGGACAAGAAGAAGATCCACATTGAGCACCCGATCCGGACGCTGGGCGATCACGAGGTCGAACTGCGCCTGCACCCTGAGGTCGTGGTGACCATGAAGGTGTTGGTGGAAAGTTCGACACCGCTGCCGCCGAAGCAGGAGGAGGACCCGGCCAAGGCGGGCAAGGACAAGGAGGCGGCCGCGAAAGGCGAGCGTCCGGCTCGGGGAGCGCGGGGCCCCGACAAGTTTAGGAAGTGACCGGGCCGCGCGGTCCTTTGGGGGTTGTTTCCGGGGGGGCGAAGCCCAGGATCGCGGGGGGTGCGGGCACTGGGGATCCGAGTGGCGCGGTGGCGTAGATCTCGGCCAGGGAGTAGTCGGCCTGTGGGGGGAGGTGCAGCCTGCGGGTTTCGGCGAGGCGTCTGGCGTCGGCTGAATTCATTCGCCGAAACTCGCGACTGGCCACCAGGCGGCCGGGGCGGATGATTGCCGGATCGAGCCGCTCCATCGGGCAGTTCACCGTGCAGATCAGGTGGACACGGAGCATTTCACCCAGCAGGCCATCGGCCACATTCAGCAGGGTTGAGACTTGCTCCTTGTTGCCCGGGCCCCGGTTCATCAGCGATTCCTCGGCATCCTCGAGCACGACGACACGGTTGGCACCGGGGTGCGCCTTCAACTCCCCGGTCCAGAAGTCCACCATGGAGGGTGCCCCCAGGGACAGGTGGGCATGGATGGGAAGATAGTAGAACCGGTGACTTTCCCGGAACCTTGCCATCAGGTGGCGGATGTAGGTCGTCTTGCCCGTACCCGGCTCACCCCGGAAGATGGAGACGCCGCGAACCCCCTTCTCGAGTGCCTTGGTGAACGATTTCTCGAACTCGATCATGTCCTCGCCGTAGTGGAGTGCGAGGGACGCGGGTTCCATCGGTTCGGTGACCCCGACCGGCACGTGTTGCGTGCTGACGTGGCCATGCTGCGTGCTCAGGAGGTGGAACCCCGGCACCGTCGGCGGCGTCGGGCGGGTGAACTCGTCGCGCAGCCTCGTCGCCAGATCTTCCGCCCGTTCCGCGTCACCGGCGTAGACGAAGAGGCTGGATCTTTCCAGGACCCCGAAGACATCCGGTTCGAATCGAAAGAGGACGACGCGGGTCGATCTCGGGATGGAGGTCTCCCCGAGACCTTCGAGAACCACCTCGGACCGATAGACTTGGGCCTTCAGCTCGCGAAGCATCCGTTCCTCGTCCCATTCGGCAAATACGGCGCGGGTGTGGAACGAGCGGTGCCGGAAGTACTCGATCACGGGGGCGCGAAAGATGCCGTGTTCGCGCTCCAGGCGGTCAATTTCGACCGAGAGGAAGTCATCGTGGGTAGTTCCCATAAAAGGCCGATCCGGAGGGATCCATGCTCAGGTCGCCTTGGCGTGGACCGCCCCTCTCGCAGGAGGCACCTCGGGCAGGCGGAACCCCCACACCTGGTCCTTGTAGCCACCCGACTCATTGACCGAATCCCAGTCGTGGAATTCGCCCCAAGGCGCGGTCCACGGTGCGCCTTCCTCCCGGGACGAATCGGTTGTGATCAGGAACGGCGCGGTTGATCCACTGGTTTGCTGGAGGAGGCCCACGGGTCCAGTCCAGTGGTACGCGTGCGTCGCGGGGCGCTTGCGGCAGAGCACGGTGGGGGCGCGGCGATACCGGGCGAACAAGTTCCAGTAGGTGGCAACGCCTTCGGCGCTGAGGTACAGGAGTTCGATGAAGCGGGACTTCTCCCCGACATGGCGCATCAACCGGACGTGCCATCCCCACGGGACCGGGCGATGCGAACCCGACCCGATTGGCAACGCGACCGGGGAATCCTCGACGCGGTTCAGCGATGCGACCTGTTCAGGCGGGATGGCGCTGAAGGACTCGATCCAGAGGCCGCCGCGCCGGAGTGGCTTTTGTTCGCTGATCAGGTGAGCGAGGATGGTTTCCTGGTCCATGTAGTGATCGCAGTAGACGAACGTGTCGATCGCAGGCGGTCCCTTCGGGTTGCCTTGGAACTCCGGGCGCAGAAGGGGTGCCCAGTCGTGACCGCAGGAAGGGTAATAGAGGACGGATCGCGGGCGCAGGCGCCCCGGCGACCTGCGGAGCAGGGGGTGGTTCAATGGGACGGGGCGCGGTGAGGCGGCGATCTGCCGTCTTCTGAATTCCGGGCTGTCCAACAGGTCGAGGAGGAGTTCTCTACCCGACAGGAGATCGGAGGCGTCGGGACCGGCTTCCAGGAGAGGGTCTGTGGAGGCTTGATGCAGCGTTGCCATGGCCGGCAACCTGCCGCCTCAAACGCCAACAGTCAACTGTTAAAATGCAACAAAGTTGCAGTTCATAATCTATGCGGTTTCTATAAGGCGATTGAAGCTTGCGTCAACGGTGGGCCCAGGCCCATCCTCCCCCGTTGCATGAGTGAGTTGGCGTTGCTCTACCACGATCCTGCCGTTGCCACGCTCGGCTCCCTGTACGTCGCCCGTCGCGATCTCTGGACGCCCTTGGAATCCCTGGTCCGCCGCCACGATCTGAAGCTCGACGACGCAGACGTGTACCTCCAGCTCGCGCATTTGAAGGCGGTTGGGCCCTTTGCCCGTACCCGCGCCCGAGCGGCTTCCGAAGCGGGTCAGGACCTCACCCGGGTGACCGCCGTGAGCGCCACCCGGATGCGCGGACTTCTCCAGGCCTTTGCAGAGAGGGGTCTCCTCCATCTGGGCCCCACGTCGCGCGGGCGCTACGCGGCGCCTCGGACGTTCGAGTACACGGAGAAGGGCGAGCGGTTGATGGAGGATCTGTGGACCGAGTACGCATGGCTGGCCGGCCGGGTCATGGTTCGCGCGAGCGACGCCGACCTGGCTGACCATGCGCGGGTCTGTGACCAGATCTGTCGCAACACCCTAGCCCTCGAGTATCACGATTCCGGACATCCCCAGGGTGCGGGGTCGCGAGCGGAGATCCTCCATGGCATCCTGAAGTCGGCGCGCGGATTGCTGGGTCCGCTCGGGCGGATGACGCTTCGGGGCACCGAACTCACCGTGGAGAAGGCGGACATTCTCGTCCTTCTGTACGAACACCATCTGAGGCATCGGGAGGGACTGACGGCATCCGGGTTCATGTCCACGGCGCATCTCCGAGATTCGCTGGTGCATTCGATGGCCGCCTCTTCGGCGCTGCTTTCGCGGTGGTTGGACGACATGGGGGGGCGGGATGCCAGCGGAGCCAAACCGGCGGGCCGGGGGTGGGTCGAGTTTGGGGAGGTGAAGGACGGGGGGCGGAGGACGCAGGCACGGATCACGCCTTCGGGCATCGAGGTGATCCGTCGTGTCTGGTCCGAGTACGTGACGTTTGCGGGAGAGGTGCTGGCCGGCCTTTCCGGGGAATGCCTTGCCGCCCACCGGCGGGTCAACCGTCAGATCAGCGACCTCGCCGCCCATCTCCGATAAGCGGGACCGGGCAGCTTGCCTGATGAGGCGGGTGTCTCGCAGGGTTGGCGAAATGAACGCGCGCCGTCCGGTGTCTTCCCGATCGTCGAAACGTCCCCCCGCCCGGCGACCGGGTGGCGGGGGCGGTACTGGGGGGGCGGGGGGGGCGGGAGGATTCGGTCGCGTGGGACCCGTGCGTGGTAAGGGACCTATGCGTCGTCAGGGACCTGTGGATCGGCGGGGACCCGTGGATCGTGAGGGACCCGTGGATCGTGAGGGACCCGTGGACCGTGGGGGACCGGTGGATCGTCGGGGTGCCGTGGATCGTCGGGGTTCTGCGGGGCGCAAGCCCTGGCGGGGGGTGGAGGGGAAGGGAGAGCCGAGGGTTGCCGGGAATCGACCCGCGGGGGCTTGGAAGGTACGGGCGACGGGCGAGGGGAGCAGCAGGCCGGGGGGGCGGCCGGTCCGCGCGCGGGAATCCGGGGAGCGGGACTCGTCGGCTTGGAAGCCGCGGATGCCACGGGGTTGGGATGGGGACGGGGAACGGGGCGGGCGGGTGGAACGGGCGAACGCGGATCGGGAGAGGGCTCCCCGTTGGCGGAGTTCAGGGGGGAGGGAAGATCGGGGAACGGGTGCGCGGGCGCGGGGGTGGAGTTCCCGGGGTGGAGAATCGGGGGAACCCCGGGCTGGGGGCGCGCAGACGGGACGGGCTTCCAGGGCGGGTCCGCAGCCTGAGGGGCTGGCGATCCGGGTTTTTTCGCAGGCGGGGGCGAAGCGTCCGGCGGACGCCGTGCTGCGCGAGGTGCTGCGGGGGGTTCCGGGGTTGACGCGGGAGATGGCGGCGCGGACGGCGCAGCTGGTGTTCCGGGTGTACCGGTGGTGGGGATGGCTGGAGGAGCGGAGCGACTGGCGGGAGCGAATGGAAGCCGCGGATGCGCTGGCGGAACGGTTTGCGCGCGAACCTGCACGATTCAGTGAAGGGGCCTTGCGGAAGGCCGTTCCGGACTGGATTCACGAGCACATGGAGGTGACGCCGGCCTGGCTGCGGTTGCTCCAGGAGGAGCCGGTGCTGTGGCTGCGGGGACGGCCGGGTCAGGGGCCCATCGTGGCCCTGGAACTGGGCGAGGCGTCGTGTCCATGCCCGCTGGTGCCCGAGGCGGTGCGTTATGACGGGGGGCAGGATTTGTTTCGGAGTGCGATGTTCCAGGGGGGGCGGATCGAGGTGCAGGACGTGGCCTCGCAGTGGGTGACGCTGCTGGCGGGGCCGAAGGCGGGGGAGAGTTGGTGGGATGCGTGTGCCGGCGAGGGAGGCAAGGCATTGCACATGGCCGATCTGATGGACAACCGCGGGGTGGTGTGGGCGACGGACCGGGCGGAGTGGCGGCTGAAGCGGCTCCGGATGCGGGTGGGCCGGGCCGGGCTGTTCAATGTGCGCTGGGCGGTGTGGGAGGGGGGGGCGAAACGCCCGATGACGCCGCGGATGGACGGGGTGCTGGTGGACGCGCCGTGCAGCGGGGTGGGGACGTGGCGCCGGAACCCGCAGGCCCGCTGGACCACGACGCCGCGGGACGTGGCTGAACTGGCCGGGCGCCAGTTGGCGCTGCTGCAGGGGGCGTCGCGCGGGGTGAAGCCGGGCGGGCGCCTGGTGTATTCCGTCTGCACCCTGACCCGGGCGGAGACGACCGGGGTGGCGCGGGCGTTTGAGGCGGGGAATGCGGCGTTCGAGCCGCTGGAATGGCCGGTTGCCGCGGGGGCGGAACCCGGACCGGGCCGGCCGAACGAGGCGTGGTTTCCTTCGGAACGCTGGGGGGGCAACGGGATGTACGTTGCCGGTTGGCGGAGGAAGGAGGACGCGTAGGACGCGCGGGCGGGGGCGCCGGAATCAGGAATCAGGGTTGGTCGTGTTCGCCCAGGGGGCGGATCCAGATATTGCGGAAGCGGACCGGGTCGCCGTGGTCCTGGAGGCCAATGGGGCCGCGGGTGGGGGTATTGGCGTCGTAGGCGGCGACTTCGCGATGGCGGACGGGGCCGAGGATGGGCTGGCGATGCTGCACGACGATGCCGTTGAGGATGACGGTGACGTGGGCGGGTTCGCGGACGCGGCCCTGGTCGGTCCTGGGGGCTTCGAAGAGGATGTCCACGGACTGCCATTGACCGGGGGGTTTGGCGGCGAGGGCGAGGGGGGGCCACTGGCCGTAGATGGAGCCGACGGAGCCATCGGCGTAGGTGGGGTTTCGGTAGCCGTCGAGGACCTGGATCTCGTAGATGCCGTGGAGGAAGATTCCGCTGTTGGCGCGGGCCTGACCGTCACCGACGGGCGGGTTGGGGGCGGCGAATTCGAGGTGGAGCTGGAAGCTGCCGAAATGGTCCTTGGTTTCGATGGAACCGCTTTTGCCGACGACCTCCATGTAGCCGTTCTCGACCTTCCAGGGGGCGGGGGCACCGCCCTTGGTCCAGAGGGACAGGTCGGTGCCGTCGAAGAGGACCTTGGCGTCGGAGGGGGCGGGGGCGCCATGACTGAAGGCGGCGCCCGGGGTGACGGTGCGGGGTTGGGGGCGTTCGGCGTCGTGGACGCGCCATTTCTGGCCGGTGATGACGGGGGTGTCGGTATAGCCGGGTTTTTCGGCCGCGTTCATGGCGAGAGTCGAGGCCAGGAGGGCGGCCGGGATCAAGAACGAGTGCAGTTTCATGACGGGGCGGGGATGATTTCCGCACCGGGGCCGGGGATCAAGCGGGGAAGCCGGGCTTATTCCCCGAGTCCGGCCAGTTCGCTCCAGACGACGCGGCCACGGCAGAGGGTGGCGACGGCGCGGCCTTTGAGGCGCCAGCCGTGGAAGGGGGAGTTGGCGGATTTGCTGGCGGTGCGGCGGACGTCGTAGGTCCACTCGAGATTGGGATCGATGAGGGTGAGGTCGGCGGGGTCGCCGGGTTGAAGACGGCCGAGGGGGGTGCCTGTTTCCTCGGCGACGAGGGGGAAGAGGGCGGCGGGGCGGGCGGTGAATCGTTCGAGGACGGAGGCGAGGGGGAGGTGGCCGGGGTGGTAGAGTTCGGTCAGGGCGAGGGCGAGTTCGGTTTCGAGGCCGACGATGCCGAAGGGGGCGAAGTCGAATTCGACGTCCTTCTCGTAGTTGCAGTGCGGGGCGTGGTCGCTGGCGAGGATTTCGAGGGTGCCGTCCTTGACGCCGTTCAGGACGGCGGCGCGGTCGCCGGCCGAGCGAAGGGGGGGATTCATCTTGAAGTGGGTGTCGTAGGCGGGCCAGCGGGGGCGGGCTGCGGGGTCCTCCATGAGCCGGGCGGAGAAGAGGGAGGCACCATCCTCCGGCCAGAAGCGGTCGCTGCCGGCGACGGCGGCGTCGGTGAGGACGAAGTGGTGGGGACAGGCCTCGCCGGAGATGGGGACGCCTTCGTCGCGGGCGCGGCGGATGAGATCGACGCTGCGGGCGGAGCTGATGTGCTGGCAGTGGATGTGGGTGCCGGTGAGGCGGGCGAGGAGGATGTTGCGGGCGACGATGGCGTCCTCGCCGATGGCGGGCCAGCCGCGGAGGCCGAGGACGGCGCTCCAGTAGCCTTCGTGCATGACGCCTTCGGCGACGAGGGCGTAGTCCTGGCAATGGTCCATGACACGGAGGTTGAACATGCGGGCGTATTCGAGGGCGCGGCGCATGAGTTCGCCGTTCTGGACGCAGTGGCCGTCGTCGGAGATGGCGACGATGCCGGCGCGATGGAGGGCGCCGATGGGGGCGAGTTCCTGGCCGGCGATGGCGCGGGTGATGGCACCGGCGACGAAGACGCGGATGCAGGCCTGTTCGCGGGCGCGGTCGCGGACGAGCCCCATGGCGGCGGCATCGTCGATGGCCGGGGAGGTGTTGGGCATGCAGACCACGGACGTGAATCCGCCGCGGGCGGCGGATCGGGCTCCGGAGGCGATGGTTTCCTTGGCGGTCTGGCCGGGTTCGCGGAAGTGGACGTGGATGTCGATCAGGCCTGGGGCGACGACGAGGCCGGCGACATGGACGACGGTGGCAAGGGGGGCATCGGGATGATCGGAGAGGTCGGGCGCCAGGGCTGCGATGCGGTCGCCGCGGATGAGCACGTCACGGGTCGCGTCGAGGCCTTGGGAGGGGTCGATCAGGCGCCCGCCGCGCAGCAGCAGGTCGGACATGGGGGAAAGGTTACGG